>NZ_LT984805.1:442180-599597 GCF_900250115.1 Cupriavidus taiwanensis | reverse complement strand
TCTTCAATTCGGAGGGCGGATCACCTGACCGTCCAACGCACGCAGAAAAGGACCTCTTCCGCCGCCGTCTGCCGGAGCTGATCCTCGATTTGGTCGAGAAGTTCGTCCTTGTGCCACTCGACGTCTTTGGCAGCACCGTCATATTCGCGCCAGGCTTCGTCGCGCTTCTTGTCGAGGTCTCGCAGTTTCTTCTGGACCTCGAGCTTCTCAGGAAGCGTCGGGGCACAGCGCGCCTGCTTCTTGAGCTCGTTGATCCGGTCGTCATAGTCCTTGAGCTCCGCCTTGAGCCCTCGGCGCTTGTCCTCTGCCCAGCCGTTGAGCTTCTCCATTTCCTCATCGAACCAGACCGCCTGCTGGGCCGCGAGCCCTTCGAGGATCTCATTCTTCCGGCGATTGGCAGCGTCGCGAACCGTTGCGTCGCCGTCGATCTCTACGGTTCGGACGATCTCCGCGGGGATTTCAAGAAACCTTCGGACTGTGTCTTCCGGGACAGCCAATCCGCCGTCAGTCATGGCCGTCAAGATGATATGGTCTTGGGCGTCCGCCCCATAGATTGATAGCTTCGTCGCGAGGAGGTAGCCGGACATCCCGACAAAAGGCTCGATGCTGGCCGCTTTCCTCGCTTGGTCCGAATAGACGAACTCGATCGTGGCCTCAGGAAGGGGGCGCCCGGCCGCGGAGGCAATCACCGCCTGGGCCAACGGATGCCCGATCCGGTACCGGTGTGCTTTCCCCGGGTCCTTTGCGAGTGCATATGCGCCGACGGGGATCTCTTGCTCTGGAAATGGGTTGGCCAGAAGCCGGAAACGGAGCTCTTCCGCGTCGAAGTCAGCCTTGTCCTCGAGCTCGCGGCGCGTTAGCGCCCAGAGCATCGATTCATGCCTATTGATGTAAGACCGGCTTTCGTCCAAGTTGACCCTCAGGCGGTCATGGACCTCCGCGTCGAAGTTCTCGAGGAGCTTCTGCCGTGTGTCCTCCATCGTCGAGATGATGTGCGCATCCATTTCTTCCTGGAGCTGTCGGAAATTGCCTTCGATCTCCGCGGGGGTACGGCAGTTCTGGTAGATAGCGACGATGCGCTTCTCGAATTCGACTCCCGATTCAATTGCGCCGAGAACCTCGTCGCTTGCACCGAAGACGCCGGAGAACAGCCGAAACTTCTCAGAGAGGAGCTCAAAGACCCGCCGGTCGGCTTCGTTCTTCCTGTTCAGAAAATTGACCACTACGACGTCGTAACGCTGCCCGTACCGGTGACATCGGCCGATTCGCTGCTCAATCCGCTGAGGGTTCCAAGGGAGGTCGTAGTTCACCACCATCGAGCAGAACTGTAGGTTGATGCCTTCGGCCGCTGCCTCCGTCGCGATCATGACTGTCGCGTGATCGCGGAAATAGTCCACAAGCGCTGCACGAATGTCAGCGGTGCGGGAGCCGGTGACCTTGTCAGTCCCTTTATTCGCCTCCACCCATTCGGCATAGATGGCTTTCGACTTCTTGTCGGAGTTCGACCCGTTGAACAGCACCAGCTTACCGGCGTACCCATTCTCCGTAAGCAGGCACACCAGGTAGTCCTGCGTTCGCCGCGACTCCGTGAAAACGATGGTCTTCTCGGCCGCCCCGAGCTCTCTAGCTTTCTCGAAGCCTGCGCGGAGCGCTTTCAGAAGCGCCATGCCCTTCGCATTCTCCGAGATTGAGACCGCGAGGGCCCGAAACTCCTCGAGCGACGCTATCTCCTCGTCAATTGATGCCACGTCTTCCGCGGTAAGCGGTTCTGGCTGGGCGTCCGCACCCCATTCGTCGGCATATTCCTCGAACTCCTCGAAGTCGTCCTCAATGCCGTCGCCGGACCGGGCGGCGGACGCGTTGCCAGGGAGCTGTTTGCGGAGTTTGTTGGCGAGGGACTCCAAGGCGCCAGCAATGGCGAAGGTCGACGACGCGAGCAGCTTGCGGAGGATCAGCGTCATCAGTTGTCGCTGCGAACTCGGAAGAGCGTATAGGGAGGGGCGCCGTAGGTAGTCTGAAACCATCTCGTAGAGGGTGTGTTCGACGTCGGACGGGACGAACTCCTCTGTGATCGGAATCCGGTTCGTGTACCGGATGTACTCGAGTACCTGCCGGCGGAGAGTACGGTGGCAGACGGGCTTAAGCCTCGCCTTCAGCTCGTTGAAATTCCCGTCGCCGTTAAGCCGGGCAAACTGAGTCCTGAAGCTCCTTGCGTCGCCGAAGGCGTAGTCGTCAATGATGCTCACAAGTCCATAAAGCTCGAGGAGAGAGTTCTGGAGCGGAGTCGCGGTGAGCAGGAGCTTCGGTGCGTTAGCCAATGCCCGCTTCAGGGTATTGCCGATCTTGTTGTCGGGTCGGTAGACATTCCGAAGTCGGTGGGCCTCGTCCATGATCACCAAGTCCCACCGGGTCGTCATTAGTTCCTCGGCGTGCTTCGCTGCGAACTGGTATGAACAGACCACCATCGAAGGCTGCTCGAACGGGCGTCGTACCCCGGACTTTTGGAGCTGAAGGTAGTTCTTTGCCTCGAGGATCACTGTAGGCAGGAAGAACTTTTCCGCCATCTCCTGCGTCCACTGCTTGCGAAGATTCGCGGGCGTTACGATTAAGATCCGTCGCTTGCCTTCTGCCCATTTCTGGGCAAGCACGAGCCCCGCTTCTATTGTTTTTCCAAGGCCGACTTCGTCCGCAAGAATCGCGCCCTTCGAGAGGGGGGACCTGAACGCGAAAAGCGCCGCCTCGAGCTGGTGCGGGTTAAGGTCGACCTGGGCGTCAAGAAGCGTTCCGGCGAGCTTCTCAGAGTCCGCCGCGGAGTAGCGGCGGCTCAGCTCGCTGGCGAAGTACTTGGCGTGATAGGCAGTAATCACGGGCGTTACTCTTTTGTTGGGGGCTGGCTCTGAGCCGTAATCCAGGCATCCAGCTCCGCGCGCTTAAATCGCCAGGCGGTCCCGACCTTGAATGCCGGGATCTTCTTTGCCGCAGCGAGGCGATAGACGGTGCGTTCGTTGACTTTGAGGTACTCAGCCACTTCCGAAACTGTCAGTACGTCATCCGTAGAAAGACTCCCCCCCATCGCCGGTACCCTAAGAATGTCGATAAAGTTCAAGAGGATACATCACGACACGCCATTGCCCTAAGCATTGCCTTCTGCGGTATCGAGCCCATACCGCCTGCTTATGCTTGTCCCAACGATCCTGACGTGACGGGGGAACGACTGTCCGAAAACGACCGGTTGCGTACTTGAGGGTCGCCCGGGATTCGTAAAAAGCCGCCACATCCTGGGCAAGCCTCTGATTTTGCTGAAATATTTCAGCACTCCGGTACCCAGCTTTGTCCTTGATGGCTCTTATCCGACCCTGAAAAACTCCACGCTCTGCCCGGCATTGACCGCCCGCTTGAGCCACGACGGCATCTCGCCCTGCCCGTCCCAGGTCAGCCCTTCGGCATTGCGGTAGCAGACCGGCGGCGCCGCAGGTGGCGGAGGGGGCGGCGGCGGTTCAAAGCACCCCGCCGCCTGCAGTGCCTCCAGGGTCAGCCCATAGTCGGCCATCTGCGCCTGGATCCAGCGGATCGCGGCCGCCCGCTCAGTGTTCGTTGCCATCGTTGCCGTCGCTGCTGTCGTTACCGTCATCCGGGTGGCCGGGCCGCGCCGGCGCCCCCTGCTCTTCGTTCTGGGCTTCCGGCGCGGTCGGCGCCGGGCCGCCGGTCTTGCGCCGCCGTCCCCCACCGCCGTCGCGCTCGCGCGGCGCCGGGCGCAATTCTGCCAGCAGCTGGCGCGCGAGCGCCGCTTCGGCTTCGGCGCGCTCGGCCCGGCGCTGCACCGCGGCCAGTTTCGCCTGCACGGTGTCCCGCTCGCCGGCTGACTGGCGCTGCGCCTGCTCGGCGGCCGCGAGCCGGTCGGTGAGCGCCGCGGCCTGGGCCTCGAGCCGGGCGCGGGCCTCGGCCTGCGCCACCGCGGCGTCGCGCGCCTCGTGGCGCGCCGCTGCCAGTTCCGTACGCAGGTCTTCGGCCGCGCGCTCGCTCTTCTGCCGTGCGGCGCTCCTGGTCCAGTTCGCGCGCAACGCGCGCCGCTCGCTGGCCTCGGCCCGTTCCTGCGCGATGGCCACCTGTTCGCGGGCGCGCTCGAGCTCGGTCGAGAATTGGGTGCGCAATGCCTCCAGCTGACGCCGGCCAACCTCCAGTTCGGCGCGGCCCGCGTCGAGCCGGGCCTGCGTCGCGGCGTGCGCCTGCCGCTCGGCGGCCAGTGCCGCCTGGGTTTCCTCGATGGATTGCCGCGCCGCGGCGCGCTCGGCCTCGGCGGCGCTGGCGGCCGCGCGCGCCTCGGCGCGCAGCGTGGCGAGCTCCCCGGTGGCGGCCTCGTTGGCCGCCTGCCAGATGGTCCGGACCGCCCCGGCCGCGATGTCCTTCAATGCATCCGGCAGGTCGGGGTGGTCGATGGTCACGCGCGTGCGCCCGCGCAGCTCCTGCCAGAACGCCTGCAGCACCTCGGCCGGCGTGCCCATGCTGCCCTTGCGTACCAGGCTGTAGGGCTTGTTGGCGGTGGGCGTGACGCCATAACGGAAGAACAGCAGCCCGCAGACCTCGCGGTACAGCGCGCGGGTCTCGGGAAAGCGGCTGCGCAGTTCCGCCACATCAGCGGCCAGGTCAGCCTGCAGCGCGGCGTCGTGGTCAGGCGTTGGTCTATGACTTCATCACGCCGGGCCCCCACCCGCGGAACACTCCCCGGAGCTGTTGGTGAATGACTAGGACTGCGGCGTGCCCGAACAGGCCACAAGGCCCACCGCATGCACGTTGGGCCCTTGGCGGGCCAGACCAAGGATTATGACCTTAACCTCGCCGACGAAGCCCTATGCCACTGGCATCTCATTCACGCCGTCCCCTCACTGGGTGGTTCATAGTCGTTGGTAATGGTGCCAAACCGATGACCTTGCTCGCTCATCAGGCGAGCCCATGCCGATTTCGTCATGGCATAGCCGACTGCGTCGGAACCAAAGCTCAACTGTTCAACGGCATCGCGTAACGCCTCCGGCTGTCCCTCGATAGCGATCCGGAGACAATTGTCAGCCCCGTTGTACAAGACGAGCGCGCCTCCGCTAACCGCGTACCGCACGCCCGGCAAAGAGGTACGCGCTGCCAATGATGGTTCTGCTACGCGCAGCGGCTCGGCAGTCTGCTCCTTGAAGCTATTGGCAACACAGTCTTCTTTGGACCGCCACGCTGCGACTCTTGCCTCGAAAGCCCGCGTCTCCTCGAGGTGCTTCTGATAATCTGCTTCGCATTGGGCTTCCAGACGTGCGCGGAGCTCGTCCTGCTTTCGATTCACCAGCCACTTCTTGCGAGGATCATTCCGGAATAGCACCGCCGCCAGTTCGCCAACCGTCGACGGTCGCTGGCGACTCAGATCGATCTCGACCGCGGCATGACCGAGTTCTTGCAGGCGGGCGAGCTTCGACTGCCCAACCTTATGGGTCACGGCAATCTCGACGAGCAGCAGCCGGTCACCATAGGTGATCACCACGTCGGGCCGCACGTCAAAGAGCAAGTGCTCCAAGGCGACCGATTGCGGATAGATAGTCCGTCCCGGCAGTGATCCCCTGGCCCGAATCGGAATCACCGGGCCCTGGCGCTCAACCACCACGTCAACGCCCGGTACCGCAAACTCCCCTCGTTGTGCAATCAGTACCTTGGCCAGGTGATGAAGCACAGTCTCGTGTGCCCACCGACATTCCGCACCGGAGTCGTGCGCGAACGAGTGAGCCCGCACGGCCCCATGGCGGGCGATCAGTGGCTCGTTGCAGGCGGGGCAGACGCAACCACATTGCTTGCCGTTTGGTACCGCATCGACGTGGCGCAGGACGCCCATGCCGTCCAGGGCGAAAGTCAGCATCGCTTCGGTACCGCCATGCAACGTCAATGCGGGCGGATAAACAAGCTCGTCGCCCGACCCGGGCGCGTGTATTTCGTCTGGGTTGATCAAGCGCTCCCCCTCCTCGATCATGGCGTTGAGCTTCGTGCTGTCTAACCGCATCAACAAGAGGCGCGCCTTATCCTACCCGGAAAAACTCCACGCTCTGCCCGGCATTGACCGCCCGCTTTAGCCACGACGGCATCTCGCCCTGCCCGTCCCAGGTCAGCCCTTCCGCGTTGCGGTAGCAGACCGGCGCCGCCGCAGGGGACGGAGGGGGCGGCGGCGGATCAAAGCACCCCGCCGCCCCCAGTTCCTCCATGGTCAAGCCGTAGTCGGCCATCTGCGCCTGGATCCAGCAGATCGCCTCCGCCCGCTCAGTTTTCGTGGTCATCGCTGCTATCGGTACTGTCGCTGCCGTCATCCGGGTGGCCGGGCCGCGCCGGCGCCCCCTGCTCTTCGCCCTGTGCTTCCGTCGTGGTCGGCGCCGCGCGCCGCCGGTCTTGCGCCGCCGTCCAACCCCGCAGTCGCGCTCGCGCGGCGCCAGGCGCAATTCTGCCAGCAGCTGGCGCGCGAGCGCCGCCTCGGCTTCGGCGCGCTCGGCCCGGCCCCGTGCTGCGGCCAGCGCCGCCTGCACCGGTGTCCAGGTCGCCGGCTGACTGGCGCTGCGCCTGCTCGGTGGCCGCGAGCCGGTCGGCCAGCGCCGCGGCCTGCGCCACCGCGGCGTCGCGCGCCTCGTGGCGCGCCGCCGCCAGTTCTGTGCGCAACTCCTCCGTCGCGCGCTCGCTCTTCTGCCGCGCGTTCCTGGGCAATGGTCACCTGCTCGCGCGCCCGCTCCAGCACCGTCGAGAATTGGGTGCGCAATGCCTCCAGCTGCCGCCGGCCCGCCTCCAGTTCCGTGCGGCCGGCCTCGAGCCAGGCCTGGGTCGCGGCGTGCGCCTGCCGCTCCGCCGCCAGCGCCGCCTGGGTTACCTCGATGGATTGCCGCGCCTCGGCGCGCAGCGTGGCGAGCTCCCCGGTGGCGGCCTCGTTCGCGGCCTGCCAGATCGAAATGGCTGTAAGGGGGTCAGTCCTTCGTGATCTTGGGCCCCAGATAGAGGATTTTCAGCCTCGTTGCATCGACTGCAACCGGCCATTCGAAATGCAATCGGAAATAGCGGTGGCTGATTTTCCCATGCCAGTGTGCAAATATCTCCTTGCTTGCATCGTCCGGATCGGGAAAGGTCATCTCTTGCTTGAATGTGCGTTTATTTGTAGGTGATTCCCCCGAGAATAGAGCTCTATCCCCAGTGAAGAACTGATCGACAATAGCGCGAGCGTTGGGGCCTTCTGAGCCATCAGGCATACGCCCGGCCATATAGTCATCAAGGTGTTTGAAGAGTGCCATTGCTCGGTCCCGTATCGGTGCCTCAAAGGGTTCCTTGGCAAGTACACTATTCTCATAGAGACTATTGGGAATGTGCAGTCTGGGAAATCTCTCGCGCGCAGCCACTACAAGCTGTTGCCAGTTGGTCGGCTCCACTCCAGCGTTCATGGCGGAAGTCGCGAGGCTATCAAGCGCCCAGAGGTTTTCGACTTCGTAAGTCCCTCGACGGTCTTCCGCAATGCCATGATCCACTGGAAGCGGTGATCTCCCAAACTCGATCACACCACCCGGAAAACTAAACGCAGTAGCTTCATTACCTGCTTTGATGCGCCTCGTCGCTTCCCCCAAGCCGGTGTTAGTAACGTCGACACCCAGACACTCAAAATAATCTTCCGGTTCAGGCTGGCGATCGTCATCCAAGAACGGCCCTGTCCGATCAAGCCATATCAACACGGCCCTGCGCAGATCGGCTAGGTTTGTCGCCGCCAAGACTTCACGAAGTGTCTGGCTGACCGTCACATTTCGATGGGGGAGAGCTCGTGTAGTGTGTAGGGCGGACTTCAGTACAGCGAATCTGCTTCTTGAGGATAAGAGACCCTGTAGCAGTGCGAGGAATTCAGGTACGTCATTGTATTGGCCTTGCAAAGAAGCATCATTGATATACCAGCGCATCCTCACTCCCAACCTGAGAGCCGAGCCAAGTCTTTTTCAGACTGGTCAAAAAATCCTTCTGGCCAACTGGCGATGCGACCTTCATTATCGACAGCTAGCGTTAGTACCCCGTGTCCGGTCTCTGTCGTTCCACTAAAAAAGTGGACGCATAATTCATCCGGTGGAAGCAGGCCTTCTTTCACGGCGAGGCGCACACCGTTCAGCAGGTGGTCGCTGTGGGTCTCTACTACAACTTGTAAGCCGGCAGCTGCGAAGTGGGCGAGCAGTCGGCCCATTTGCGACTGGGCAAATGGATGCAGGTGAGCCTCCGGACTGTCAATCACTATCATTTGCCCATCGTTAGCTGCTAGCAGAGCAATGAGAATAGGGAAAGCGTAGGTAAATCCGTAGCCGACGTTGGCGGGTCTCCGCCAGGCTCCAAAATCGGAAATGCGAAACTGCAGGCTTTCCAGTGATACCTGGGGGACGTGATGGACATTAGCTTGTGCGTGAGGAAAGAGCGTAGCTAACCAAGCGTCAACCTGTTTGCGAAGGGAACTCGCAGGCTCGCCAGGATGTCGACGCGCAACTTGCACTTCATCGTCAACATACCGATCGTACCAGTACGGAGCAAACCTACCGTCAGCGCCCACATCTGTCACTTCCTCATCAGATTCGGGCATGGGGTAAGCGTCGGTAAGGCCATCGCGCACGGCGCTCAGGTAGGAAAGCCCTGTAATCGAACGGCAAACCTCAGTCGAGGGCTCCTTAATGGCTTCGGTAGGCGGCGTATTCGTTGAACCGGCAACATCGCAAATGCGTGATTCAGTCACCTCGAGATGTCTTTCACTCGCGCGAGCCGAGGTCGTCCACGTGACCTCGTGTTCCACGCCTGCAACCTTGAAAGCCAAACTTGATCCAGAAGCATTCGCCGGCAGTACATCACCAACGGTGCCTAAATGCACAATTGGACCATTCAAAGGTAACTTTTGTGCTGATGCCGATGTCCGCAAAGCTTGCGCCAAGAGGAGCAGCGGCTGGACGGCACTTGATTTTCCGCCAGCATTGAAGCCAGTCAGCAGAGTTAAAGCGCCGAAACGCAAGCGCAGACTTGAGAAGCACTTGAAATTCTCGATATCGAGCGTCTTAATCATTTTTGCGCCACCTTCGAGAGAGTGGATTCCATTGCCTCGAAACGCTTTTGAACAGCTGCAGTGCTGTTGGTCGAATAGGTAATTGCGCGTGCAAATTCTTCGTCTCGGACAAGGTCAACGATGGCTTCACGTAGGGCGTCGTGCCGCGATTCGAGATTCGAAAAGCCATCATCAGACATCGTGACGGAGCATACTTCGAACAGGGAGATATTAATGACACTGCGCCCGGCGCCTGGGTTTTGCGACGCGAGGGATTTACGAAACGCATGGTCGCTGAATAAGGCTCGGTTCAAGGCCATGACTCTCTCGAAGGAGAATAAAAGTTCTTCCCTCTCTGCTTGACTAAGACGTGTAAGTGCTCTTAGCCCTTCGGCAAGAAACCGATCCATGTCTCCAGCAGTGTATTGTTTCCGGCCAAGAAGTTTGAAGGCACAGAACCGATTGATAGCCTCCCGATCGCGCATGGTTTTCGCATTGAGAGACTGGCCCGTCGCGGAGCGAAACGCGTCGCTTTCGGCCGCTTGCTTAAGCCATTGGGTCGCCGGTCCGTTATAAAGCGCATTTCGCATCTGCTGACGCGTAAGCGGTTCACCACTGTTCACCCGTTCGAAGATGTCGAGTCGCGCTCGCTCGGGGGCTTTTGCATCCAAGATATACATAGTGAGCTGCGTATCCTGAACACGTTCCTGCAAGTTGAGAGGCAAGTCTTTGAAGTACTTTCCCTCGAGCACGTGAGCACCTAGTCCTACGTTGTCGCTCGCTAAACCAGTCAACTTCAACTCGTCACCTAGAAAACGAGCGAAGGTGGTCAGACGTTGCAGGCCATCGACAACGATTATCCGACCGTCCAGAGCTTCCGCAACATAGAAAACGGGGAGAGGGATGCGCATCACGCAACTCTCGATTAGCTTGGACTGCTTCGGATTTGGCCACACGAAATCTCGCTGAAAGTCCGGATCAAGAACGTAGCGTTGATTTTGTATGCGCTTGACGACCTCGGAAACGGAGCGAGTCTCCGTCCGAACGAATACCGCATCTAAAGGGTATTCGCCCCATCCATCGCCGGAGCCCTCGTCCAATCCCTCAACGTCTCGTTCGCTCGCGTTTTCGCCTTGGTTCATCCTCACCCCATGTGGCACGTTCAACGAGATAGTCTATCGCCACTTATGGGGTAGTTGTACTTTCCGTGCATTTTCTGGCGGTATGCTCCAGAAAGCCCTTTCTTATCAAGAACTTACAATGCTCGGTCGGTGTGTGATTGATTGCGCCGAGAAACCTTGCTGCGGGCGGCTCTGCTGTCTGCTACCGCCACTTTTTGCATGGAAAGTACGATGACCCCATGCTGCCATCGATGCCAAGCCCTCAAATGAACAACGGCCCCCGAAGGAGCCCTTGTCAGTAACTTTTCTGTTTCGAGGTCAGTTACAACCCAAGGCGGCTATTAGGCGGCCAATGCGAACTTTTCGTCGTTAGCATTTACTTCGATTTAGTTTTAACGTCTTCTCTGACGAGTTGCCTCACGACCCTATCTCCCCCTGTCGAAACCAGGTCAGGCCCATCAGAAGCGCACTATCCGTGCAATGCGCTTCTGGTGGACCTGGGCGGAATCGAACCGCCGTCCAGAAGGCCTTCAAGAAGAAGGTTCACAACCATTATCGGGAACCTTGCAGCACCCAACGGTCCAGATTCTACGCGTCCTGCCGGCAGCGTCAAGGCCGATTGCATGGGGCGCTACAAGGACCCGACCCGGTAAAACTCCACCGATTGCCCCGCATTGACCGCGCGCTTGAGCCACGACGGCATCTCGCCCTGCCCATCCCAGGTCAGCCCTTCCGCGTTGCGGTAGCAGACCACCGGCGGCGGCGGTGCGGCCGGTGGCGGGGGCGGTGGCGCGAAGCACCCCGCCGCGTCGAGCTCTTCGAGGGTGAGCCCGTAGTCGTCCATCTGCGCCTGGATCCAGCGGATCGCGTCCGCCCGCTCAGTTTTTGCTGTCATCGCTGCCGTCACTGCTGTCGTTGCCATCGTCCTGGTTGTTAGGCCAGCGCCGCCGGCCCTGGCTCGTTGCCCGGCTCTTCCCCTTGGGCTTCCTGCACAGTGGCCGCCGAACTTCCGGCCTGCCGAGTTTGCGAGTCGGAATGGGCGGACCGGCCGCGCCCGCCAACCTGTCGTTCAGGACAAGAGATCGATTAGGAAACGCTCGCGCTTCTTGCCAATCCACGCGGGAGCCCGACCGCGCCCCGACCAGGTCTGGCCCGTCTTCGGGTTGCGGTACCTCGGAGGCGGCGCGGCCTTCGTCTTGGTCGGAGCAGCGCGGGCAGCGGGCGCAACACTGGGCTTGCCCGCAATGTCCTCAATGCTGAGGTCGTACTCCTGCATCCACTGCCGAATCTCCTCTACGACCTTTGGCACTTCCGTGGCTCGCAACTGCTCAAGTTGCGCATTGACAGATGCCAGTTGAGCGAGCAGTGAGGATTGGGACGGGCTTTGGGTTGCGGTAGGCGTTTTTTGCTCCTGTCGCGACTTCCGGGTTTGCGGCTTCTGAGTCGGCGCTCCAGGCAGAGTTATCTGCTTCGGCCCGCGCTTCCGGGATGGGGTCTCTTGAGTCGTGACTTCCGGACCGGCAACTTCGGCTAGGGTTTTCGGCTTCCGAGCGCGCTTCGGGGCCCGCCTCTCTGCCGGCGCTGCTTCCGGAGCGGCAGTTTCGGCGAGCGCTTTCGGCTTCCGAGCGCGCTGCGGGGCCCGTGTCTCTTCCGGCGCAGCTGCCGGAGCGGCAGTTTCGGTGAGCGCTTTCGGCTTCCGAGCGCGCTTCGGGGCCCGCGTCTCTTCCGGCGCAGCTTCCGGAGCGGCAGTTTCGGTGAGCGCTTTCGGCTTCTGACCGCGCTTAGGGGCCCGCGTCTCTTCCGGCGCAGCTTCCGGAGCTGGGGCGTCAAGCGGTGCTACCGGGGCGGCCGTTTCGGTCAGTTCGTCCTGGGCGGCAGCTTCCATCGGTTCGTCCGTGGCCAGGACTTCAACCGGAGCTTCGGCCACGGCTTCCGTGGTCGCTGCCGAGGACATGGCTTCCATGGGCGCTTCCGGCGCGTCGGATTCCGTCAACGCTGCCGAGGCGGCAGCTTCCCTCGATGCTTCCGGTGCCACGTCTTCCGTTGAAGCGTCCGGGGGGGCGTAAGACCGCCGGCGCCGATAGGACACGGTCGCCGTCGGGCCGCTATCCCGGCTTGTCGACCAGAAGTCCAAGCGTTGGGCCTGCGTGTCAACGCTGCCACGACCGACGCCTGCACCACTGGCTTCACCCATGGCGGGATCCGCGTCGCGCATCGCCTCAGCGATGGGAAGCTCCATCTGACCGAGTCCGTCCGTCGCATTGCTCGCGACACGGGGTTCAACTTCTTGCTCTGGGGCCAATTTGTTCTCCTTCATTGAAGCCACTGCCCGTGCAGACGCTTCCTAATCCCATGGACGGTGAGACCTTGTCTCTTGCGTGTCATTCGCTTCTCGCCTACGCCCCTCTGCGCCTGGATCCAGCGGATTCGCGTCCGCCCGCTCAGTCTTTGCTGTCATCGCTGCCGTCACTGCTGTCGTTGCCTTCGTCCTGATGGTTGGGGGGCGCCGCCCCCGGCGCGTCGCCCCGCTCTTCACCCTGCGCTTCGCCCAGTTCATCCTGCTGAGCGTCCCCCTGACCGTCGCCCTGCGCTTCCGGCGCGGTCGCCGCCGAACGGCCGCCCTTGCGCCGCCTTCCACCACCGCCACCGCCGTCGCGTTCGCGCGGCGCGACGCGCAGGGTGGCCAGCAACTGACGCGCGAGCGCGGCTTCCGCTTCGGCCCGCTCGGCCCGGCGCTGCGCTGCGGCGAGCTCCGCCTGCATGGCATCAAGATCGCCCGCCGCCTGGCGCTGCGCCTGCTCGGCCTCTGCGAGTCGGTCGGCCAGCGCCGCGGCCTGCGCTTCCAGCTTGGCGCGGCTCTCCGCCTGCGCCACGGCCACATCACGGGCCTCGCTGCGCGCCGCCGCCAGTTCCGCGCGCAGGTCTTCGGCCGTGCGCTCGCTCTTCTGGCGCGCGGTGCGCTCCTGGTCCAGTTCGCGCAAGCTGCGCCGCTCGCTGGCCTCGGCGCGTTCCTGCGCGAGCGTCACCGCCTCGCGGGCGCGCTCCAGCTCCGTCGAGAATTGGGTGCGCAAGGCGTCCAGCTGGCGTCGGCCCGCCTCCAGTTCCGTTCGCCCCGCCTCGAGCCGGGCCTGCGTGGCAGCGTGCGCCTGGCGTTCGGCCGCCAGCTCCGCCTGCACGGGGTAGTCGTCCTTTTCGTGCAAAATCTTACGGTTTCCTCCAGATTTTCCTTGTGAATCAATGGGTTGAAAATCCGCCGATTTCGCAAGAGCCATCCTTTTTGTGCAAAACCTTACGCATTCAAGCTGCCGGACCAGCCACGCCGAGCTGTGTCCGATAGTCGGCCAGCAACTGCTGCTGGGCGTCGAGCCGTCCGGTGACCTTGGCCAACTCGCCGGCCAGGCGCTCGCGCGCGGCACGCTCGGCGGTTAGCTCGTCCGCTTGCTGCTGGACCGCGGAGCGCAGGGCATCGCGTTCGGCTTCCGCACGGGCTTGATCGACGCGAGCTTGGTTCAGCCCGGCATGTGCCTGTTCCGCCTGCGTCTCCAGGCCGCGGCTGCGTTTGGCCGAGGCGGCAATCTCCGCGACCAGCCGTGCGCCGTCCTTGTTCAGTTGCGTGATCTCCCCCTGCTTGACGATCAGCGCCTGATTGGCTTGCCGGGTTTCTGCCTGCAGTTGTTGGACCTGCTGCTCGTGCCGGCGTGCCTCCTGATCGCGCTGCTCTTTGCTGGCGTTGCGGAAGTGTTCCAGTGCTTGGTGTGCGTGCTGCAGCTTCTCCTCCAGCGAGCGCCGGAAGCCTTCGTGTTCGGCCAGCCGTTCGGTGAGATCCTGGACCTGCTGCGCCAGCCGTTCGGCCTCCAGGGCCCGCTGCTGCAGCGCCGTCTGCGTGTCGCTGTGCGCGGCCCGCACTTCGGCAACGGTGGCATGCGCCTGCGCCAGTTCGGCGCGAAGTGCGACGAGATCAGCGGACAGCTTGTCGGCTTCCGCTCGGACCTGCTGCCGCTGTGCGGTGGCGGCCGCGACCTGCTGGTCGACCACTGCCTGCGCTTCTTCGTGCAGCCGTGCCGCCAGCCTGCCTACCAGATCCAGGATGGCATCGGAGGTCGAGCCGGCCCGCTGGAGCGCCCCGCCTTCCTCTTCTTCCAGTTCCTTGAGATAGCGGTGAATCGTCGTTTTCGAGCCGGTATTGCCCAGCGCGATACGTATTGCATCGATCGACGGATGCTGCCCCTGGGCCATCAACGAATCGCGGGCGCGTTTGACATCCAGACGGCTTAGACCGGCACGGGCCATGGTGCTCCTATAATTTGATACCGTATTACGTACTATGTATATACATACCAAATGGAGCCGTCAAGCAAGCGGATTCTCGTCGATTTTTGACAGGTGATAATGGCAGATTATCACGTGTGAGGCCCTGGCGAGAGGCTCTCCAACCGGCCCGCTAGTACGAAATGGCTCACAGCCTCTGGGCAACCTTCCGCGGTCTCGACCGGCCCGGGCGTTGTTGCACCTGGGCAACTCTTGACGAATGCCCTTACCGGCAAGATCGTGCGCCCGCACACCTGCTCGCGATCTACGGCGCCATACGGACCCGATCACGGAGAAGTTCAGGCAGCTGGGCGGCGCAGAGCGCCCTGCAGCTCCTCACGAATAGCCCCGGACGTGGAGCGATTCGAGGTGGCGAAACGCACAAGAGGATTCCGAAATGGTCATGGAGGCCAGACAAGCGCGACAATACGCATCCGCACCATCGCTATTTGCTCCCCTTGGCCATGCACGACGTCGACCGATACCTGGAAGCCGCCACCCGCGACAACACGCGGCGAAGCTACCAGGCAGCCATTCGTCATTTCGAGGTCGAATGGGGTGGTTTTCTGCGGCTAGCGCCGACAGCATCGCGCGTTACCTGGCCGAGCACGCGCAGACGCTATCTATCAACACCCTGCGTCAGCGCCTGGCTGCAATCGCACAATGGCACGTCTCGCAAGGCTTCCCAGATCCGAACCGGGCGCCACACGTGCGGAAGGTGCTCAAGGGCATCCAGGCATTGCACCCCGCACAAGAGCGGCGCGCCAAGCCGCTGCAGCTCGCTCAGTTCGAGCAACTGGTGGTGTGGCTCGACGCCCAAATTGCTGCGGCCTCGATGACAGGCAATGACCACCACCTCCAGGTCCTGGCGCGCAACAAGGCCCTGGTGCTGATTGGCTTCTGGCGGGGCTTCCGGTCGGACGAATTGAGCCGGCTGCAGATCGAGCACATCACCGTCGAGCCCGGCCGGGGCATGACGATCTTCCTGCCGCACACCAAGACGGACCGCAACCACGCCGGCACGACGCACAAGGCGCCTGCCTTGTCGCGCCTCTGCCCGGTGGCTGCCTATGTGGCTTGGTTGGCCGCGTCAGGCTTGGCAGCGGGCCCTGTGTTTCGGCGGATCGATCGCTGGGACGGATCGCCGAAGCGGGGCTGCAAGCCAGCAGCGTCGTGCCCTTGCTGCGCAAGCTGTTCCAGGATGCGGGGCTGCTGCAGGCGGACCGCTACAGCAGCCACTCGCTGCGGCGCGGCTTTGCCACCTGGGCAAACGCGAACCAGTGGGACCTCAAGATGCTGATGGAATACGTCGGCTGGAAGGATGTCCGCTCGGCCATGCGCTACATCGACGCGGCAGACCCATTCGCGCAGCACCGTATCGAAGCAGCGCTGGCACCGCCACCAGCCACCCTACCGTCGGCGCCGCCGCCCGAGCGACGTCCCACGGTTCCGCCCAAGCCCGTGCCTGAAACGCGGTTGACGGTTGACCTATACATCGAGCGCAACAGCAAATTCGTGCGCGGCAAGTCGAAGGCGCGCCGCTGGATCGAGCAGTTCTGCCTGTCCCAGTACCAGATGCGCGTCTTCGAGCAGCGCCGCCCCCGCTATGAAATCGTCATGCCGTTCACCGCAGGGCCGGAGCTGGAGAAAGCCATCGAGGTGCTGCTCGCGGACATGCACGAAAACGCGGACCTCTGCAATTGCTTCATTGAGGTGACGTTGCACGATCCGCTGACCGATACTCACTGGAGCTGATCAGTCTGGCTCCGGAGGGTCCGTTCTTCTTGCTACACCGCACGCCGCTGCGGTGCCACCTCAAGCAGGCTGTCTTGATACAGGTGGATCGGAAAGCTCATGATGCCCCGGAAATTCACATGCGCGAAATGTGCGGGCCCCATGCGGCGCAGCCAGTCATCTTCAATCCGTTGCCCCTTGCGGCGCCAAGCATCGGCCGTCGTTTGCATGCGCTGGGTGTTCCAGGCAATCACCAGATTCGTCAGCAGCGTCAGCGATCCGGAAATCGCGATCATTTCGTCCTGACGGCGCCCGCGATCATGGTGTACCTTGCTCGAGTAAATGGCACGCTGGAGCTGGTGCACCGACTCCCCCCGGTTGAGCAGCGTGCGCAGCTCCCGACGAAACTCGATGTTGCTGAAAAAATCGCACAAGAAGAGTGTGCGCAGCATCTTGCCCAGATGATCAGCTGCCCGATGAATAGGGTCGCCTTGGGCGGCGCTGCCGAACCGCTGCAGCGCGACGATTGCACTCACCCGGCCCGAGTGGATGGAGGCGATTAGGCGCAGCAAGCCATCCCAGCCGTCGCGGATTGCCTTGAGCGAGATCTCGGGCGAGACGGCGGCCGACAGTCCATCCGTTACCTGCAGACCGCGCGGCAAATACAGCTTGCGCTCCGACAGATTGCGCAGCCATGGGCATAGATCAAAGCCGAGCAATTTGGACACCGCCATCCCAACGCTCGTGTATCCATGGGTATCGACCGCGAGCCGGAGCAGCCCGCCGTCGCTGCGGGTCTCATTGTGGCGCATGACCCCTTCAATGGCCACGCCGGCCTGGCGTTCGTTGAGCACCATGGGCTGGTTATAGACGATTCCGTGCTGGTCCAGCACGTGCGTATAGATCCCGACGGCATGAGTGCGACGTCGAGGATCGGCGCGGGCATAGAACAAGTGTCGCGAGGTGTCCAGGCTCATCGAATCGCTGGACGCCTGTTGACCGGTCCCCCATAACTCGGTGATCGGGTGCGTGCGCTGGAATTCCACTACCCGTTCGTTCGCTCGGCGCAGCCGCCCGGGCATCTCAAGCGCGCGCATCGCGGTGGAGACGTGCGCCGGATCGAGCTTCGGAATCATGGCGGCGACACCCTTGGCGTCGAGCTCGGTGCCATGGGCGAGCAGCGCGGCGTAGAGCGTGATCAGTTCGTGCGCGTCCCCGTTGCGTGCCAGCAGCACTTCGCTGAAATTGGTACGGGCATCCATCTCGAGGATCATGTCGGCAAACTGCGCGCTGCCGATGTCCTTGAAGAGCAGATCACGGGTGCGCGTGGGGATGCCATCGCTTTCCGCCGCTTCGAGCGGCGACAGATGCAGCACGCCGTTCGTGTCGATCGTGACGTGGCCTGCCGCACGGGCCTCGTCCAGTGCCGCGAGGCCTGCCTTCAGGTGATCCATGAGGGGATTGAGGTAGGTGTCCGCCTGGTTCGGCAAGTCAAGCGTGGACAGATACCGGTCGCGCTCAGAATCCCACTGAGCGGGCGGGATCAGCAGTTGATCGCGTTCCCGAAACGACAGGCTATGGCTGATCCACACGGTGCCGCGGCGCAGCCCCTTACGCAGGCCCGTGATCGCGCAGGCTTCCATCGCGCGCAACGCGCGCTTACGGTCTTCGCCGTCGACCAGGTCACGCCAGCTCGCGCCCACCGACACATTGCAATCGGGCGGCAATTCCGTCGCGCCTTGGTCGTGCAGACTACCGATGAACTCAAGCTGCCGCAGGGCCGGATCGGTGCTGTTGCTGGCAAATTCCAACTCCCGCAAGGAAGTCACGAGGTTGCGGATACGGTGGTGGTCTTCCGTGAGCGTTTCGCGCACGCTGGCGGCGTGGCTTGCCGGCGGTTTGGCCGATAGGCCTTCAAGCAGCTTGCCGATGTCGGCCAGCCGTTCTTCGGCCGAGCGGCGGGTATCGTCAACCAGGGCCTTGATCTCGACCATTTGCTGCCGGTATTCGCTCGCCGAGCGCGCTTGCTTCGTCGTGGTCTTGTTGTAGGCCTGCCGAACTAGGTCGGAGACGCGCCGTCCGGTTTGGTAGAGCATCGCGTCCGTCAGCTCCAGCAAGGTCACACGCAGGAAAAACACCAGCTCAATCGTACGCGTGGAGGTCTTCAGTTCGCGGACTTTGGCGGGACGGCGAGCCTGGATACGCTGGCCACAGGCGCGCTGCTTCTCGATCGGAATGGCATCAAACGCCCAAGTATGCGCGCCGAGGCTCTTCAGGAAGCGGATCTTGGCCAGCGTCTCATTCATGGTTGAGGGGCTGTGCCGTGCTGGCGGGGTCTTGAGCCATTCCAGCACGGTCGTTCCCGCTGTTGCATGTTGGGCGAACACGGCAGCTTCGGCTCCTGCTATCTGCGCCAGGGTGGACGACCGCCTCAATCGACAGCAGCAAATCTCGCTCGATGCCCGCCCAAATTGAGCGAGCCAGGCTCAGCAGCGCTCGTGTCGAAGGAATCAGAATCCGTCGCTCATACAGCCAGTAGTGGGCGTGCTGGATCAACTCCTCAAGGGAAAGCGATTCGGCGGCATCTTGCCGCATCCAAGCTCCGAGGCCTCTCCAGTGATCGTCATCGATTCGTGTCAAGCCGAGGTATTGGCAGGCCCAGACCTGGTGTTCATACAGCGTCGGATATCGCTGATAGATGGTGCGCAGCGAGGCGATCGTCGGAGTTGGTAACCCCAGCTTTTCGCCCACGTAGCGCAAGAGCTGACGGGGGAGTGTGTTCAGTTGGTCAAGGGTACGGCCACTTGCCCGCAGAAATGCCAGCTGGATGGCGGCTCCGGCACGGCCGGCACGCCGAAATTTCTGGTTGATTGCGGCAACGTCGCTGTCGGTCAGCGCGAAATAGTACTCGACATCGAATTCCGACAATCGAGAAGGCAAACTGTCTTTTCCCACATAGCGAAATTCCAAGCCCGGCATCTTCCGCCCCCATCCAGGTGACACGATCCGAAATCGCGGGCGGACATGGTACTCCCGAAGTCACTTGAGGGCAGCAGGCAGCTGTCTGCTTTGCCCGGAGCGCCTTATAAAGAAAGGCTTTGCGGGGAAACCGTAAGATTTTGCACAAAAAGGACGACTACCCCGAACTGCGGGATCGGAAATTCCCACCGAGGAAGCACGTCAGCCTTCCGGTGGTCGGCCCCACCCGCCGGATCACTAATCGGTATCGCGCAAATCGTGGATGTGGCGAATCCACGTGCCTCTTCTCTCATGGCATGGGTGGACGAAAATATCAACGTGTTCACGTTGCGCTTTGGCCGTCCCGGCGGCAACGGCCTTCTGCTGGGTTGTATAGTGGCTAATCGCGTCGCGTTGGCCTTCAACGTATAGCGCCCAGCCGGCAATTTCGTGGAATACGTGAATATCACGTGTGGACATGATCTCGCCCTCCTGCGCTTTTTCTTCAGTTGTAGACCGATGGACGAACAGTGCCTGTGCTGCGGCGACTAACAATGAGTGCATCCGCACATAGGAATAGGCTCCTGAGTTCGGACAGCGCGCGCGCATGAGTGATTGTGGATTCATACACCCAGCGCCATGGCGGAGACCGATCTGGCGGGACGTGTCCTCGGTCGCATACTGCCTAATGGACACATAGATTCGAGGCAACGCATCACATAAACTTCACTTGATTGGTTTCCATCATTCGACTATATTCGAATGATGGAAACCAATCACGCCCTTGAATCGCTTGCCGCGCTCGCGCATCCGATACGCCTGTCTGTCTTCCGGATGCTCGTGCAAGCCGGGCCCGCCGGGCTGCCGGCTGGCCGGATTGCCGAACTGATGGAAATGCCGGCGTCATCGTTGTCGTTCCACCTGAAGGAACTGCACCGCGCTGGCTTGCTGTCCAGCCAGCAGGCCGGCCGCTCGATCATCTACATGGCTCATTTCGAAACCATGAACGCCTTGCTGGGTTACCTCACGGAGAACTGCTGCAGCGGCAATCCGTGCTCCCCTGTGTCCACCTGTTCCGTCGAGTCCCGATCATGAAACGCTTCCACGTACATGTCAGCGTCGCAGACCTGTCTGCGAGCATTCGCTACTATTCAGCGCTCTTCGCGGCCGAACCGTCGGTGGTGAAGGACGACTACGCGAAATGGATGCTTGAAGACCCCCGTGTGAATTTTGCCATCTCGGCGCGCGGCGCAGAAACCGGGGTTGACCACCTGGGCTTCCAGACTGACGACGCCGCAGAACTCGCGGAGCTGAAGCAGCGGGCCCAAGCCGCGGACATGGCGATGCAAGACGAAGGCGAAACCACGTGCTGCTATGCGCGTAGCGACAAGTACTGGCTGACGGACCCGCAGGGCATCGCGTGGGAGCACTTCCACACCCTCGGCGATGTGCCCGTGTACGCAGAATCCCGAAAGCCCGATGCGGACGGTCAGGAATCGGCCTGTTGCGCGCCGCGTGCTCCGAAGGGGAAGCCGATCGGCATCGCCGTCAATGCCACGCCGTCTTGCTGCTGAGGGCGCGTCATGAGCGAAAAAACCTACCACGTCCTCTTCATCTGCACTGGCAATTCGGCCCGCTCGATTCTGTCAGAAGGTCTGATGAATCATTTGGGCCAGGGGCGCTTTTGCGCCTACTCGGCTGGTAGTCACCCCACGGGTGTCGTCAATCCCCTCGCACTGGCAGCGCTGGCGCGCCACGGCATGGAGACCAACGGGTTTCGCAGCAAGAGCTGGGATGAGTTCTCCCGAGACGGCGCACCAACACTCGATTTCGTCTTCACGGTCTGCGACAAGGCCGCGGGAGAAGTCTGCCCGATCTGGCCTGGCCAGCCCATGACAGCACATTGGGGCGTCCCCGACCCGGCCGCCTGCGAGGGCACCGACGCCCAGAAGCAGCAGGCCATCAACGACGCAGTCATTTCGCTCAAGCGTCGTATTGAACTGTTCCTGTCCCTGCCCCTGCCGAAGCTTGACGCCATCGCGCTTCAGAAGGCCATCCGGGACATCGGCACGCGCTGAAGCGCTCCCAATAGAACTAGTTTTTGCCCCCATGACGACCAACGTACTGATCCTCTGTACCCACAACTCCGCCCGTAGCGTTCTGAGCGAAGGCATGCTCAATCACCTGGCCAGGCAGTTCGGTCGGGATGTGCGTGCCTACAGCGCCGGAAGCTCCCCGAGCGGACGTATCAACCCGTTCGCGATCGAGGTGCTGGCAAACGCCGGCGTCGAGGTCGGCGATTTCCGCAGCAAGAGCTGGGATGAATTCGTCAACCCCGATGCGCCGCAGATGCGCGTTGTCATCACGGTGTGCGACAGCGCGGCCGAGGAAGAATGTCCGTACTGGCCGGGTAGCCCGGTGAAGGTGCACTGGGGCTACCCTGACCCGTCCAATGCGGAAGGCGGCGATGAGAAGAAGCGCCAGGCATTCGAGCTGACCCGGCAGGCGATCGCCTACCGGATGCTGCAACTGCTGCTGCTCCCGATCGAGGACATGAGCAACGCCGAGTTGCAGGGGACGCTGCAGCGTCTGGCGGGGAACTGAACATGAGTAGCCAAAACGTAGCAGCCACCAGCCAGCCCGCTGCCAAACCTGCCATCAGCTTTTTCGAGCGCTATCTGACCGTCTGGGTCGCGCTGTGCATTGTCGCTGGTATCGCACTGGGGCAAATGCTGCCGGATGTCTTCCAGGCGATCGGACGGATGGAATACGCACAGGTCAATCTGCCAGTGGGCATCCTGATCTGGGTGATGATCATCCCCATGCTGATCAAGATTGACTTTGGCGCACTGGGCCAGGTGAAATCGCACTGGCGAGGCATCGGCGTGACGCTGTTCATCAACTGGGCGGTCAAGCCGTTCTCCATGGCGCTGCTCGGTTGGATCTTTGTGCGCCACCTTTTCGCGCCGCTGTTGCCTGCCGACCAGCTGGACAGCTATGTGGCCGGCCTCATACTTCTGGCCGCCGCGCCATGCACGGCCATGGTCTTTGTCTGGAGCCAGCTTTGCAAGGGCGATCCGTACTTCACGCTGTCCCAGGTCGCCCTGAACGACGCCATCATGGTCGTTGCCTTCGCGCCGGTGGTGGCGCTGCTGCTGGGCCTGTCGTCGATCACTGTCCCTTGGCACACCCTGCTCACGTCGGTGGCCCTGTACATCGTCGTGCCGGTCATCATCTCGCAACTGCTGCGCAAGATGTTGCTGGGCCACGGCGTTGCCTACTTCCAGCGTGTCGTGCAGCGACTGGGGCCCTACTCCATCACCGCGCTGCTTCTTACGCTGATTCTCTTGTTTGCATTCCAGGACAAGGCCATTATCGACCAGCCGCTGGTGATCGCGCTGCTCGCGGTGCCGATCCTGATCCAGGTCTTCTTCAACTCGGGGCTGGCCTACCTGCTGAACCGCAAGTTTGGCGTGGCCCATTGCGTGGCGGGTCCGTCCAGCCTGATCGGCGCCAGCAATTTCTTCGAACTCGCGGTCGCCACCGCGATCAGCCTCTTTGGCTTCCAGTCGGGAGCGGCGCTGGCCACGGTCGTAGGGGTGCTCATCGAGGTGCCGGTCATGCTGCTGGTCGTCAGCATCGTCAACCGGTCCCAGCACTGGTATGAGGCGAAGGCACATTAAGGAGTTGGCATGTCGGTAACGATCTATCACAACCCTGCGTGCGGTACGTCACGCAATGCGCTGGCCATGATTCGCAATGCGGGCGTCGAGCCGAATGTCATCGAATATCTGAATACGCCGCCGGACCGGCAGACGCTGCAGCAGATGATCCGGCTTGCCGGCCTCACGGTGCGCCAGGCCATCCGCGAGAAAGGCACGCCCTACGCCGAACTGGGCCTGTCCGATCCGGCGCTGACGGATGACCAGTTGCTCGATGCGATGCTTGCCCAGCCGATCCTGATCAACCGGCCCTTTGTTATCACCGAGCTGGGCGTGCGGCTGTGCCGGCCCTCGGAAGTCGTACTCGACATCCTGCCCTCGCCACAACAAGCCGCATTCACCAAGGAAGATGGCGAGGTCGTGATCGACGAGCAAGGACGGAGGGTGCCATGACAAGTGATCTGCCCAACATCCTCCCGGCTGTGCTCGACACCCCGGACCTGCACAAACTGGAGCCGGCACACGTCAATGCCCACCCACCGCGCATCCTGTTGCTCTACGGCTCACTGCGCGAGACCTCGTACAGTCGCCTGCTCGTTAAGGAAGCCGAACGGATCCTGCAGCACTTCGGTGCGCAGACTCGCGTGTTTGACCCGCATGGCCTGCCGATCTGCGACAGCGTCCCTGCCGACCATCCCAAGGTGGCCGAACTGCGCAAGCTCTCGGAGTGGTCCGAAGGCCAGGTGTGGTGCAGTCCCGAGCGGCATGGCACGCTGACCGCGATCTTCAAGAACCAGATCGACTGGCTGCCACTGGAGATGGGCGGGATTCGCCCGACCCAGGGACGCACGCTTGCTGTGATGCAGGTTTGCGGTGGCTCGCAATCTTTCAATGCCGTCAATGCTCTGCGCGTGCTGGGGCGCTGGATGCGCATGGTGACGATCCCCAACCAGTCGTCGGTCGCCAAGGCGTACCAGGAGTTCGACGCGAACGGCCGCATGAGGTCATCCTCCTACTATGACCGCGTGGTCGACGTCATGGAGGAGCTATACAAGTTCACGCTGCTCGTGCGCGATCGCAGCGACTACCTGACAGACCGCTACAGCGAGCGCAAGGAGGCGGCGCCGGCGACTGCCACGACGCTCGTTGCGGCCGCGATGAGTCAGGAGCAGGAGGCTCAGGTCAGCGATACCGACAGCGGCGAAGTCGAGTAACAAGCCAAGGAATGGCTATGGAGCCGAGCACCGGCGTGATTGCGAGGCTGGGAATCGCCCAGACACTCGCGTGGGGATCCACCTACTACCTGCCGGCCATGCTGGCGACGCCAATGGCGACGGATCTCGGCGTCTCCACCTCGACGGTGTTTGCAGCATTTGGCGCCGCGCTTATCGTGTCGGCAGTAATTGGATCGTATGCAGGCAGAATGATCGATCGGTCGGGCGGCCGCTCTGTGCTGGTTGCCACCAGCATTGTGTTTGCGCTCGGCCTGACTGGGCTCGGCTTCGCACAGGGCGCAATGGGCCTTTTTGTTGCCTGGCTGGTCCTGGGTGTGGGGATGGGCGCAGGGCTATATGAAGCCGCATTCGCCACGCTTGTGGTCCTATACGGCAACCGCTCTCGGGGCGCCATCACCGGTATTACGCTGATTGCAGGCCTTGCCAGTACGGTCGGTTGGCCCTTGTCGACCTTCATGGAAGCCCACATCGGATGGCGCGGGGCATGTCTTGCGTGGGCGGGATTACACCTGACACTCGGCTTGTTGCTGAATGCCAGCACGCCGCAGAGACTTGTCTCCGAAGATGCGAAGCAAGATAAGGTTGTGCCGGCGAAGCGCGATCCTTCAAGCGTGGCAGAGCGCGACAAGCAGCGGTTCGCTTCGTATGCGTTGGCTTTCGTGTTCGCGGCGACCTGGTTCATCAGCACCGCGATGGCTGCACACTTGCCACGCCTCCTGCAGGCCGGGGGCGCGACTGTGGCAACGGCCGTGATGGTCGGTGCCTTGATCGGTCCTGCGCAGGTCGGGGCAAGAATCCTTGAGTTCGGGCTTCTGAGAAAGATCCATCCCTTGCTCTCCGCGCGCATAGCGGCAGCATTACACCCTATCGGTGCGTTGGCCTTTGGACTCGTAGGCGCACCCGCGGCCGCATTGTTCGGCGTATTGCATGGCGCTGGCAACGGTATCCTGACCATCGCTAAAGGAACACTGCCTTTGGTCATCTTCGGACCCAGCGGCTACGGGCACCGCCAAGGTGTATTGATGGTCCCCGCGCGCGTCGCCCAGGCATTGGCGCCATGGCTGTTCGGCATTTGCCTTGATGCGTTCGACGCCAAGGCACTTTGGCTGTCGTCGGCACTCGGTGTAGGAGCCATCGTCGTTCTCATGGCAATTCAGCAAGTGGAGCAGTCCGTCGCCAAAGTGGTTTGAACTTGGCAGGACTGCTCGGCGCGACGACTGAACGGGAAAGCCTCGCAGGGCTTCGCACCGGCCAGAGCGGACGCCCACTCTCCCAAATGCAAGCGCGCCGCTGTTTGCGTCGGCGGGCGAGCCTGCGCGGGTGATGGAAGCGATTACTGAAGATTTGCAAAAACCAAATAAGCACCGAGTGTCGCATAGGACGCAAGTCGCGATCACGGCATCCGCCATGGCGCTAAAGTTCTCGATGCGCTTGTCCCGCCCGCGGGCGCCCAAGGTCACTGTGATTACTGTTGATTGAGGCATCAGCGTGCTCGTCCGATGCGGCCACCAAATGGAACGAGGCTTCCGCCTGAGGACAGGGTGTCGGCTCGCATTGGATCGCGATATGGGTGATGTCGAATCGCTCGGCAAGGAGCTCGCGTACGGTAGGTAGAATCTTGCGTTCCACATCAGTTTCGGGTGGAATCACCAGGTGGACGGTTAGACTGATTTTCCCGCTCGATAGCGCCCAGATATGCAGATCGTGAAGGCTGTGCACCCCTTGAACTGAAAGCAGCACTTGTTTTACTTCATCGAGTTCGATATCTTCCGGAACCCCTTCCAATAGAATGTTGAGACTCGATTTCAAGAGCACCCAGGTCCTTGGCAGCACCCAGAGTCCGATGAGCACTGCGACCGCCGAATCGACCCATCCCCATCCGGTCAGCCAAATAATCAGAGCGCCGGCAATGACGCCGAGGGAACCAAGCAAGTCGCTCCAAACCTCAAGGTAGGCGCCCTTGATATTCAGACTCTGCTCCTTTCCGGCAGAAAGCATGCGCATACTGATTAGATTGATCACGAGACCTACCGTGGCAATCGCAAGCATCCCCAAAGATTGCACTTCCGGAGGATCGCTCAGGCGGCGATACGCTTCATACAAAATGTACAGTGCTACGCCAAGCAGCATGACGGCGTTAAATGCTGCAGCCAGAATTTCGAAGCGATAGTATCCAAAGGTCCTTCGCGCATCCGCCGGACGCTTGGCGATCTGAATCGCAGCCAGCCCGATTGCGAGCGCCGCTGCATCAGTGAACATGTGGGCAGCGTCTGAAATGAGTGCCAGGCTCTGGGTCAGTACGCCCCCGATGAGTTCCGTCAATAGAAACGCCGACGTCAGACCGAGCGCCACCTTTAAGGCGCGCTCGTTGCGCGTCGCGTGACTATGATTGTGCCCCGTGCCCATCCTGCACTCCTCTGCGCGTTCACCGGTTGTTTTCAAAATCACGGACCCGGCATACTGCATAATCACCTGCCGTCTTTGCGCGAGCCACTCGCAGGGCGAGGGTATTCCGAGGTCGGATCTTGGCCGGGTTGCCACTAGCGATAATGATCCATCGAAAAGCAGATTCCCTTTCAACAGGACGCAAGAACCGCACCTACCTTGTGGGCGCTGCGGTAGGCCATTCGTGGACAGAATCGGCGGCCCCGACTAGACCAGCACCGGTAAGTTTTCCCATTCTTGCTTACGGGCGATCCAGTTGCCAAGGGGCGGAGCGCAGGGCAGGCTGCCTCCTGCAGAGCGGCGTGCGCCGTCATTTTCTGACACACACGTAATGAAGTCGTCACAAGCGACGGGGCGGTTTTCGGGTAAACTTGCGTCGTCTCCAAGCCCGCTCCCCCGATGCGCCGGTTGTTCCTGATCTTCCTCATGCTTGTCTTGCCGTTCCAGTTTGCCTGGGCCGGTGCGGCAGCGTATTGCCAGCATGAGGCAACGGTGCCGGGCATCTGGCACTTCGGGCACCACGAGCATCAGCACCAGGGCCAGTCGGACCTTGAACAGGTCGAAAAGCAGAACAAAACGGGTATACATAGTGACTGTGGCGTCTGCCACATGGCATCCGTGCCGTTCGCCTGGGCCGCCAATCCTGGCCTGGAATCCCTGCAGCGTGTCGAAATGGCGCCAGTCGTCGTGCAGGCGCATTTCACCTCGCACAACGCCAGGGCGCCGGACCGCCCCCAATGGCCCCGTCTCGCCTGACCGGCGAGACGATCTCTTCCTGACGATCCTCGTCTCGCCGAATTCCCCTGGTACTTTCCGTGGTGCAATTCGATGCGAAGACTTTTCCTGCAGCTCGGGCTGGCGGCATGCGCGCTCAGCCCTACTCTTACCCTCGGCCAGGCCCTGCCTGCCACCACCGGTGCCGTTGCAGCGCAGCGCGATGACGCTGGGCCGCTGACGCTCGAGACCGCCCTCGCCCTGGCGGCAGCTGGCAACTTCTCACTGTCCGCGGCGGCCAAGGAGGTCGACGCAAACGAAGGCGCGATCATGCAGTCGCGGGTGATTCCCAACCCGGAAATCGCCGCGGTCATGGAAGACACGCGCAAGGCGACGCGCACCACGACCGGACAGGTCAACATTCCGCTAGAACTCGGCGGCAAGCGCTCGGCCCGAATTGCGGCCGCCGAACGCGGGCGGGACGTCGCCCAGGCGCAGTTGAGCAGTCTCCGCGCCGACCTGCGCGCATCGGTCATCGCGGCCTTCTTCGGTGTCCTGATTGCGCAGGAGCGGGTCAAGCTCGCGACCGGCTCGGCGGACATCGCCGCCAAGGGTGCCCAGGCCGCTGCCCGGCGTGTGGCCGCGGGCAAGATCTCGCCAGTCGATGAGACCAAGGCGCGTGTCGAACAGGCCAACGCCGAACTGGAAGTCGCCGAGGCCACCGCGGAACTGCAGACGGCACGGCAGGCGCTTGCCACCTTGTGGGGGAACGCCAGCCCGCAATTCACGGAGGCGGTCGGTGACCTCGATGCCCTGCCGACGCGACCGGCGCCGGACTTGCTGCGCGCGGAACTCGAAAGGTCGCCGGCCCTGCTGGCAAACCGGCTGGAACTGGACCGACGACAGGCACTGGTCGGGGTCGAGCGCAGCCGCCAATACCCGGACCTGACGCTCAGTGTCGGCGCCAAGCGTGACAACGAAGCCAACCGGAACATGGCCGTACTTGGCGTCGCCATCCCGTTGCCGCTGTTTGACCGGAACCAGGGCAATCTCTACGAGGCCATCCGCCGCGCCGACAAGGCGCAGGACGAGTACCTTGCCAGCCAGATCCGCCTGAACAACGCCCTGCAACAGGCTTCAAACCAGCTGTCGGTGTCACGGGCTTCCGCCCAGGCGCTGAAGACGACCGTGTTGCCCGGGGCCCAGCAGGCGTACGACGCGGCCACCAAGGGATTCGAAGCCGGCAAGTTCAACTTCCTGGACGTACTGGACGCCCAACGCACCCTGTTCCAGGCCCGCATCCGTTATCTCGGCGTACTGGCCCGCACCTACGAGGCCGCCACGAACATTGACCGCATCCTCGGTCGCTAAAGGGACTACCGCAGCATGTCAATTACTACCAAGCAAAAGTCCATCATCGCGGCAATCGTCGTCATTGGTGCGCTGGCAACCGGAGGCGTACTGTTGACGAGCGGCCAGTCCGGCAGTGGCGCGGACGAACATGGGCACAGCCATGGCGACCATGCGGAGGCCAAGGGCCACGCGGACGCGGAACACCACGACGGCGGCAAGGAGGCAGGACACGACCACGCCGAGGGCCATGCCGACGAAGAGCATCATGAAGCCGGCCCGAAGGGGCCTCACGGCGGCCAGTTGCAGACCGAGAAGGACCTGACCATTGAAACCCTCCTCGCCGAAGATGGCGACGACGCTCGCCTCCGGCTGTGGGGCACGCGCAAGGACAAGGCTATCGCTGCAAAAGACCTTGCGGCGACGGGCACACTCAAGCGTCCCACGGGCGAGACCGAAGCGTTGGCGTTCGTCGCCAAGGACGGCTATCTGGAAAGTACCACCGCCATCGGCGAGCCCCATGTCTTCCAGGCCGATATCGTGGTACGCGCCGCTGGTGCTCAGCTGACCGTCGCACTCAACAAGGACGAGGATGTCGTTCGCCTGAGCGAGAGCCAGCTCAAGTCATCGAACGTCGCGATCCAGGCAGCCGGCCCGGCGCAGATTGCCTCGACCCTGCAGTTCCCGGGCGAGATCCGCTTCAACGAGGACCGCACCGCCCACGTGGTGCCGCGCCTGGCGGGCGTGGCCGAGGCCGTGCCGGCATCCCTGGGCCAGACCGTGAAGAAGGGCGAAGTGCTGGCCGTGATCGCGAGCACGCAGCTCTCCGAGCAGCGCAGCGAACTGCTCGCGGCCCAGCAGCGTCTTGCACTGGCCAAGACCACCTACCAGCGTGAGAAGAAGCTCTGGGAAGAGCGGATTTCCGCCGAGCAGGACTACCTGCAGGCCAGGACCGCGCTGCAGGAAGCGGAGATCGCGGTGCGTAACGCCGGCCAGAAGCTGAGTGCCATCGGCGCTTCGGCTGCGTCCAAGGGCCTGAACCGGTTCGAGCTGCGCGCGCCGTTCGACGGCGTGATCGTGGAAAAGCATCTGGCGTTGGGCGAGGCCGTGAAGGAAGACGCCAATGTTTTCACCATCTCGGACCTGAGCACGGTGTGGGCCGAGTTTGTCATCTCCCCCAAGGACCTTGGCAATGTCCGCGTTGGCGAACAGGTGACGATCTCTTCGACGGCCTTCGAGGAGAAGGCGCAAGGCAAGGTTTCCTATGTCGGCGCCTTGCTGGGCGAGCAGACCCGCACGGCGCGCGCGCGCGTGACCCTGAACAATCCCAAGATGGGCTGGCGTCCCGGCCTGTTCGTAACCGTTTCGCTGACGGCTGGCGTCGCCGAAGCACCGGTGACCGTGACTACGGAAGCGATCCAGACGGTGCGCGATGAGCCCGTCGTGTTCGTGGCGGTGCCGGGCGGATTCTTGCCGCAACCGGTCAAGCTCGGGCACTCGGACGGCAAACGGACCGAGATCCGAGAGGGCATGCGCGCCGGCATGAAGTACGCCGCGACCAACTCGTTCCTGCTCAAGGCCGAACTCGGCAAGGCGGGCGCGGAACACGCGCACTGATACCGGAGACCAGCATGTTCGAACGTATCATTCGCTTTGCCATTGAGCAGCGCTGGCTGGTGCTGCTGGTCGTGCTCGGCATGGCCGCGCTGGGCGTGTACAACTACACCCGCCTGCCGATCGATGCCGTACCCGATATCACCAACGTCCAGGTACAGGTCAACACGGCCGCGCCCGGTTATTCGCCGCTCGAGGCGGAGCAGCGCATCACCTTCCCGATCGAGACCGCGATGGCGGGCTTGCCCGGGCTGGAACAGACCCGCTCGCTGTCGCGCTATGGCCTGTCCCAGGTCACCGTCATCTTCAAGGATGGCACCGATATCTACTTTGCGCGGCAGCTGGTCAACCAGCGCATCCAGGAAGCGCGCGAATCCCTGCCGGTCGGCCTGACACCGACGATGGGCCCGATTTCCACCGGCCTCGGCGAGATCTACATGTGGACGGTCGAAGCCACCGAGGGCGCAAAAAAACCGGATGGCAAGCCCTATACGCCTACCGACCTGCGCGAGATCCAGGACTGGGTCATCAAGCCGCAGCTGCGCACCGTGCCGGGCGTCACCGAGATCAACACCATCGGTGGATACGCCAAGGAGTACGTGGTAGCACCCAGCCTGGAGCGGTTGTCGAGCTACGGCCTGTCCCTGGCCGAGCTGGTGGCGGCGCTCGACAAGAACAACATGAATGTCGGCGCCGGCTACATCGAGCGCCGCGGCGAGCAGTACCTGGTGCGCGCGCCGGGCCAGGTCCGCTCGATCGAGGATATCGGTGATGTGGTCATCGGTGCCAATAAAGGCATCCCGATTCGCATCCGGGATGTGGCCGATGTCGCCATCGGCAAGGAACTACGCACCGGTGCGGCGACCGAGAACGGCCAGGAAGTGGTGTTGGGCACGGTCTTCATGCTGATCGGCGAGAACAGCCGCGCGGTCTCCCAGGCCGTCGACAAGAAGATCGCCGCGATCAACAAGACCCTGCCGGCCGGCGTCAAGGCAGTACCGGTGTACGACCGGACCACGCTGGTGGACAAGGCCATTGCCACGGTGAAGAAGAACCTGCTGGAAGGCGCCATCCTGGTGATTGCGGTGCTGTTCCTCTTCCTCGGCAATATGCGGGCGGCCGTCATCACGGCCCTGGTCATCCCGCTGTCCATGCTGTTCACCTTTACCGGCATGGTGAGCTACAAGGTCAGTGCCAACCTGATGAGCCTGGGCGCGCTCGATTTCGGCATCATCGTCGACGGCGCCGTCGTCATCGTCGAGAACTGCGTGCGGCGCCTGGCGCATGCCCAGTCCCTGCATGGCAGGCCGCTGACCCGGACCGAACGTTTCCACGAAGTGTTCAATGCATCGAAGGAAGCCCGCCGGGCCCTGATCTTCGGTCAGCTGATCATCATGATCGTGTACCTGCCCATCTTTGCGCTCAGCGGCGTGGAAGGCAAGATGTTCCACCCGATGGCCTTCACGGTGGTGCTGGCATTGTTGGGAGCGATGATCCTGTCGGTCACCTTCATTCCCGCGGCCGTGGCGCTCTTCATGGGCGACCGGATCTCCGAGAAGGAGAACCGGCTGATGGCGTGGGCCAGGAAGAAATATGAGCCGGCCCTGGACGCCGCGCTGCGCAATACGTCGATCGTCGCCGTCTTCGCCGCGGTCCTGGTCCTGTTCTCCGTAGCCGTGGCCAGCCGGCTTGGCACGGAGTTCATCCCGAACCTCAACGAGGGCGATATCGCCGTGCATGCCCTGCGCATCCCCGGCACCAGCCTGAGCCAGGCGGTTGCAATGCAGGGCGAGCTGGAAAAGCACATCCGGAAGGTACCCGAGGTGGAGCGCGTCTTCGCCAAGATCGGCACGGCCGAGATTGCCACCGATCCCATGCCGCCCAACGTCGCGGATACCTTTGTCATGCTCAAGCCGGCCGACCAGTGGCCGAGCCCGCGCCGCAGCCAGGCCGAGGTGCTCGCCGCCATCCAGGAGATCGTGAGCAAGGTGCCGGGCAACAACTATGAGTTCACCCAGCCGATCCAGATGCGATTCAACGAGCTGCTTTCCGGCGTGCGCAGCGACGTGGCCGTCAAGCTGTTCGGCGACGACATGGACCAGTTGAACAAGGCCGCAGCCGGCATCGCCAAGGCCCTGCAGGGCGTGGCCGGCGCCGAATCGGTCAAGGTGGAGCAGACTACCGGCCTGCCGATGCTGACCATCAACATCGACCGCCAGAAGGTATCGCGCTATGGCATCAGCCTGTCGGAAGTGCAGGAGACGATCTCCACCGCCATCGGCGGCCGGGAAGCCGGACTGCTGTTCGAAGGGGACCGCCGCTTCGATATCCTGGTCCGGCTGCCAGACGAGGTGCGGCAGGACATCGAGGCACTCAAGCGCCTGCCGGTGCCGTTGCCCAAGGAGGTCGCCTCGCAGGCCACTTCTTACGTGCCACTCGGCGAGCTGGCAAGCTTTGACATGGCACCGGGTCCGAACCAGATCAGTCGCGAGAACGGCAAGCGGCGTGTGGTGATCAGCGCCAACGTACGCGGACGTGATATCGGCTCTTTCGTCGCCGAGGCGGAAGACAAGATCGCATCGCAGGTGCAGATCCCTGCCGGCTACTGGACCACGTGGGGTGGCACCTTCGAGCAACTTCAGTCCGCCACGTCGCGGCTGAAGGTCGTGGTGCCGGTCGCGCTGCTGCTGGTCTTCCTGCTGCTGTTTACGATGTTCGGCAATCTCAAGGACGGCCTGCTCGTCTTCACGGGCATTCCGTTCGCGCTGACCGGCGGCATCCTGTCGCTATGGCTGCGCGGGATTCCGCTATCTATCTCGGCGGCAGTGGGCTTCATCGCCCTGTCCGGCGTGGCGGTGCTCAATGGCCTGGTGATGCTCTCCTTCATCCGCACGCTGCGCGAGGAAGGCCGGGAGCTGGACGAGGCGGTGCGGGTCGGTGCCATCACGCGCCTGCGCCCGGTGCTGATGACGGCGCTGGTAGCTTCGCTGGGCTTCGTGCCCATGGCAATCGCGACGGGAACGGGGGCGGAGGTGCAGCGGCCGCTGGCCACCGTGGTGATCGGCGGCATCCTGTCTTCCACGGCACTGACCCTGCTGGTCCTGCCGGCCCTCTATCGCTATGTCCATCGCCGCGATGAAGAGGAGGCGGCCGTGGTCGAAGTGCCTGGCAGACAGCCGGCCTGATCTGGCCGTGACTAAGCCGGGTTCCGGCATCCGGGCCCGGCTTCAGAATATTCTGTCACGCGCGCCCAACCTTCCACCACCACGGGTTCACCGGGGTGCGCTGAGGCGGGCACGGAGCAATGGTGACGCCGATCGCCTTTTGATTTAAAGCGTTATACGGATCAAAAGGCGAGTTGCTTCGCGAAATGGCCCTCGGAAGCGTCTTGGATTGAGGGTCGACCTGTGCGTTTTGCCGCTTCGCAAGGGGAATAGCGTCCCATGAACCACAATCACGTTTCCAATGAGGTAGCGGTCACCATCGGTGTCTTGACGGTCGGGCTGCTATTGCTATTCGGCGCCTTTGCCGCCTTTCTTCGTTGGCGTCATGGGCCGATGACAAAGTCAAAGAAAAAGTCAAAAGCACGGCCCAAAGGTCAGAGCGGTCCAAGGCGTCGTGGTTGACGCAGACACACATGCATTGACCGGAAGTCGGTGCCCGGGACCGCTTCCGACTGGGGATGCCACACGGCTAAACGTGGTTTGATTTGGTCCGACGGGCAGCAATGAACGACCGTGGGGGTTCAGTGACCACGAGGATGGTGATGGTATACGAGGGTCGGCCGGGATTCGTGAAATTTTCGCCAAAGTTGGCTTAACTATCTGATCCGTAAAGAAAAAATGTCTCTGCGTCGAGCCAGCCACGGTTGTGTGGGCAACACTTGGCGTGACTGCCGCTATCGCATACGGATGTAGGCACTGAAGAGCCCCGGGTGCAGGTCGCGGAAGGTCTTTCGTCGTTCGAGGAGTTCATGCTGCCGGCCTTCGCGTTCCAGGCTCAGCATGTCGAGCATGAGCGAGGGCATGTCGACCAGTATCTCGATGGTCGGCGCGAGCGCGTCGATCGGATATTCCGAGGTCAGCCGAAGCGGCGCCTCACGTCCGCCGGTGGTCGCGTTGCTCAAGCGCCGCCAGCACGTCATTGCGTAGCATGACGTCGCGGCTGTGTTCGAAGAGGTCGAGCCGATTCGTCACGGTGTTCAGGTCGGTGGTTTTCCAAGAGTCTGCGTCAGTTGCCCGCTTGCAGGAGCGGGTCACGACGGGTAAGCCTTCGACATGCGTCGATGGCGCTGTCTCGCACGACGATGGCGCGCCGCGCTCGCGGAAGTCGCGGGCATTCTTGCCAACCTCCCACTACGCCGCCGATCCGAAAACGAAATCGATCGACGTATCGAGCGGCGGCACCTTCCGCTGGAGATCCACCAAATAGGACCCGAGCCGGTTGATGTGGTCCTTCCGGTAAGGCGACAGCGCCTGGAGCACCTCGGCGTCGACGGGATGGCCCTTCACTTGCAGCTCCTTCAGTTTGCGCGACATCCACTGCACGTTGTAGAGGATGACCATGTTCGCGACGAGTTGGTTGTACTTGATGACTTTGCGCTGCTCGTGCCGGACGTTTTCCGCGATGACGTCGCCGCCGGACATCAGCCATTTCGCGAAATCGTTGAACTGCTCGCTCTTGTTCGTCGCGGCATGGATCGTCCGGCGCATTTCCGGGTCGTTGATATAGCGCAGCAGGAACAGGGTGCGGATCACCCGGCCGAGCTCGCGGAACGCGAAATACAGCTTGTTCTTGACACTCTCGGAGCCGAGGCGGCGCAGGATCGTCGATGGCGTCATACGGCCGGCCTTGATCGAGATGGCAACGCGCAGCATGTCCGGAAAATGCCTTTCGATCAGGGCCCAGTCGACGTTGCCGCGGAACAGTGGCTCGATGTTCCTGTAGCGACGGCGCCGGTCCGCCTTGTAGAAGCGCAGCTCCTTGATGTCGCGAATGCGGGGCATCAGCTTGATGCCGAGCAGGTGTGCGAGTGCGAAGACCGGCGCGCTCTGCGCCTGCGTATCGCCGTGAACCGTGTCCGGCTGCACATCGGAGGTATTCTTGATCAGCCCGTCGAGGATGTAGACGGCTTCATGCACGCCGCACGGGATGAAGTGGCTGAACAGCGCGATGTACTTGTCCGACACGTGGTAGTAGCCGATACCGCCATAGCCGCCGTACCGGATGTGATATTCGGATAGCAGATTCTGCTCATAGAGATTCCATTTCGTGCCGTCGGCCGAAACCCGGCTGCCGGAGCCCCAGAACTTCGGCAGCGCAAACTGGTTGTATGCGTTGATGACCCTGACGATGGCCTTGTCCAGGCGCTCCTCGGTCACGTGGCGCAGATTCAGCCAGGCAAGCTGCTTGCGGCTGAGGTTCTTTACCGAGCGCGCGGTCTGTGCCGGTCCGAGGTTACACCCATAGCAGAACAGCGTTGTGATGAAGCGTTTGCGCGGCTCGTCGATCTTTGCCTCGAAGCCGGATAATGGGCCAAACAGTCGGTGTAAATCGAGCCACTGTTCGGTTTCGGTCAGGATGTCAAGGATGCTCACCGGCCGCATCGACGCCGTGATGGCCTGGTCGATCAACATCTTGTTTGGCGGGTCGGGCTTCTTCTCGAGCTTGTGGAGAATCAGACCCTGGTCGCCAATCTCGACGTAGTCGTTCTCCGGAAAGGTAGCGTCGACCTCGTCTGCCAATGCGCTGAGTTTGTCCTTCAGTTGCTGGACGAAGGCCCGGCCATCGACCGGGAAGTCGACGAATTCGGCATAGCGCGGCAGTTCCTCGCGGAACTCCTCCCACGATATCTGGTGTTCACGGGGATCGTCATACTGGTCGCTGTGCTCGACATAAACGTCGCCGGAGTTCAGTTCACGTCTGAGCTGGCTGAACACGCACAACTCGAAATATTTCCGGTGCAGCAGTCGAGCGGACCGCCCGTCCGGGAAGACAAATTTCTCCCACTTTTCCGGGATCCAGTCGAGCGGCAGCTCGGCGAGGTCCGCGTCGCCCAGCAGCAGGTATTCGCGACGTGACGCCCGGTATGGCTGGATCCAAGCGAGCGCGTCGAGCAGGGTATCGTCCTGCGAGCTAGAGCGCAGCGACAGGATGTCGAGGAATTGGAACAGCAGCGACCGCAGATTCCTGTATGGGGCCAGCAAAAACGGGATGGCGTGATTGCCGGTATATGCGATGTGCTCGTTGCATCGGTTCAGGGCACTGCTGGGATCGTCATTGAGGGATGCCCTCATGCGCGCGATGCGCTCGGCGGCTGGAGCCTCATCGTCTTGCAGGATGTGGAGCACATCGCGAAACTGACTGACAAGCGATTCGAGTTCGTCAGCGTGTGCGAGCCGATACTGTTTCATGCGCAGATCCGCCGTGCCTTCCAGGTTGCGGACCGTCTTGATGAAGATTTCCGCGACGTCATCAAGTGCCTTCTGCAGCTGCGCGAGGATGAACAGCACGGCAAGCGTGTAGCGCTTCGCCGGCTTGAGCACGCGCATCTCATGGATGTCGAGGGCTCGTGCTTCCAGGACGAGCTGCATGCGCTTGGGGACTGAAAGAATGTCCGGCGGGGGCGGCAAGCCGTCGGCCAACTCGGTTATGGCCTGGATGTGCTTGAGGAAGCTTGCCACCTCGCGCGGCCTTGGCCGTTTTGGTTCCCGCTTCAGTTCGTCCCAGGGCGTGCGTCCCGCCCGGTTGATGAAGAGAGCGTCGAGGCGGGCTCTGAGCGGCTCGTCCAGCGCCTCCGAGTAGGCCTGGTAGATGGCCTCGTGAAGCCGGCTGCGGGCGGAAGCAGCAATGCGCGAGAGTGTGGCCAGCGGCGGCAGTTCGTAGCGCTGCCTGATGAGTTCCTCAAGCAGCACGTTGACGATGTCCGGCAACTCTGCCTTCGTGCGCGCGGCGATGTCCGCCACGACAGCAAGCCATTCATGGGTCAGCGCGTCAACAACGCGGATGCCGACAAATTCGCGCAGTACCTTCTGGTGCCGAGACTTGCTGCCCGACCTGTCATAGCGCTTGATCGTTGCGCGGGGCGGCGATCGGACCTTGAGCACCGAGCAAATATGGTCGACGATTTCGGGCGGCACGTCTGACATTGGCGGCATGTATCCCAGACGCTGGAGCAGTTTGAGCTGCGTCAGAATCAGCACGCGTGTTGGCGCCTGCCGGAACTGGCCGTACACGAAGCGGATTTCGGCGGCGCTGGGCGTGAAGACTGCCCGCAACTCGTCTGCCGCAATCTCCGCTGGCAGTAACGGGTACGCGGTTTCGGAAATCTGGTTCATAGGTGCCGCGCGAATCGAGCCAGCCGGTACCGTTGCAGCATTTTCCGCGTGTCAGCGTTGCGGCAATCTGAGCGAGCCCGATAACACCGCAGCGGCAAGGTCCGCATCGCTCATGCCCAGGATCCGGTCGATCGTGCCGTGCGACAGCTCGTCTGTCAGCGCGAGAATATCGTCGAGCAGCGCCGCCAGCCGCTCGATCCGCGCGCTCAGATGAGCAAGTTCTTCGCGCTCCTGCGGTGTGAGCGGCCCGGATCGCCACCGTGTAACCTGCTCGCGCTGGATCGGCAGAAAATCCCGTTGCTCGCCGTAGACCTGGCGCGTCCGGGCCAGGGTGGCGTCGTCAAGCACATGGGGTCGCGACCGGCACCGGGTCAGAGCGTCGAAGGTAGCCTGTACCTCTTCAATCTGCGCGCCGGCGAGATCAAGAATGACCGGCAGCGCAGCGATCGGCTGCCAGGCCGGTGTTTGCGGTTCGTTCGTGTTCATGAGGCTCGGTTTCCTGTCGGGCGGTTGCTCATGGCACTGCATCGGTCCAGCGCCGCCAGGCGAGGACCGAAGGCCCGATTGTAGCGCGGGCGCTGAGGCACTCCGCGGTACTCCGAAAGCCGTTGTTCGCTGTTTGGCTCAACTGGCGCGACGTCTGGCTGTACGCGCTGGCGCGGATTCGTCGCGGCCCTTGAGCTGGCCCTGCAACAGGGCTACCTGCTGGGTCAGGGAATCGCGCTCGCGCCGCAGTTCGCGCGTTTCTTCCATGACACCGGCGAGCTGTTTTTCATGCCGTTCGGCCAGCCGCCGCTGTTCAGCAGCGTCGGCGGAGAGACGCTGCCCGTCGGCCACAAGTTGCTCGTTTCGTTGCCGGGTCTTCGAAACGGCCGCTTCCGCGCGACGCTGGGCTTCGCGCGCTTCGTCGGTCTGCAGCATGACGAGCTTCTGCACGCCTTCGAGCCGGGCGGTGGCCTGGTCGACCTCCGCCCGCAGGGCGGCCTCGTGTTCGGCGCGGGCAGCCCGCACAGCTTCCAGTTCGCGGGCATGGGTGGACTGCGCTTCGTGCAGGGCCTGGTCCGATTGCGCGCGCACGGCATCGCGCTCAGCCACGGCTGCTTCGGCCTGGCGGATGGCTGCGTCCAGCTGGGTCTGGCCCCTGGCGTGATCGGCAAGCGCGGTGGCGAGCCGCGCCTGCAGGTCGTCAACCTGAGTGCGAAGCGTTTGTACTTCCGCCTGCAATCCCGCATTGGCGACCTGCAGCGATTCGGCGCGCGTGGTTGCGGCGGCCGCTTCGGCCTCAAACTCCCCGCTGCGCTGCGCAAAGACCTGTTCTCCCTGCGCGACGGCCAACGCCCAGACAGACAGCATGGCGTTGGCGACGGCTGGCGGCAATGCGGCAGAGAGCGCGTCGTTGCGCGCCTGCTCGTCCTTCCACAGCTTCAGCTCGTCATTGATGGTGGTGCGGCTGCCCTGGCGAATCTCGGCGTAGATCAGGTCGACGGTGAGCTCATGCGGGTGTCGGCCCGCGGCAACCAGGCGCGCGGCTGCTTCACGGGTGCGTAGACGGGTATCGCTGATACGGCTCATGGGCGGAAGCGGCTGAGAGGTGGAATTTCTGGATTCTGAATAATGCATATGATCGTATTACGTTATATACGTAATCACAAGCGCCAGAAATTTACGATAACGCGCATAATCGTAAGCTTCGTAGGTGTACGATGCGGAACCCCGCCGCAAAATCGTGTCAGTCCATGAACTTGCCCGCTCCAGCACACGAATCAGTCCTGCCGATCGTATTGCCCTCTGCACTGGACGGCCGTGACGGCACTAACCGGGCGCGCGCCGCCAACCGGCAGGTCACGGCCGATACCGACCTTGAGGCCGTACGCTTGTGGCTTGCCGAGTACGCCAGTTCGCCGCACACCCTGCGCAGCTACCGAAAGGAAGTGGTGCGGCTGCTCGTCTGGGCAACACGCACGCTGGGCAAGCCGATGTCGAGCCTCACGCGCGAGGATTTCCTGCTTTATGAGCAGTTTCTGGCCGCGCCGACGGCCGACTGGACCGACCCGGCCCTGCCGCGCCGCGGCGGCGCGCGGCGGCTTTTCGATGGGCCGCTGTCCGAGCGCAGCCGCCGTCAGGCGCTCGGCATCCTTTCCGGACTGCTCGACTACCTTGTCGCGGCCGGCTACCTCGCGGGCAATCCGCTTGCCCTGCGCCGCAGCCGCTCAACGCGTGGCTCGCGCGCTCGACGCGTCGAGCGTTATCTCGATCATGCGCTGTGGCAGGTGGTGCTCGCGTCGATGGAGGGCTGGCCGCAGGGCACGCCGCGCGAGTGCCAGCATTACGAGCGCAGCCGCTGGGTGATGCGCTTTCTCTACCATACAGCGCTGCGCGCGAGCGAAGCCGCCCGCGCGAGGGCAGCCGACTTCGTCCAGCGGCGGGGGCGCTGGTGGCTGTACGTTGTCGGCAAGGGTGGCGCCGAGGGCGAGGTACCAGTGAGCGACGCGTTGATGGCCGAGTTTGCTCGCTATCGCGCGTTCCACGGCCTGCCGCCGATGCCCGCGCCCGGTGAGCTGAGCCCGGCCATTCTGAGCGTCGCCGGCGACGCGCAGCGGCACCTCACGCCGACGGCGGTCTATCTGATCGCGAAGGAGGTGTTCCGGCGGGCGGCCGCCGTGTTGGAGGCGAGCGATCCGGCCGGCGCGGTGACGCTGACGCGTGCCTCGACGCACTGGCTGCGCCATTCTGCGGCTTCGCACCAGGCCGACGCCGGCACCGATATCCGTTTTATCCAGAAGAACCTGCGGCATGCCTCGATTGAGACGACTGGCATCTACCTGCACGCCGAGGACGATCGGCGGCATGCGCACACCGTGGGCGAGCAACAGTGTCAACCATCCACCACGCCCGCTTTGCCACAGTAGGCGCTGATCGCCCCTGTCATTTGTGAGGCGCTCGGCCCTTTCCATCGGCCTCGAATGGATCGGCCTAGCCAAGGCCTAGCCGGGGTTTCCGCTGGCGTCGCGTAGGCGCCGGCATCGAGAGAGTCAGTGACTGATTTGGTCCGCCGCCGGGTGAGGCGCATTTTGACGGTTCCGCCGACGAAAACCACGTGTCGCAGAAACACCGCAGTCGCCTCTATGGGCCTCCGAAAATCCATTGCGGTCCCATGAAACATTTTGGTATGCTGCGCCCGGTCATCACTAAGGGTTCTCCCCATGGACTGTTGTTCTAGTCGGCGCCACGCCGATCACTGAACGGCTAGTCAGTCAAGGCGACATCTCGCCACTGCCTAGCCGTTACCGGCGGGTAGTGGCAACCATGCAGATTCTCCTGTGTGGCCACCTCCCGATTTTTCTTGTTAGCGATCTACCGAGTAGGCAGATGCGGGTGACGTTTGCGCTCACTCTTTGGCCCTCTCGGGTAGTCGCCCCGAGCCTACACGCGCCATAGAAGCGCGTGAGGGAGGTCTCATGTCGTTCATTACCTGTTTTCAGTTTGCCTTCTCCGCCCTCACCCTTTTGAAGGGCACTCGTTGGTCGGCCCGCACGCTCGCGGCGCTGACCGTGGTGCTCCTAGCCATTGGTCTCGCACCGGCGCATGCCCAGAACGCCGGTGAAAGCCAGCCGGCTTCCGGCGCTGCCCCCGGCAATGCGACGGCAGATCCGATGGAGGACCGTTTTGCCTTCCACGGGCAAGCCACCTACATCTGGCAGCGCAAGCCTTCGTTTGGCGCGGCCTATTCCGGCGAGCACAGCCTCGGCACGGAACGGGCCAAGAGTTATTCGTTCACCAGCACGCTCGACCTGGGCCTGCGCCTATGGCAAGGGGCAGAGTTTCACTTCAATCCTGAAGTCTCGCAGGGTGTGCCCTTCTCTGGCCTGCATGGTCTCGGAGGCCTGACCAACGGGGAACTGGCCAAATCGTCGGGCACCAATCCTACGTTCTACCGGGCCCGCGCCTTCGTGCGCCAGACCTGGGGCCTGGGTGGTGGCGAGGAGAAGCTTGATGCCGACTTCAACCAGTTTGCGCGAACCGTCGACAAACAGCGCGTCGTGCTGACCGCTGGCAACTTCGGCGTGCTCGACGTCTTCGACCTGAACCCCTACGGCTCCGACCCGCGCACCCAGTTCATGAACTGGTCATCGCTGACACATGGCTCGTTCGACTATCCCGCCGATGCGCGCGGCTACAACTGGGGCGTGTCGCTAGAGTACGTGGGCGATGGCTGGTCGGCGCGCTTTGGTCATTTCCTGCAACCGCTCGAATCCAACGGACTGAAGCTCGACACACGGATGTTTGAGCACTACGGCGACATCCTGGAGCTTGAAAAGCGCTATACCCTCGCTGGCCGTCCCGGAGCGGCGCGCCTGCTGCTCTGGCGCAATAAAGCGAAGATGGGCAAGTTCAGCGATGCCATCGCATTCGGGCAGGCCAACAACGTGACGCCCGATGTTGCCGACGTGCGCGCGGAACATGCCAAGGTGGGCGTGGGCATTACGTTGCTGCAGGAGGTCAATGATTCGCTGGGCGTGTTCTTCCGCGCCAATATGTCGGACGACAAGACGGAAACCTACGCCTTTACCGAGATCGGCAAGCAAATTGCCGGCGGCGGCACGCTCAAAGGCACGTCCTGGGGACGGCCCAATGACGAACTCGGGGTGGCGATGGCCGTCAACATGCTGCGATCACCGCACCGGGACTACCTGGCCGCCGGCGGTCTGGGAGCGTTCCTCGGCGATGGCGCATTGCGCTATGGACCGGAACAAGTGCTCGAGATCTATTACAGCCTGGCGTTGTTGAAGTACTTCAGCGTCAGTCCGAATTTTCAATACATCCGCAACCCGGGCTACAACCGGGACCGGGGGCCGGCAACATTCTATGGCGTCCGGTTCCACGCCGAGTTCTGAGGCGCAGAGCGATAGTATCCCAGTGAACAGGAGGAGCCATTATGGATGACGCCTCTAGTCGCTGTGCTGCGCCTGCCAACTACCCGTAGCCGCTGGCGACCCGGCCAGGGTAGTGAATCCAATGGCTCGCGAACCTGTTCTGACCAAGCTGCCAGCACACGCTTCGTGGGCTTCCGTTTAACCATGCTGTCGGCCAAGGAAGCCCCATGGCAAACGAATTCATGCCGCAACTCCCAGGTACGGCTCGGCGTCTGCTGCCGAACCGCTGGGATTTCATTGCCCTACCACTGATTATCGGCCTGCTGGTAGTGGCCGCGTCAGGCATCCGTGAAACACTGGCACCGCTTGCCGGACCCAGCGCCGAGGCAATTTCGCTAGATCCTGCCATGCTGCCCGAGTACGCCCTGCGGACCACGCTGCGTATGCTGGCCGCGCTGGCGGCGTCGCTGCTGTTCACCTTCACGTATGGCACGCTGGCAGCCAAGAGCCGCCGGGCGGAGAAGGTACTGGTCCCCATGCTCGACATCCTGCAGTCGGTGCCGGTGCTAGGCTATATCTCCTTCACCGTGGTCTTTTTCCTTGCGCTCTTTCCGGGCCGCATGCTTGGCGCCGAGTTGGCGGCCATCTTTGCGATTTTCACCAGCCAGGCTTGGAACATGACATTCAGCTTCTACCAGTCATTGCGCACGCTACCGCCTGACTTGATCGAAGTGTCGAACAGCATGCGCCTAACGCCCTGGCAGAAATTCTGGAAGCTGGAGGTGCCGTTTGCCATGCCGGGGCTGATCTGGAACATGATGATGAGCATGTCGGGCGGCTGGTTCTTTGTTGTCGCCTCGGAAGCCATTACGGTCGGCGACAAGTCAATCACCCTGCCTGGGGTCGGCGCCTTCCTGGCCACGGCCATTGCCGACAGCAATATGGCAGCGGTGGGTTGGGTCATCCTGGCCATGATCGCAGTGATCGTCCTGTACGACCAGTTTCTGTTTCGTCCGATGGTGGCCTGGGCAGATCGCTTCCGACTGGAAAGCACGAGCGCGCAAACCGCGCCGCAGTCCTGGGTGTTGAACCTGGTGCATCGTACCCACTTGATCCAGAGTTTGCTGCGTACCTTCGGCCGCCTGCTGCGCAAGCTGGCGCGGGCCCGCTTCGCGGTGCAACTGCCCGCGGCCTCAGGCCCCCAGCGGGCTGGCCTGGCCCGCGTCGTTGACGTGGTCTGGAGCCTTCTTGTGGCAGTGCTTGCCGGTTATCTGCTGTGGCGGACGGTCAGCTATGTGCACACTGAAGCCGGATTGGACGAAGTTGTGAAAGTCATTGGGCTGGGGCTGCTGACACTGTTGCGCGTGCTGGTGTTGATCGTCCTCACCTCCCTGATCTGGGTGCCGGTTGGGGTCATGATTGGGCTGCGGCCCCGGCTTGCCGAAAAAATCCAGCCACTGGCGCAGTTCCTGGCCGCCTTCCCGGCCAACCTGCTGTTCCCGGTATTTGTGTTCGGCATTGTCCATTTCCATCTAAACCCAGACATCTGGCTGAGTCCGCTGATCGTTTTGGGAGTGCAGTGGTACATCCTCTTCAATGTCATCGCCGGGGCCACCGCATTTCCGAACGACTTCCGCGAAGCGGCCACGAACTTCCGCATTCGTGGCTGGCAGTGGTGGAGGCAGATCATGCTGCCCGGGATTTTTCCCTACTACGTGACTGGCGCCATCACCGCGTCGGGCGGCGCGTGGAACGCGAGCATTGTGTCCGAGGCCGTGTCATGGGGCTCAACCAGCCTGTCGGCGCATGGCCTTGGCGCCTATATCGCCCAGTCCACCGCCGCTGGAGACTATCCCAAAATCGTCCTTGGTATCGCTGTCATGTCGATCATGGTGGTCTGTTTCAACCGTTTTCTGTGGCGTCCGCTGTACGCCATCGCCGAAAGCAAGCTGCGCATGAACTGAGAGGGCAAACATAATGCAAAACGAAATCCTGACCCCTACCCAGAACATCCTGACCGTTCGCGACCTGAGCCACGGCTACGGCCGCGATCAGGGCAAGCGACTGGTGCTGGACGGCGTGAACCTAAAACTGCGCGAAGGCGAAATCGTCGGCCTGCTTGGTCGGTCCGGCTCGGGCAAGTCCACATTGCTGCGCATGATTGCCGGCCTGATTTCGCCCACGTCCGGCCAGCTTGACTACTGCGGCTCACCGATCAAAGGCCCAGCAGAAGGTGTCGCTATGGTCTTCCAGACCTTTGCGCTATTTCCGTGGCTCACCGTCCTCGACAATGTTGAAGCCGGCCTGGAAGCGCTTGGCGTGCCGCCGGCGGAGCGGCGTGAGCGCGCGCTTGCAGCCATCGACCTGATTGGCCTGGATGGCTTCGAGAACGCGTTCCCCCGCGAATTATCGGGCGGTATGCGCCAGCGTGTCGGCTTTGCCCGGGCCCTCGTTGTCAATCCGACCTTGTTGCTGATGGATGAGCCATTCTCGGCGCTCGACGTGCTGACAGCAGAGACCTTGCGTACCGATCTGCTCGATCTGTGGACCGAGCGCATGTTGCCGATCAAGTCGATGCTGATCGTGACCCACAACATCGAGGAGGCGGTGTTCATGTGCGACCGCATTCTGCTGCTTTCGTCCAACCCGGGATCTGTCGTTGCTGAGTTTCAAGTACCCTTCAAGCATCGGCGTGACCGCCTCGAGCCGGCATTCCGCGAACTGGTCGACGAGATCTACGCCAAGATGACGGCCCGCCCGACAAAGGGTGCCGCGCCAAGAAACGGCCTGGACATCGGCAGCCCTTTGCAGCCGGTTTCAACCAATCTGATGGCGGGCCTGATCGAGACGGTAGCCGCTGAGCCCTATCGGGGCCAAGCTGACCTGCCAGAAATCGCAGCCACGATGCACCTGGAAGTGGACGATCTCTTCCCCGTCGCCGAGATCCTCGGGCACCTCGGCTTCGCCGAGCTGCGCGAGGGCGATATTGTCCTGACCGTAGCGGGCTTGCTCTTCAATGAGCATGGTACACAGGAGCGTAAAGCCCTGTTCGCCGAACACCTGGTGCGGCGCGTACCAATGGCCGGCTATATCCGAACTGTGTTGGCTGAGCGAAAGGATCAGCAAGCCCCGCGCGTCCGGTTCGAGCAAAAGTTAGAGGATTTTCTGAGCGATGAGCTGGCTAAGCAGACGCTGGAGGCGATCATTGAATGGGGACGTTATGCTGAGATCTTCTCGTGCGATGACCATACGGAGCGGTTTTCGCTTGAAAGCTAATGCAATTTGGCTGTCCTCAAGCTGAGGCTGCCCACTCTGAGCCCGACTCTGACCAGTTCGAAACATGACCATTGAAGCCATCCAAAACATCAATCTGGATTCCCTGCTCGATACCAGTATCAGCGTGGCCGCGGCATTCGTGCTGGGTGCGATAATCGGTTACGAACGACAGTACCGCCAACGTACCGCCGGCCTACGCACCAATGTGCTGGTGGCTGTCGGCGCTGCCATTTTTGTAGATATGGCCAACCGGCTGGCCGGGCACGATGGTGCCGTGCGTGTCGTCGCCTACGTGGTCTCGGGAATCGGCTTCCTTGGCGCGGGCGTGATCATGCGAGAAGAAGGGAATGTGCGCGGCCTCAATACCGCTGCCACCTTGTGGGGCTCGGCAGCCATAGGTGCGTGTGCCGGCGCGGACCTGCTTCCGGAGGCTACAGTCGGGTGTCTATTCGTGCTGGCTGCAAATACGCTGCTGCGCCCCGTGGTCGACCGTATCAACCGTCAGCCCATCGATACGCCCGCCGTGGAGGTCACTAATACCGTCTATGTCATCGCTCCGCGGGAGCGCCAGAAAGAGGCAATGCGCTTGTTGGATGAGGCCCTGGAGGACAGCAATCATCCCACCCGCGACTTGGTGGTTCACGCCTTTGGTACCGACGACGTGGAGATCGAAGCCGTGCTGATGGCGACCTCAGTCGACGGGGAGAAGCTCGATCACGTTGTTGCGAGACTGGCAGCGTCCAGTGCTGTCAGCCAGGCTTTCTGGAGCCCCAGCACCACTGAGTGATTTGCTGCGGTAAGCCCTGTGTCGGCGAAAGCCATCACAGAGTCCTTTTTTCTGAAGTTAGAGCGGTCGACTGGATCAGTCATGTCCGCAATGGCCTCCGATTTACGGGCATCGGCCTCAGTTCGCTGGGTGTCCGGCGATGAGCGACCAGCGGTCATTCAAGCCACGGTTGGCGACATCCCTATATCGGTCGAGACGGACCGATTTGAGACGATCAGCATGCGGTTCCCGTGGCGCTTGATTTAGCGATGCAGCGTTCGAGGAGCGCGCATGGAACCGAATTCCTCTTTTAGATCAATGTGTTAAGCCATATTTGGCGAAAATTTCGCGAATTCCGGCCGACCCTCCTGACCGTCGCCTTGTTCTTCCGGCACGGTCGCCGCCGAACTGGCTGCCTTGCGCCGCCGGCCCCCTTCGCGTTCGCGCGGCGCGACGCGCAAGGTGGCCAGCAACTGGCGCGCGAGCGCGGCTTCCGCTTCGGCCCGCTCCGCCCGGCGCTGCGCCTGCTCGGTGGCCGCGAGCCGCTCGGCCAGCGCCGCGGCCTGTGCTTCCAGCTTCGTGCGGCCCTCCGCCTGCGCCACCGCCGCATCGCGCGCCTCGCTGCGTGCCACCGCCAGTTCGCCGCGCAGGTCTTCGGCCGTGCGCTCGCTCTTCTGGCGCGCGGTGCGCTCCTGGTCCAGTTCGCGCAAGCTGCGCCGCTCGCTGGCTTCGGCGCGTTCCTGCGCGAGCGTCACCGCCTCGCGCGCCCGCTCCAGCTCCGTCGAGAATTGGGTGCGCAGTTCCGCCAGCTGGCGCCCCGCCGCCTCCAGTTCCCCCCGCCCCGCTTCCCAACGCGCCCGCGTCGCGGCGTGCGCCTGGCGCTCGGCCGCCAGTTCGGCCTGCACGGCGTCGTGCGCCTGGCGCGCCTCGCCCAGCTGCGCCGAGAGCGCCAGCGCGTCTTCGCGCGCGACCGCGGTCTCGGCGCGCGCGGCATCGCGTTCCGATTCCGCGGCATTCGCTGCGTCACGCGCTTCGGCACGCAGCGTGGCGAGTTCCGCCGTGGCGGCCTCGTTGGCCGACTGCCAGATGGTCTGCACCGCCTCGGCGGCGATCTGCTTGAGGGGGTCCGGCAGGTCCGGATGGTCGATGGTCACGCGCGTGCGCCCGCGCAGTTCCTGCCAGAACGCCTGCAGCACCTCGGCGGGCGTGCCCATGCTGCCCTTGCGGACCAAGCTGTAGAGCTTGTTGGCGGTGGGCGTGACACCGTAACGGAAGAACAGCAGGCCGCAGACCTCGCGGTACAGCGCGCGGGTTTCGGGAAAACGGCTGCGTAGTTCGGTCAGGTCAGCCTGCAAGGCGGTGTCGGTCAGATCGAGGTCGGCGGCGGCCATCGGCAAAAAGCGTCGTTGAATTTATATATATTACTACGTAATACGTTATAGATGTAATTTCAATCGACAAAGTTTAGACATAAATCCGCTTATGTCTAGCGAATGCGCGGAGGATCTGGCATCTACGTAACCTTGCGGATCTGAACAGACTAAGCTAGACTAAGTTTCTCTTGCAGGAGAACACTATGCAGACCGTGAACATTCATGAGGCCAAAACCCACCTTTCGCGGCTCATCGAAGAGGTGGCGGCAGGCGACGAGGTCGTGATTGCGAAGGCGGGCAAGCCGGTGGTCCGGATCGTGCCGTTCGCCAAGCCAAAGCCCCCACGGCGCCTCGGCGGGCTGCTGGGCAAGATCCGCACGGCGGATGACTTCGACGCGCCGCTCCCCGATGACTTGCTGGCCGCCTTCGAAGGACGGTAATGCGCATCCTGCTCGATACCCATGTGTTCCTCTGGGCGGTGACGAATGACCCGAAGTTGAGCCAGAGCGCGCAGCGAATGATCCTGGAGGCCGAGGAGGTCTTCATCAGTGCGGCCAGCCTCTGGGAAATCTCCATCAAGGCGGGCCTCGACAAGATCGAAGTCGATGTCGACGAACTCATCGCTGAAATACCCGCCGCAGGCTTTCGCGAACTTCCGGTGACGAACACGCATGCAGCCGCAGTGCGTCATCTGCCAAACCACCATCGCGATCCGTTTGATCGGCTGCTGGTCGCTCAGGCGATCACCGAACCATTGCGACTGCTCTCGGCAGACGAACACGTCTGGAAGTATTCCGACCTCGTCATCCGGGTTTAGGGTCCACAGAAACTTCGGCAGTGGCAGCATAGCAGCCGAGGGCGGCCCGATTTGACCGCTCCCCCAGCTCCGCCGATTCTTGAAAATTCGGCGCCTACTCATGGAATTGCTTCCGCTCCCACCTTCGGACGGCCCGGCCGCCCCGCTCCCCACCGCGCTTCCCATCCCGCTGGAACGCCTGCGCCTGCCTCCGGCACTGTCTGGCGCTGCCGGCAGCAACCGCGCCCCGGACCGCGCCACCGGCATTGCCGCGGGCGACGATCTCGCCGCCGTCACCGCCTGGCTCGCGCGCTATGCCGACAGCGCGGCGACGCTGACCGCCTACCGGCGCGAGGTCGAGCGCTTGATCCTGTGGTCGGTACTGCAATTGGGCAAGCCACTGTCGTCGCTGACGCACGAGGACCTGCTCGCGTATGAGCGCTTCCTCGCCGACCCGCAACCGGCCGCGCGCTGGGTGCTGGCCGGCAGCAAAAAACTCGCGCGCAGTCATCCGGACTGGCGGCCGTTTGCCGGACCGCTGGCGCCCCGCAGCATTCGTCAGGCACTGGTGATCCTGAACGCGCTGTTCGCCTGGCTGACCGAGGCCAGCTACCTCGCCGGCAATCCGCTGGCGCTCGCGCGCCGGCGGCGCGCGCCGACCCGCCCGCGCATCAAGCGCTACCTCAGTCACGAACTGTGGGACGTGGTCAAGGCCACCATCGAGGCGATGCCGGGGACCGCCGACACCGCCACCGAGCGCGAACGCCTGCATGCGGCGCGCTGTCGCTGGCTGCTGACCGTGCTCTACCTGGGGGGTTTGCGCGCGGCGGAGGTCACCGGCACGACAATGGGGGCGTTCTTCTGCCGGCGCGACACCCAGGGCATCGAGCGCTGGTGGCTGGAAGTGACCGGCAAGGGCAACAAGACCCGGCTGGTGCCGGCCACCGACGAGCTGATTGCTGAACTGGCGCGCTACCGCCGCGCCCACGGACTGGCGCCGACGCCGCAGCCTGGGGAGACCCGCCCCTTGCTGCTGCCGGTCATCGGTCAGGAGAACCGTGAACGAGGCCTGTCACGCAGCGCGCTGCACCTGATCCTGAAGGAAGTGTTCGGCCTGGCGGCAGCGAGCCTGCGCGCGCGCGGACCCGAATGGGCGGCGCAGGCCGATGTCCTGGCCAGCGCCTCGGCGCACTGGCTGCGCCACACCGCCGGCTCCCACATGACCGACCGGCAGGTGGATCTGCGTTACGTGCGGGACAACTTCGGGCATGCGTCGATCTCGACGACCAGCGGCTACCTGCACAGCGAGGACGATGCGCGGCACGAGGCCACGCAAGTGCGGCATCGCATCGGCTGGACCAGCAAGACCTAAGGCGCCCCCCCGCCCGGCGAATGGCTCTTTGCGTCGATCGTGCGGGCAACTGAGATTGACACCCGACCCGATCGCGGCCTGCCCTTTTCACACCAGAATCTTGACCGCATGCGCCGCCGCTTGCTCAAGCGAAAGCGCTTGCTTCCGCCAAGCATGCGTTTCCAAAAGCGTTCGACGTCAACAACGAAGTGTCGTTTAAACGATAATCAAGAAATAGCGGAATTTTTAAACATCCGCAGGCCAAATTAAACGACGGAGTTCACGTTGAGCACGGAATGGATAGGGTACAAGTGGCTCGCAGAGCACTATCAGATAACCCCGGTACAGGAATTTCAGATTACCAGCGAGATTGGCGCCGCTCGGCGTTCCGTGGTCACCGAGGGTAAGACGCTGGAGATCTATCCCGCCGGTTCTCGCCAGGAGCCAACGCTGCAGGCCCACCTGACTTATGCGATCCGACAGGAAGGAGTCCATCTCGAGTTCCTGGCACGGCTCTTTGATGTACTTCCCCAGGGAGAGTTGGCTGCCTGGCTGAACAGCGAGCGCACCGGCCAGTATGCCAGACGAGTTGGATTTCTGTATGAATGGCTAACCGGCCGCCAGATCGCCGGCGTCGGGGCCGTGACCGGGGGCAACTACGTCGACGCGATTGACTCTGAGGCTTACTTTGCCGCGACGATACCCACTCGAAATCAACGTTGGCGCGTGCGCGACAACCTTCCCGGCAATCGAGATTTCTGCCCCCTGATTCGACGGACACCCGAAGTCAAGGCGGCACAGGACTACGACTGCGCCGCCCGGCTCGACGAGCTGAATGCCGAGTTCGGGGACAATGTCCTGATGCGCAGCGCCGTCTGGCTGACGATCAAGGAATCCAAGTCGTCGTTTGCGATCGAGCACGAGCAGGACCAACTGGACCGAATTCGCCGATTTGCGGCAGTCATGGAACGGCGGATCGGTGAATACCCCGCGCTACTGTCCCCGGATACGCTAGCCGAGCTGCAGCGAGAAATCGTTAGCGAGCGCAGCACTATTTCCCGTTTCGGGCTGCGGGCCTCGCCGGTGTTCGTTGGCGAAACGCATCGGTTTGAACAGATCGTCCACTATGTCGCTCCGCATTGGGATAGGCTGCGGGACCTGCTGCACGGACTTGAGGTCTTTCTGGAGCGCACCGCCGGGCAATCCTCGGTAATTCGGGCCGGCGCGGCCGCGTTCGCATTCGTTTTCATCCACCCGCTGGCCGACGGAAATGGCCGTATCCACCGGTTCATCATTAACGACGTCCTGCGACGAGATGGTGCCGTGCCGCGACCCTTCATCCTGCCGATCTCGGCTGTCATCACGGAGAAACCGCAGAACATCGCACGCTACGACCATATCCTTGAATGCTTCTCGAAACCATTAATGCGCAGGTACGGCAACCTTTGCGAATTTGCGCCCTCCCGCACGTTGTATCCGGATGGCATTCAATCGAACTTTGAGTTTGCCGGATATGACGCTGCACTACCGGCATGGCGTTACCCCGACCTAACTGTGCAGGTCGAATATATGGCCGACATCATCGACAAAACCATCCGGCAGGAGATGAGGACAGAGGCGGGGATTCTGCAGGAGTGGACAACCGCTCGGCGGATGGTGAAGGACATCATCGACGGTCCTGATGCCGATATCGATCGGATCATCCGCTCGATCAGGGACAATCAGGGTGCAGTCTCCAACAAGCTCCGAAAGGAGTTCCCCATTCTCGAGAATGACCAGATCGTGGCAGATCTGGTTGATAGTCTGAAGACTGCTTTCAAGACTTTCGATAGCGGATCCTCAAGATGACTGCGTTACGTGCGGGATAACTTTGGGCATTCGTCGATCTCCACGACGAACGGCTCCCTGCACAGCGAAGAGGATGCGCCGGGATATCAACCAGCCCGAAGGCGTGCACCGCCACGCGGGTTCAATGAAGGTTGCAGCAGGAACCTGCCTGCAGCGTGGCTGCAATGTCTCATCCGCAATGACACCATCGCGCGACTCAGTTGCCCCCTGCGGTGGATGCTCAAGGCCTGCATGATGCATGGGTTTCAGTATGAAATTTGCATATTGCACTTTTATACTGAAACCCCTTGGATCGTCGGATCGAGTTGGATAAAAATGCGCTGCGCCAGTAACTTGACGCGAAGACGATGTTCGAAGCGTGGTAATCCGCGCGCCGCAAGGCCACAGAAGTTCGCGGCGGCATGCTCTGCGAGATTATGAAGATGACCTCTGGGCAATCCAGGTGCGACGCCCAAATGTCCTGTTGGGGTCGCCTCCATTCTCTGCGCCCATCGTTTCCGTGACCGGAAGAATGGCGCGGATGACGACGATCAGTCCAGCCGCATTCGTCGACTTCGAGCGCTGGATGGCATCCACCCCAGAGCGCGATCCGCTCAAGGTATCTCGCGACAGGCTCCAGGCATCGATCGTGGAAGAGCTCGCCCACCGCCGGCTGGGTGTTTAGCAAGCCGCGCGTTGCCTGCCACATGCTGTTGTCTACTCTTCAACCCCGGCTTTCCGCTCCCTGGCTGCATTTTTGTCCATCTTGGCCGCATGAGCCGCTGCCTGTTCGAGCAACGCCGCATGCGCCCTCGGCACGACGAGCATCGTCAAACCCAGTCCGTCCATCACGCGCAGCGCGTGCGCCAGATTGACGCCCTTGCCGTTCTCCAGCTTGGACAGCATGCCAACGGAAACGCCACAATGAGTGGCGGCCTGGTCAATGGGCATACCTTCCCCTGCCCGCGTTGCCCGTATCCGGTCACCAAGTTAGTCAATGCTGCGGATGGTCGCGCGTGATGGTGGCGTTGGATCAGGAAGAGGCCTCGGCATAGGGCGAAATAAAATTTCACGAAAATGAAATTTTACCATCGCCGTCCACGCGCAATAGGAGCACCGCTTCGGTGTTGCCTTCGCCTTGGAAGCTGACAATGCTGTTGTGGGTAGCTGTCTGGTAGTTAATTGCATTTTTGATTTTTCGCGGCTTCCTGGGGTCATGACAAGAACGTGCTCGAAACCGGTCGCGATAGGCTGACCACGGCCCCTCCTGCCGAGTGGGTCAGTCCCGACCACGCACACCTGCGCGGCCCCAGCTACTACCAGTAACGCTGTCTGCCAGGCAGCACTAACTCCCGCGATTCACCTCAATGGCCCTCGCACACCGCTGGGCAGCCGCCACAGTCGATCTTGCTTGCCTGGCGCTCACAACCGGAACCCAATCTCATGATGACCCACACCACGCTCGCGCAACTGCGCTCACTCAAGCTCGACGGCTTTGCCGCCGCCCTGGAAGAACAGCTTGCCCAGCCCGGCGCCAGCGCGCTCGCCTTCGAGGAACGCCTGGCGCTGCTGATCGACCGCGAACTGCTCTGGCGCAATGACCGCAAGCTTGCCCGTCTCTTGCAGCGTGCCCGCCTCAAGTACCCCCACGCCACCATCGAGGATCTTGACGCCCGTCCAGGCCGCGGCATTGATCGGAAACAGGTCACCAGTCTCGCGCTGTCCGACTGGATCACAACCGGACATACTGTCCTGATCGGTGGCCCGACCGGCGTCGGCAAGACCTGGCTGGCCTGCGCGCTGGCGCAGTACGCCTGCCGCCGCGGGCATTCCGTCGCTTATCTGCGCGTGCCCAGGCTGGCAGAAGAGTTACGTATTCTGCATGGCAGCGGTGGCTTCGGCAAATGGCTGCTGCAGATGGCCAAAACCGACCTGATCGTACTGGACGACTGGGCGGTGGCGCCGCTGGACGCGGTCACGCGCAATGACCTGCTTGAACTCATTGACGATCGCGGCAGCAGCCGTGGGCTACTCATTACCAGCCAACTACCCGTCGAGCACTGGCATGGCTGGATCGGCGATTCCACCATCGCCGATGCGATCCTCGATCGTCTGATGCACCGTATTCACCGCATCACGCTGGCGGGCGATTCGCTCAGAAAGTCTGCTCAAAAAACGAGCACGACATCCAGCGGCAGCCACACTGCTTAGCTTGGCAGAGTAGAATCCGTCCCCGCGCAACACCCTCAACCCATCACCGGTCACGACGCCGGAATTGCCGGTCACAATCAGCCGGAAACTGCGGGGCCACAGCGGTCACGATAAAACGGAATCAGTGGTCACGATGCCGGAATCGTCGGTCACATTCACCGGAATACGCACCAACGGCTCAAGCCTGTACACCTCACTGCGCAGGCGGCTCGATGCTGCAGGCGTGCAAACCAATGGCAAGCGCGGACCGCATGCCTTCCGGCACGCGCGTGCCATCAGCCTATTGCGCGGCGGGGTGCCGCCCAAGCTGATTGAGGACGTGCTGGGGCACCGCTCATCAAGTTCCGTGTTGCCGTACCTGAAGCTCGCTGTCGATGAACTGCGCGACGTCTCCCTGGAGATCAGCGAACTCCTGACCGACGGGGCGCAATGAATACGTGGCTCGAAGATGAAGTGCGACGCGATCGAGCGTCACGTACATCACCTGGGGCTGCGCAGTCGCGATACGGCCAAGGTCTACCGTTGTGTTTTGCGCGGGTTCCAGCGTTTCGTGCGGCAACGTGGCGATGCCGCAGTCAGCACCTCTACGATGCAGGGATGGCTGCTGGAGCGCGCGCGGCACTCGCCTGTCCACATGGTGCTGCACCGGGCGTGCATCGTTGATCGCTTCCTAGATTATCTCCACTCGGAGGGCATGATTTCGCACAACCCACTGGCGGAGCTGCGCTCCTGCTATGGTCAACGATACGGCACGCCAATCGCGCGTGCGCTGCTCGCAGCCGAACCTCTGCAGGCGCTCGAGTCTCTGCGCCCGCCGGCTCGGTTCGCCAGCTTTCTCGGCGAGATGCTGCGCGAGCATGTGGAGCTCATGCGCGCGGTAGGCTACCGTTATGAGACACAGTCGGGCTGGCTCCTGCGTTTCGACCGGTTCCTGCAAGGTCGCCCGGAACTCCCCGGGCGACCGCCGGCGGTACTGTTGCAGCAGTGGGCCGCACAGGGCCGGACGCTGAATCACGCCTGGGAGTGCCAACAGGCGGGACGCGCCCTGTTGCGCGCATGGCGACGTGTCGATCCGAGCGTCGCACTGCCGCCGCCGGATCGTCGACTGAAGCACCGCATCGAATGGGAACGTCGGCGTCCGTACATCTATACCCCGCAAGAGCTGCAGTTGTTGTTCGACACCGCGCGCGCCTTCCCATCTCCTCGCGCTCCGCTCCGGCCACTTGCGCTGTACACAATGCTCGTACTCGCCTGCTGCGCCGGACTGCGTCTTGGTGAACTCGCGCGGCTGGATCTTGGGAACTTCGACCTCAGCACGGGCATGCTGGAAGTTCGCGAGACGAAGCTCTTCAAATCCAGAAGCCTGCCCCTGTCTGACAGTGTGGTGGCAGCGCTGCGCGAGTATCTCGACGCGAGACGACGCGCCGGAGCACCGCAGGACGGCGACAGCGGCTTGTTCTGGCATCAGCAGGCTGCCGGTCGCTACTCGCGGGTGATGATCGAGAAGTTGCTGGTGGCCGTGTTGAGACGCGCCGGGCTCAAGCCCGAACAGGGACGCTGCGGGCCTCGAATCCATGATCTTCGGCACGTTTTCGTCGTCTATCGGATGCTTTCCTGGTATCGCCAAGGAATCAATCCTCAGGCGCGGCTGCCGTACCTGGCAACCTACCTAGGCCACAAGGACATCAACTCCACGCTCGTCTACTTGACCGTGACGCAGGAACTGCTGCAGCTCGCCAGCGAGCGGTTTCGACATCTGGTGCTGCATCAGGTGCACATCCCCGGGAGAGCATCATGATGAAGCCGACCGATCCTTTCCCGCGACTGCTGCGGACCTTCTTCTATGAGCGGCTGGCAGAACAGCGCAACGTCTCCGCCCACACGATACGTTCCTACCGAGACGCCTGGCGACTGTTCCTGCGTTTTGTCGCTGAGCGCCGACGTTGTCGTGTCGCCGATCTCACGCTGCAAGCGCTAAACGCAACCGAGGTCGCTGCGTTCTTGCAGCACAGCGAGCGCGAGCGCAAGGTCTCTATCGGCACGCGCAAACTGTCGTCTCGCTGCGTTGCGCAGCTTCTTCAGTTTCGTCGCCGAGCGTGACCCCACAGCCATCGAGCAGTGTTCCGAGGTGCTGCGAATTCCGACTAAGAAGGCGCCGATGCCGGTGCGCCAGGAGCTCCACATGCACAAGATCGAGGCAATCCGGGCGCAGCCGGATCGCACCCAGCTGGAAGGACAACGTGATCACGTGCTGCTATGGCTCCTTTATAACACGGGTGCGCGGATACAAGAGGTGCTCAATCTTTGTCCTGCCGACATCCGATTCGACCCACCGAACTGCGTGCGACTGCTCGGGAAGGGCCGCAGGGAACGCATCTGCCCGCTGTGGCCAGAGATCGTCGAGTTGCTAAAGGCATTGCTGCAGCGGCAACCGTGCGCTAGCAACGAAAGGTTGTTTGTCAATCGATATGGCATGCCTCTGGGACCCTCGGGAGTCCGCTTCAAGCTCACGCAGTACGTGCGTAGCGCCGCTGCGGTTGTGCCGACGTTGGCATCGAATAAGATCTCGCCGCACACTTTTCGGCACGCGGCTGCGGTCCACCTGGTCGCCGCTGGCGTCGATGTCACCGTGATCCGGAGTTGGTTGGGGCACGCGAGCCTCGACACCACCAATCACTACGCCCAAGCAAATTTGGACACCAAACGCGAAGCCCTGCAGCGGCTGCAGCCGCATTCGAAGATCGACAAGCCACCACCATGGCGCCGCAACGAGGACTTGCTCACTTGGCTGGAATCGCTTTGAGCTGGCCTACCAAATCTGAAGGAACTGTCGCTGTTGGGTATGGAGGAGCAAAGGACGGGGCGAGTTCCTTCGGATTTCTCGCTGCTGCTGATTACCTGAGTAATCGGCAGCTGCCGATTATTCAGGCACGCCGCCGAAGAAAGCCAGCGCCTCTTCCAGACAGGCGCATAGCGTGGCGGTGTCCTCGCCGGCCGTGAAACGCACGAAGCTCGCGCGGCTGTAGCCCAGCGTCGCCACCAGTGCCAGCAGTGGCTCGCGCCCGCGCCGAATGACTGTGAAGTCGGCCTGCATTTGCTTGCCAGGGGCCGTCTCGAAGCGCACCAGCGGCTCGGGCTCGGCGCGCTTATGCGGCGCCAGAAACACCTCGAGCTGGCTGACGCCACCGTCGTAGCCGCGTTCGCGCAACTCGCGTAGCAGCACGGTCGCCGGAATCCAGCGCGGGCGTGCCGCTTCGATGCGCTCCAGCAAATAGCCGTGGTGCGGCGCAAGCTTCGTTGCCCTGAGCTCACGCGGCCTGTACCGACCCGCGTGTTCGTCGCCCAAATAGCGCCGCACCGTGTTGCGCGACAGACCCGTCTGCCGTGCTATCTCCCTCACCCCCGCACCTCGTTTCGCCAATACCCTGATTTCCACTGCTTGCTCCTGTGTCAGCATCGGCGGCAAATCCGCCATCCTCCACCAGGTGGGTCAGTTTTACTTCGGCGGGGTGGGTCAATTTTACATCGGCGCTAACAACTAACAAGTGCGACATAGCGCCGTATTACGCCGGCACTCGCGAGGGCTCTGACCCGAGCGAGACACGGCGACGGAGAAAGATGAACGCGGCGCGCTAGTTCAACGTTCGTTAGAGCGCTGTTCTGCTGGAGTTCATCGAGAATTCGCAGATCTGTTGTGTCGAGATTCATTGATGCCTACACAATATTTTCGCCCCGCATTGTCCAGTCCCAGTCAATCTCCACGCCGGCGTAAGCTGATATCAGACGCCGACAATTGCGACGATGCCAACATCGATTCGCTTGGACAGACTCAACGCGTTGAACTACCAGGCACGCTCGGGGTACAACGAGTTTCCAGCCTAGCAAAATGCCGACCATGGCTGGCAATGTGGATCTTGTAATGGCGGTTTCGCCGACTGATGCTGGCGCCGGTTCGTGTTCCACAACCTTCACATATTGATGCTTGGCGGGGAGTTGGAAAGAAGACTGGCTTGCCTCGGCGCTGGCGCCCTAGCAGGCCGCTGAAATACCTCCAGCGGACGTCAGCGCGACGACTGGCTGAAGCGTTGCTTTGAGGATCCCATCCAATCCCACATTCATGCGCGGCGCAGATACCTTCACGGAAAGCTTGTTCACTATGCGGAGGCTGGAGGATTTCGTGCCGCAGTCCCATCCGCTGCGCTCGATCCGGACTATGGCCAACCAGGCGCTGGTGAAGATGGACCGGCTGTTCGCGCAGATGTACGAGGCCGATATCAAGGGTGGCCGCCCCAGTATCGCGCCGGAGAAGTTGCTGCGGGCCATGCTGCTGCAGGTGCTCTACAGCATTCGCTCTGAGCGCCAGCTCATGGAGCAGACGCAATACAACCTGCTGTTTCGCTGGTTCATCGGGCTGTCGATGGACGACTCAGTTTGGGTGCCCACGGTCTTCACCAAGAACCGCGAGCGACTGATCAAGCATGATGCGGTGATCCAGTTTTTCAACGAGGTGCTGGCCATCGCGCAGAAGAAGAACTGGCTGTCGGGTGAGCACTTCAGCGTGGACGGCACGCTGATACAGGCGTGGGCAGGCCACAAGAGCTTCGTGCGCAAGGATGGCGACGACCAAGACGATGACGCCGGCGGCAACTTCAAAGGTCGCAAGCGCAGCAACGAGACACACGAATCCAAGACCGATCCGATGCCAAGCTCTACCGCAAGGGCAAGACATCCAGTGAGCTGCGCTACATGGGTCATACCCTGAGCGACAACCGCCATGGCCTGGTGGTTAGCGCCATGGTGACCAAGGCGGACGGACACGCCGAGCGGGAGGCCGCAAAGGTCATGCTTAACGATGCCAGGCAGGTGATTGAAGACCTGAATGTGGAAGTCACCGTGGGCGCGGACAAGGGCTATGACGCGCACGAGTTCATTGAGGCCTGCCTGGAAATGAAGGTGACGCCCCACGTGGCGCAGAACACATCGGGTCGTCGCTCGGCCGTTCCTGATGCCATTGCTTCCAGCGCCGGTTATGCCGTCTCGCAACAAAAGCGCAAGCTGATCGAACAGGGCTTCGGGTGGGTCAAGACCGTGGGGCGCATGCGTCAGGTGATGGTGCGCGGTCTGAAGAAAGTCGATCAGATGTTTGTGCTGAGCATGGCCGCCTACCACCTCGTGCGCATGCGCTCGCTGGGACAAATCCGTTCGCAGTTGCAGTAATCGCGCTAATGAGGCCGGAATGGGCGCCAAAATGCGGAAAAAGCCGAGGCAGTGACGTCCGGCTTCCGGATTGTGAAAAACAGCGCTCCCCGCCTTGCGGGGAAAAACTCATCGCTAGCGCGATGAGTACTTCAGCAGCCTGCTAGATCAATTGGTGAAGCGCCACATCAGACCGGCAGAGCGTTTAACTCGGCAGAGAATAGGGTGAGAAGCTTCGATAAGCTATTGTTCACACGACATCGTACGGGTCCCATCGAGAACCACTACTTGAATGCCGCAGATTTTGCTCCCGGTCTAAAACAGCAACTCACTGTGAAAGCATAACAGTTCGGCCCGTCATCCTGACAAGCTACCGGCGCACGCCTCCGCGCCGGAACGCGAGACGGCGCCCGACGTACTTTCAGACCAAGGCTTCGCTCCATCGCGTGGTGGAATAGCGGGCTGTGCAACTCGCGCGGCAATTTCGGCGTGGCTTGCCTTATTGTCGTAAGCGCCGTCACCTCCGATGGTATCAATCGGCGTATCTGGTGTTGGCGTCCATAGCAAGATGGACCGTGCGCCAGGTCCGTCGCTTGAAGCAACTGTGCTTGCGAACCTTCCACTCGTCTTCGCCGTAAAGTTTCAGCCCCGCGCTATCGATCACCAGATGCGGCGGCTCGCCAGTACGCGAGACGGGCAGCACGACGTTCAGATTCTGCGCGCGGCTCATTGTCGTGTAGTTCGGCGCTGGCAACGTTGGGAAGGCCAGGCTACGCAAGCTCTACTCGAAGCCTTGCAGCACGCGCAGCGGCAGCGGGAACCCCTGCTTGAGAGCGATCAGCTCCTGGATCAGCGCATCCGTATAGGCGAGCGGGTGGCCACGATAGGGCGACAGGGCTTTAGCCGGCGGCCCGAGCAAGTTCCTCACCCACCTCGGGATATCTCCTCGGGGTATCAATCCCTTGTCGAACTGCGCCCAGTTCTTGACACGGTAGCCCCCCCTGGAGCCAATCCACCCAAGTTTAGCCGTCAATAGAATCGCGATTTGCCCCCGCGAACGCTTGACATGTGACGAGGTTCGAGCGGCCGCCGCCCTGCTTGCGCTGGCTGTTTAGCGCAAGCAGGGCGGCGGCCAATAGAGGATCGCTTCTCGATCTTCGCTTGGCTCTCATGCCCCTGACCGATTTGTTCGCTTCGCTTACCGAATATCTGCACACCAAGGTCTTTCACGATCTTGCTCGCCATCCCGAACGACCCTCCGCATTCACCCGTCAGCGCAAGCTCACTCTGCCGACACTGATCGCCTTCATGCTTGGCAACTTGCGCATGGGCGTACAAGCCGAACTCGATCAATTCTTCGCCGCGCTCGCGCGCCAGAACATCTTGCGCCGTTGCGTCAGTGAACAAGCCTTCGCCCAGGCTCGCAGCAAACTCAGCGGCGATGTCTTTGCTCACCTCAATGACTGGCTGCTTCGGCAGGTGTCAGACCATTTGCCGCGCTGGCATGGCTTTCGGCTAGTCGCCGCGGACGCCTCACACCTGCGTTTCGCCATCCGCCACAGCCATCTGCCTCGAGCCGCCACTCGCGATCAACTCGCCTTCGGCCTATACCTGCCCGGGGCCGAGATCATGCTCGCCGCCTCACTGCACAGCGTGCACGAGAACGAACGCCAGATCCTGTTCGAGCATCTGGACCGCCTGCAATCCGACGACTTGCTCTTGCTCGATCGCGGCTACCCCGCCCGCTGGCTGGTGGCCGTGCTCAACCAACGAAAAATCCCTTTCTGCATGCGCGCCGACGGTAGCGGCTTTGCTGCCGTGCGGCACTTCGTCCGCTCCGGTCGCGACGAGGCCATCGTCACGCTCCCGGCTCCAGCCCGAAATGACGCGCGCGACTATGAGTGTGCGGCTACTCCGCAGACCGTCCGGCTGATCCGGCAGATCTCGCCAGCCGGCAAGGTGCGCGTGCTCATCACCAATCTGCTCGACATGCACCACTATCCGGCTGCCACCTTCCGCGATCTCTATCACCAGCGCTGGCGCCTCGAGGAGGCGTTCAAACGCCTCAAACACCGCATGGCACTCGAACATCTGTCCGGCCTCTCGCAGTTGGCCGCCAGGCAGGACTTCGGCGCCAAAATCCTATGTGACAACCTGCACGCCCTATGCTGCCTCACCGCCGCGCAGGAACATGACATTGACTCGGACCATCGGATCAACCGTACCTACGCCATTACCGCGCTCAAACCTGTCCTGCCTGCGGTTCTGCTCGGCCTGCGCTGGGCCAGGGCTGCTCTGAATGAGACCTTGGCCTTGATCGCAACACGTATCCATCGCGTGCGACCGGATCGCGCCAAGCCCCGTCCGCCTCGCCAGAAGCCTCATCATGCTGCCTATAAGGCTTGTTGATGCTTACAGTAACTTGGGTGGATTGGTGCCGGCCTGGCCATCTCCATACCAAAGCTTACGCACCCCGCGAACGATTTTCGATGCAAGACACGATGATCTCGCCCGATTTCCCCGACGCCGCCGCCTTGGCGGCCCTGCGCGCCTGGTACGCGGGCGCGTCGTCGCGCCAGGCGGTCGCCCGCGCGCCCGAAACGTTGCGGTCGCTGCCCCTCCCCGAGCCGCAGATCAGCGATTCAGCGGGCGCGCGCCCTGGTCACGGCGGCACTGCCCGATCCGGTCGTGCCGTGGGAGCAGATCCGGCTGCCGCATGAGATCGACGGATCACGTGGAGCCTTCCGGCCCCTCCGCCAGATGTGCACGCTCGATGCCAACAATGACTAGACGCCATCGGGGTGTTGGTAGGAAGATGGAACAGAGGCGGCGCGGCCGCGAAGCAACCCAGCTTACTGTTATCACTGTGCATTCTGTGAGCCCCGGCGAACCCATTGCCGTCTGTTTCTGGTTACGCATCCATGGTCATTAAGGATGGTCGTATCGTTGTTGAACGGAATATCCTCGCATTGGTAATACACCCCTCAAAGTTAGACGGGCGTCAAACTTTGAGGGAGCGGATTAAAGAAGGTGTCCATATTGACGGGCATGGAGCGTACTATCCAGGCCTTTCAATTCTTAGTTACAAATGCAGGTCTTCAGCACCGCATCATACTCGCATGTCTGCCCTGGATGCTGGGGTTGGCATACTGGCTGAGCTGATGCAGACACCGCGCCCCCGAGCAAAGTGATGGTCATTAGCGCGCCGAACACTGCCTTCTTGATGTTAGACATGATTGGATCCTTGAAAGTTTGAAGTTTAAATGTCGAGCCACAATTACAAAGATTTGAGAAATGCCGTCGAGGCAAAACACTGGGCCCATTCCATTCCAATATTTCCTGCTGGATGCCAAAATGGCACGAACTCGCTATGTTCGTCATTCCTGAAACAGCACGAGGAATGGCTAGAGAAGTCTAGGCAATATGGTATGTGCGAGGCAAGGCAGAAAGAATGGCCAACTTCCCTGTTGTTGATCAAAATCAAGTTTTGCTACGTCATTGCTTGAAGCGGCGTTGTTGCATAAATCGAGATTGAGGGGCTCCTCGGTGAGGCTGCGGAAGAGGTGCGACTTCCCCGATAGGGCCGGTGGGTTAGCGGTTTTTCACAACGTTCGCTGGAGGTATTTCAGCGGCCTGCTAGGTCAGTGGCGGGAACCGGGGCAGCGGTGTACAGTTTAAGACAACATGATGTTCAATGATATAACAATTATAACAAATCACCCAAGAATAAGTATTGATTTATTCACTTTTCGGATGGTTATCAGTTTTCCTGGGCGCCAGGAACATAGATTGCATTTACTTCATTATTGATATCCCGCGACCTTCTCTTCCTATAGCCGCAGAAGTGCTTTTGGCGCGACTTATCTCGACTGACCAAGGAGAAGACCGAGCATCGCTAAGCAGAGAGTCCCTTTACGTCATTCCTATAATTTCTTCGCATGGGAAAAATCATGATCCAGGCTCAAAAGATCACAGTAAAAAACAAAACCGGCTATGTGTTCTGCTTCTCAGTCCAGTGGCAGAGTAGCGACGGCACGTGGCATGCCACGACGATATCGAGCGGCGATTATCCCGCGATGCAGTCTAGAACCCTCACGCTCGACGAGATAGGCGTGCCGGGCGATGCGGTCGCAGTGACGCCCTACGGGCATACGGTGAACCCACAGTTGGGTCATGTTCAAGGAACGCCGCACGTTACTTTCGCGTCGAACGATCACATCGCAATCTACGAAGCAACCGTGACACCTAAAGAAAGGCTTCAAATCACTCTTGAGAAGAATGGTTAAGGATACTCTGCACAAACGCAAATCGAGTGTGCTTGGCCGTTTAACAGGGAGCTGAATGCGCCACGACTCCAACCTATCAGCCCGGAGCGGGGATTTGACTGGTGACGACGGTTGAGCGCGAGCCGTGCTGAACATCCAGCAGGCCAAGCAGATCACGGCGCGCCTAGTCGGCAAGGGGCGTCGTCGCAAAGTCGTCCACCACTAGAATGTCGGGTTTGGCCCATTGGGCCAGCAACGTCCCGAAGCGCCCGCTGCCATCGACCATAGCCATCTCCTCCCTGAACTTCGGCATGCGCAGGTAGCCGACGGAGTAGCCATGTCGGCAAGCCTGGTTCGCCAAGGCGTACGCCAGCCAGCTCTTGCCGAGGCTTGTCTTGCGGATGAGGATCACGTTCAGGTGTCCCCAGTACATTCCCCGGTCAACAGGCGGGCCAGCAGGGCCCGGTCCAGGCGGCGGGCAGCGCGGTAGTTGATGTCCTCGGGGACGGCGTCTGGGAAGCGAAGTTGTGCGCGCCGCAGCCGGGCCGAGAACATGCGCGACTGGCGCTTGCTGCATTCGCGTTCGACGAGCAGCCCGAGACGTTCTTCGAAGCCGAGCTGGTCGATGCTGACCTGCGATCGAGAGTGCCATGGTTATCCCTGCATCCCAGCGCTCTACCAGGCGGGATTTCCTACCCCGGCAAGATGGTCGGCTTCCCGTGGAATCCATGGTTGCTTTGCCGTGGAATCGCCGGTTGGATTCGGGTGGAGTGAAAAACCTGTAAGGCCAACGACGTAGATCCGTATCAGTATCTCGTTGCCTTGTTCAAGGCGTTGCCACAGGCACAGACAGCCGACGACTATGAGGCTCTGCTGCCCTTGTGAACGGCTGTTTAAAACCGGCACTAAACGGTGGCGTAGCTTAAAGATGCAGAACAACTCCTGCATTGCAGGACTGTCCCAAGGTCTTCTGATTTGATATTGAAGGGTTGTCACCGGGCGCGTCGGAACGAGCCCGTAGGGCGAGTGCAGACGCGCCCGGTGACGGGCATTCCGCAAGGTGGTGACGTCGCAGTAGGGATGCGGTAAAAAGGTCGGATTTACCGCCGAAAAGAAACAGGCACGACACCGGTCCAAACCGCCAAGTTCATCCCGATGTCGTGCCCCACTCGTGCCAAGGGCGCGCGTGCCGGGCCAGTATGGCACGGCTCGTCCAGCCCGTCGAGGCCGTTTCGGCATAACGGGGGATTGCCGATGCCGGCCACGGGCCGCCTCTTTGTGTGCGCTCATTGCCGGGCGCAGGTCATTGTTTGCCGCCGCTGCGACCGCGGTCAGGTCTACTGCAATGGCGGCTGCTCGCAAGCAGCGCGCCGCGCCAGTCTGCGCGAGGCCGCTCAGCGCTACCAACACAGCCGCCGCGGCCGCCTGGCGCACGCGGAGCGGATGCGCCGCTATCGCTGTCGCCAAAAGAAAGTGACGCATCAGGGTTCCGTCGCGCAGGCCGCCGATGCTCTACTGCCGCTGACCTTGACGACGCCGGCCAGAGCACCGGCGCCCGCTGGCGCCTCAATACCTGTGTCTGAGCATTGCCACTTCTGCCGTTGCGCATACTCGGGCTTTGTTCGCCTCGGACCACTGCGTCGTAGGGTCTTCCGTGATGTTCGTACGACTGACCGCACAGGACACGACCCATGACCATTGGAGTAGAACTCGAAGCCCAGATTCTGCGTTACTACCACGTCGAGAAATGGCGCGCCGGCACCATCGCGCGCCAGTTGCATGTGCACCGCGACACCGTTCAACGTGTGCTGGCACAGGCCGGCCTACCCCGGATTGGCACGGTGCAGCGGCCCTCGCAGATCGACGCCTACCTGCCATTCATCCATGAGACGCTGAAGAAGTTCCCGTCGCTCACGGCCAGCCGCCTGTATGCGATGGTGACCGAGCGTGGCTACCGCGGGAGCCAGCACCACTTCCGGCACATGATCGCGCTGCACCGGCCGCGCCCACTGCCCGAAGCCTATCTGCGTTTGCGCACCCTGCAGGGGGAACAAGGGCAGGTTGACTGGGGACACTTCGGCCATCTGCAGATCGGCCGCGCGCGCCGGCCGCTGATGGCCTTCGTGATGGTGCTGTCGTGGTCGCGGCAGATCTATCTGAGATTCTTCCTCGATGCGCGCATGGATAGCTTCCTGGCCGGCCATGCCGGCGCCTTCGAGGCTTGGTCCGGCCTGCCCAGGGTCCTGCTCTACGACAACCTGAAGAGCGCCGTTCTGGAACGCCAGGGAGATGCGATCCGTTTCCATCCGACGCTGCTCGCGTTCGCGGCGCATCACCGCTACGAGCCCCGGCCGGTTGCCGTCGCCCGTGGCAACGAGAAAGGGCGCGTGGAGCGCGCCATCCGCTACGTGCGCGAGAACTTCTTCGCCGGACGCACCGTGACCGACCTCGATGAGCTCAACGCTCAAGCCGCCCATTGGTGTGCGGGACTTGCGGCCGATCGCCCCTGCCGGGAAGAACCGACGATCAGCGTACGCGAGGCGTTCTGCCGCGAGCAGCCCAGCCTGCTCGCCTTGCCGGAGAATCCCTATCCGTGCGAACCGCAACAGAACGTCAAGGTCGGCAAGACACCGTACGTGCGCTTCGGCCTGAATGATTACACGATCCCGCATACCCATGTGCGACGCACGCTCACGGTGCGGGCCAGTCCCCGGCAGGTACGCATCCTCGATGGCACGGAACTGCTCGCCACTCATGAGCGCAGTTACGATCGCGGCGCGCAGATAGAAATTGCCGCACACATCAACGCCCTGGTCGAACGCAAACGCGAAGCCCGCCACCATCGCGGACTTGACCATCTGGCTCGGGCGGCGCCGGCCAGCCAGGCGCTGTTGCTGCGCGCGGCGGAACGGGGCGGCAATCTGGGCAACATCACCACCCACCTGCTGCGGCTGCTCGACCGGTATGGCGCCGCCGAACTGCAAGCGGCGATCGAGGAAACCCTCGCCAGCGACGCGGCACCTCACCAGAATCCGGTGCGCCTGGCGCTGGAGCGCCGGCGCGAAGCGCGCCATGCACCCCCGCCGGTGGGCATCCATCTGCCTGAACACGTCCGGCACAAGGACAAGCTGGTCATACCCCACCGGCTCGACATCTACGATCAGATCGCTGGAGATGCCAATGAACACGCCTGAGAACCTGCAAAGCCGTACGAATGCCTTGCGCCTGCATGGGCTGCTGGCGCACTGGCCGGAGGTCGCTGATGCTGGATGGGTAGCGCCGCTGCTGCAATGGGAAGAAGAGGAGCGCTCGCGTCGCTCGCTGGAGCGACGCATCCGGGATGCCCGCCTGGGCAACTTCAAGCCATTGTGCGACTTCGACTGGACGTGGCCGACGCGCTGCGACCGGGCCGCCGTCGAGGAATTGATGTAGCTGGAGTTCGTCAAGGACTCGGCCAACGTCGTGCTGATCGGCCCGAACGGCGTCGGCAAATCGACCCTGGCGCTGAATCTGGCCTATCAGGCGCTCGTCCACGGGCACACGGCGCTGTTCACCACCGCCTGCCAGATGCTCGGCGAGCTGGCCGCTCTTGACAGCGATTCGGCCTTGCGTCGGCGCCTGCACCGCTATGCCTCGCCGGACGTGCTGGTCATCGACGAGGTCGGCTACCTGTCGTACTCAAACCGACATGCCGATCTGCTGTTCGAGCTCATCAGTCGCCGATATGGCGCCACCAGTACGGTGGTTACAACAAACAGACCATTCGTCGAATGGTCTGAGGTGTTCCCGAATGCCGCCTGCGTCGTCTCGCTGGTTGACCGACTGGTGCATCGTGCCGAAGTCATCGCGATCGAGGGCGAGTCGTATCGCGTCAAGGAAGCGCGCGAGCGGGCCGATCAGCGAGCAAAGAAACGCAGCGTGGCCCGGGCGGAGAAAAAACCATCATGACGCATCTGCATCTGCCGTCAGGCATCACCCAGGGGCTCGACTTCCTGATCCCAGACAACTGGTCCGCTGAGCAGGCGCTCGCCGTCGTCGAACTCATCGACGATCTACGCGAGCGGATCTGCGCTCACTACCAGCTCGCATTGCATGACCTGCTGAGTGAGCAGCGCTCGCCCCCCGAGAAAAGCCTCGACGATCCGTTCTAACCTGCTGTCCAACCCAAACAGCAAGGGGCCGCATGCGGCCCCTTGCTGTTGACCTTCTTACCCAACCGTACGCCGCCATTTACTGCCGCTTTTACACCGCCGTCAACAGCTGCTGGCGCGTCGTGCCGTGGATGCGAGTGCCGGCCTCGGCCATGACCCAGGCGCGCACCTGGCGGTTGGCATCGGCGAGGTCGCGGAAGTCGCGCAGCGGCCCGAAGCTGTTCTTTACGTACTTGACTCCCGATTCCACGATGCCCTTTTTCTGGTTCTTCGCAGAAAACCGTGGCCCGAAAGAGCACATTTTGTATGCTGATGTCTGTTTCTTCAGGTATCAGGGGGATGTGTGCTGGATCGCAAGACGCTGCAAGCACTGGGTTGCTGGAAGGGCTACCGGCTGGAGCGCGTGGAATGGCCGGAGGGAGAGAGCCGTACGCTGTCGTTGTACTTGAAGCCGGTCAGCAAGGTCATGCATTGCGAGGAGTGTGGCGCGCGCTGCCATCAGGTGCATGAGACAGTGGTCAGGCGAGTCCGGGACCTTCCGCTGTTCGAGTATCGGGTCGTACTGCACGTGCCGCGCCGGCGCGTTTGGTGCGACCGTTGCGGCGGTCCGAGGCTGGAGCGGCTGGAATGGCTTGGGCGCTACCAACGCGTGACGGCCCGCTTGGCCCAGGCTTGCGGCCACTTGTTGCGCCACTGTACGGTGCAGGCGGTGGCGGCCTTCTACGATCTGGGCTGGCACACAGTTAAATCGATCGATAAGGCTCGCTTGCGTGAGGCAGTGGCCGAGCCGGACTGGTCCAATATCCGCTACCTGGCCATGGATGAGTTCGCGCTACACAAGGGGCATCGATATGCCACGGTGGTAGTCGACCCCATTGGGCGGCAGGTGCTCTGGATCGGACAGGGGCGCTCACGCGAGACCGCCCGAGCCTTCTTTGAGCAGCTCCCGCCGGCGTTGCGCAGCGCATCGAGGCCGTCGCCATCGACATGACGACCGCGTATGAGTTGGAGATCCGGGCGCATTGCCCGCAAGCAGAGGTGGTCTTCGACCTGTTCCACGTGGTAGCTAAGTACGGGCGTGAGGTCATCGACCGAGTACGGGTGGATCAGGCCAATCAGCTGCGGCACGATCGGCCGGCCAGACGGGTGCTCAAGTCCACACGCTGGCTACTGCTGCGGAATCGGGAGAACTTGAGCGTCCCCCAGGCGGTTCATCTGGATGAGGTCCTGGAGGCGAACCGGCCATTGCTGACAGTCTATCTGTTGCGCGACGAGCTAAAGCGGCTATGGTTCTACCGCCGCCCGGCGTGGGCGCAAAAAGCTTGGGAGCAATGGTGCGAGCAGGCTCGGCAGAGCCGAATACCTGCCCTGGAGTTGTTTGCGAAGCGCCTGCAAGGCTACTGGCATGGCATCTTGGCCCGCTGCCGCCACCCATTGAACACCAGCGTGGTCGAAGGCATCAACAACACCATCAAGGTCATCAAGCGCCGCGCGTACGGCTATCGCGACGAGGAATACTTCTTCCTCAAAATCCGCGCAGCCTTCCCCGGAATTCCTCGATGAACCCTTTTTCTGTGGGTCCCGTGGCGGACAGGGGTCAATGCGGAAGCCATAGCCCTCGGCACATTGCGCGTAGGCCCGCTGAACTTCCGGTTCGTAGATGCAGGCCCTGGTGATGGCGCACTTGGGGTTATCGATGATGAGCCGCACCGGCACCCCATGAAACCATTCGAAGGCATGTCGGTGACACTGCAGCCAGGTGGCAATGGTCTGGTCGCGCACGATCTCGACGTACTGGTGCCGGGACCAGCAAAGCGTCATGACAAAGTACCAGGTCTTGTGGATCTCGCCGGTATACACATCGGTGAGCGTCGGGCCGGCGCCAAAGTCAATCTGCGCGGCCTCAGCCGGCTTGAACTCTAGCCGCATGGGGACTTCCGGTACCTCAGATTCCTTGATTTGCTTGAGGAACCGGTAAATGGACGACGTGCTACCGCAGTAACCATGGTTGCGCTCGAGGGCGCTGAGGATCGTCGTGCCCTGAATGCCGGCCGCGTGCCACTGCACAATCTGTTCGCGCCAGGCTTCCAGCGGCGACACGCAACTGGGGGGCAACGGTGCTGCCATGCTGTCGCGGCCGAAGACCTCGGCCAGCTCCGCGTCGGTGGGCAACGGGGTGTCGGGACCTAGCCAGCCCCGGTTGCTCGCGGTCTCTCGGACCTGGGACAGCTTGCGCCGCCCCATCGTCTTGGATCGGGCGATGTCCCGGTCAGAATCGCCCTGGCGCATCCGCACCAGGACCTGTCGGTAATGAAACATCTCGAACCTTCTGTTCATGCTCCCTTCCGGCCAAAAGCCGGAAGCGTAGCGGTCAATGAAAGGAGATCGCCGCCGTAATGGACGACCAAAGCCATCAACTACATGCTGAATGTGAATCGCCGGCATGATGGAGCCAATCCGTCGCCGGCGTATTGGCGCCACCAGATCTTCGGCGTAATGGCGCCAGGGAATCACCGGCGTAATGGCGCCGGCGAATCTGGAGCCACTGCCTGGCTCGGGCTCGAACTTCAACAGGTGCGGCAGCAAAGGAGGTCCCGGCCCCTACTGGACAGCTTCGAAGTGTGGTTGCGAGAGCGGCTATTGACGCTCTCGACGCAGTCGGAAACGTGATTCGTGTGTCTCGTTGCTGCGCTTGCGACCTTTGAAGCTGCCGCCGGCGTCATCGTCTTGGTCGTCGCCATCCTTGCGCACGAAGCTCTTGTGGCCTGCCCACGCCTGTATCAGCGTGCCGTCCACGCTGAAGTGCTCACCCGACAGCCAGTTCTTCTTCTGCGCGATGGCCAGCACCTCGTTGAAAAACTGGATCACCGCATCATGCTTGATCAGTCGCTCGCGGTTCTTGGTGAAGACCGTGGGCACCCAAACTGAGTCGTCCATCGACAGCCCGATGAACCAGCGAAACAGCAGGTTGTATTGCGTCTGCTCCATGAGCTGGCGCTCAGAGCGAATGCTGTAGAGCACCTGCAGCAGCATGGCCCGCAGCAACTTCTCCGGCGCGATACTGGGGCGGCCACCCTTGATATCGGCCTCGTACATCTGCGCGAACAGCCGGTCCATCTTCACCAGCGCCTGGTTGGCCATAGTCCGGATCGAGCGCAGCGGATGGGACTGCGGCACGAAATCCTCCAGCCTCCGCATAGTGAACAAGCTTCCCGTGAAGGTATCTGCGCCGCGCATGAATGTGGGATTGGATGGGATCCTCAAAGCAACGCTTCAGCCAGTCGTCGCGCTGACGTCCGCTGGAGGTATTTCAGCGGCCTGCTAAGGATGCTCTGCACAATTAGCCGGCGGATGTGCTTGCAATGAATCGTCGAGCCAGCGAGCATGTGGCGCATGAAACAAACTGACCTTGGACTGAACTTGTCGACCAAGCGCACCCGCAAGCGCGAATTCCTGGACGAGATGAACCGTGTGGTGCCATGGGCCGATCTGGTGATGCTGATCGCTCCGTACGCCCCGGAAGGCAAGCGCGGCCGTCCCCCGTTCGCGGTCGAGGCAATGCTGCGCATCCACTTCCTTCAGCAATGGTTCGGCCTGTCGGACCCGGCGATGGAAGAAGCGCTGCACGACGTGCCGCTGTATCGGGAGTTCGCCGGGCTGGACAACTGGACGGTGAGGCTGCCCGACGAGAGCACCATCCTGCGGTTCCGTCACCTGCTGGAGAAGCACAAGCTGGCCGCTCAGATCCTCGCGCTGGTCAACGACATCCTTCGCGACAAGGGATTGATGCTGCGCGCGGGCACGGTGGTGGACGCGACACTGATCAGCGCACCGAGTTCGACCAAGAATGGGTCGGGCGAACGCGACCCAGAGATGCACCAGAGCAAGAAAGGAAACCAGTGGTATTTCGGCATGAAAGCGCACATTGGCGTGGACGCCGAAAGCGGGCTGGTGCACACGGTGCGGGGCACGGCGGGCAAGGTCAACGACGTGGTTGAGGGCAACAGCCTGCTGCATGGAGAGGAAACCGACGCGTTCGGCGATGCGGGCTATCAGGGCGTGGAGAAGCGTCCGGACGCGCGGGCGGGCGTGAACTGGCACGTAGCGATGAAGCCAGGCAAACGTCGCGTCCTGGACCAAAGCAAACCACTTGGCGCGCTCGTCGATCAGGTCGAGCGAATCAAGGCGGGCATCCGGGCCAAGGTCGAGCATCCGTTCCGGGTCATCAAGCGGCAGTTCGGCTACACCAAGGTCCGCTATCGAGGGCTGAGGAAGAACACCGCGCAACTCATGACCTTGTTCGCACTGTCCAACTTGTGGATGGCGCGCGGCAAACTGCTGGCTGCCGGGGCATGAGCGCGTTTCTGGCTCACGCCGATGCCTCGCGCGCAGCCCGCGAATGCTGCTTCGCGCGTGCGAGATAGCTTCGCTCCGAGCTGATAGGTTGGCGTCGTGGCGCATTCAGCTTCCTGTTAAACGGCCAAGCACACTCGATTCGCGTTTGTGCAGAGTATCCCTAGCGGCGCGGAGCCGCCTCGATTGAGTTCAGGTTCAAGGAGTTGCTCAGCGCGAAGCATGAGACTCCACGATGTACTGGAGTGCTTGTTCGCATTGTTCCAGCGACAACACATGAATGCTCGGGGTTGCGACATTCAGATCAAGCGATGCGAAAAAAAACATTTCATGCCCCGGGCGTTGAAGTCAACGACACCGTCGCGCCTAATCTTTACAGCGACTAATAGTTCGAGCGCATCGTGCAATTGGACCTTTCGCTCCCGCAACGCTGCGTTGGCAAGCCGACCCAGTGGCATGTTGTTCTTGCTCCATTTGCGCACGTCGATCCAAATTCGGCAGGCGGCGCAGATCCATACATGCCCAAGATCATCAAGAGGCGATACGCCGCTTCACCCGCGTCAAGAACCGACCTGACGCCACAGTAATTTCCGACCGGTTGGGGAAGTGCAGAAATCGGGCGACCAACGGATGTGGCTGGGCCGTACTTTAGCGCCCGACGATTCAGTCTGCTCCCACTACTACAACGCACCGATTGCTGGCGCCACTTGCGGATAACGAAAGCACTCAAATATTATATGCCCTGCTGCGAGGGTCTTGTGGAAGTGGTAATTACAATCCTGAATTGCGCATATCTTCCCAGCGATTTCCGGAAAAAAATACAAAGGAGCGACGATGGTGCCAAACTCGCGGACAAATTAGCGCCACGCCGCCAGATAGTTAAATGGCTATCAAGTGCTCAGAGCTTACGAATCTTTGACGCCTGCGGCCCCTTCATACCCTGCGTGATTTCAAATTCTACTTTCGCGCCCTCCTCCAGTGACTTGAAGCCGGCACCTTGGATTTCCTTGTAATGAGCGAACAAGTCTTTACCGCCATCATCGGGCGTGATGAACCCATATCCTTTTTCACTGTTGAACCACTTTACAATACCAGTCGCCATTTCATCCTCAAAGTTGCTATTGTTTTGGCCTTGGGCCACATCTCTTGCTGGAAAAACACTACTATGTGTGCAATAGCATAAATATAACCACGCTTGACGCTATGACAACATAGTAATGCGGATTAAAAAGCCTTCTGAAGAAAAACTCAATTCATCAGTGCGAACCGAATCCGTGACGAAAGTTCGCCCCGTCAACGGCCCATGCGCCGCTAGTTTCGCCAACGGCGCGCCAGTTGGCGCTAAAATGCCGCCACCTGCATTCTTCTACGTTTCCTGTCAGAATGCGTATTGCACTTGCTTAGATGAAGCCCAATGCAGTTAGTTCATAAGCGCCGGCGAAAAGAATCGAGCGCAGAGGTGGCGGCGGAAATTCGGACAGTCGGCTAAGTGGAAGAGCTGGGGCCTGAGCCGGCCATAATGGCGGGCATAAAGGATCCAGAAGATGACGAAACGAAGCAGACGGACCCACTCGGCAACCTTCAAGGCCAAGGTGGCCATGGCCGCGCTCAAGGGCGACAAGACGCTGGCGGAATTGGCCCAGCAGTATGACGTGCACCCGAGCCAGATCACGGAGTGGAAGCAACAGTTGGCGGAGCACGCCGCGGACGTGTTCGGCGGCGGCAAAACCAAGACTGCGGCCGAGCCGCCGGTGGACGTGAAGGCGCTGCATGCAAAGATAGGCCAATTGACACTGGAGAACGATTTTTTAGAGCACGCGCTCGGCAAGGCGGGATTGCTGAGCGGAAAGCGATGATTGACCGCGATCACCCGCTGCCGGTGAGCCGCCAGGTCAAGCTGGTCGACATTTCCCGATCGAGCGTCTACTACCAGCCGCGTCCAATCAGCGACGCGGATCTGAGGCTGATGCGCCGGATCGACGAACTGCATCTGGAGCATCCCTTCGCGGGCGCACGCATGCTGGCCCGCCTGTTGCGACGGGAGAGCATCCCGGTCGGCCGCCGGCACGTGCGCACGCTGATGAAGCGCATGGGCATCGAGGCGCTGTACCGTCGCCCCAACACGAGCCGCAAGCATGCGGCGCACAAGATCTGGCCATACCTACTGCGCGACCGGACGATCGATCGCGCCAACCAGGTGTGGGCGCTGGACACGAGCTACATTCCGATGGCGCGGGGCTTCGTGTATCTGACGGCGGTGGTGGACTGGGCGAGCTGCAAAGTACTGGCCCACCGGGTGGCGATCACTCTGGAGAGCTGCCATGCTGTCGAGGCGCTGGAGGAGGCCTTTGCGAAATACGGCACGCCGGAGATCGTCAACACCGACCAGGGCAGCCAGTTCACCGCGACGGGGTTCACAGACGCTGTGCTCGACCGCGGCATCCGACTGTCGATGGACGGCAAGGGCAGTTGGCGCGACAACGTGTTCGTCGAACGCCTTTGGCGCAGCGTCAAATACGAGGAGGTCTACCTGAAAGCCTACGACTCGGTCAGCCATGCGCGCCGCTCTATCGCTAACTACCTAACTTGGTACAACCAACGACGGCCCCATTCCAGTCTGGCGGACCAGACCCCGGATGAGGCATACTTCGCCACGCTGGCAGCGATCAAATCGGCAGCCTGACTGCCCCAGCGCTTCCACTTAAAAACTCCGGATCTCTGTCCAAACAAACGGCGCCACCTCTATTCTCGGTGCGGGTGCCGGCGCATCGCCTCGATGTCGATTCCCTGGAGCAGCCAGTGCAACGGTTCGACCGTCAGCATAGCCACTGTCGCCTCGCGTGGCCAGGCAAACCGGTCCGCCTCCAATCGCTTCAACAATAGCCAGAAGCCGTTGCGATCCCACCCGAGAATCTTGATACGATCGGCCCGCTGGTTACGGAACACAAATACAGCCGATGCAAACGGATCCAGCCCGAGCGCCTGCTCGACCAGCAGTGCCAGGCCGTTGATGTTCTTACGGAAGTCCACTGCGTCGCGATGCAGATACACCCGCAGCCCAGCGTCGAGGCGGAACATCAATGGCCTCCACTCAGGGCTTCGATCATTGCCTTTACGAGCCCAACGTCTCGCTCGCTGCATTCCAGCTCGAGCGATACACCGTTGGGCAGCTTTGCGCTCAACAGCGCCAGCGGTTGCGCTCGCCGCGGTGGCGGATCGCCAGACACCACAACCTGTGCGGGTGTCTTGATTGGCCGCGAATCTAGAACCTCCTCGACAACCGGCACGAATGCCGGCAACGCACCTTGCGCCTGCGCTGAATCTCGGATCCCGAATCCATTTGCGCAACTGGTTAGCGTTGATGCCCGCCTTGAGAGCCGTGCCTGAAACCGATGCTCCCGATTGAAGACAGAACTCAATCAGACGCCGCTTGGCCGCTGGCTCGTAGTCTCGCTTCCCATTGGAGCGGACTCGCACCGCCTGCAGCGGAAATAGGTCAATCTCGTCTTGGATCATGCTTGCGTCCGCAAAGTCTTTGCGGACGCAAGCCTGCCAACGTTCAGCCTCCAATACCAGACGTCGTCAATTGAGCGCTTACTTAGAAGGCCTCGCCAAGTATGGTGCGTTAGCTAGTATCTGGCTGTCCAAGCCCAAAGTTCTTACGCAGATTATCTACTGACGGATGCCACGTGCGCTTTGCGACCGCAGGTTGTTTCTAAGGAGGGCAGGATGAAGGGTGCAATATTCGCATCAAGTGTGCTCAACGAGGCATCGGAATATCCCCAAGGCGCCAGTCTTCTTGTCGGCGGCGCTTGACTATCACATGCTACCATCGAAGCGCTGAACTGCTGATTCTAGGTGAGGCGTTTGGATAGGCTCAGCCATCAATCCGACTTTTTTGGGCGGGACCCTCCGTGAAGACTTCCCGCCGCCGCAGCGTGCTAGCCTTTGTCGGCCCGCGCAGCGTTACTAGACGGCTGCAGGGCAGAGGACGATGCGAGTGAGGCCGCGAGGTTCACGTTGTTCTCGGTGATGTTGCCCACCTGCTTGGCTGTTCGCTGCATCGCATCGAGAAAGCTTGTTGTAGCGGTCAGAGCCGACTTCCAGGCGGCCATGGCAGTTCCCGAGCCAGAAGGAGCGACACGCTCGACCGCATCAATATAGTCCTGCATTACGCGCTTGCTCTGTTCATATTGGGCTTCGACCACCGTCGCAAGGTCGGCACGCGTCTCCGCGGCTATCTCGAGCCCTTGCCGGCAGTATGCTTGAGCCTTTTCGGCCAGCGGTAGCAAAATCCTGGCTTCCATCACCGGTAGGTCGCCATCGTTTTTGGCTTCAAATGCCTTGCGCGTGCACGCCTGGGTTTCAGCTAACGTCCATTTCATCGTCTGTAAGTTCAGTTCCGCAACCTTGTGAAATCCCTCGAGCGTTCTACTGGTAAGCCCGTACAGGATCTCAACACCCGCTTTTTGCGCTGCTGCAATCGCTTCTATGTCTGACGTAGGCATGACAAAGCCCCTGGAAATGTGCCCCAGTTGTCCCAACGAGGGCTTTCACAAGAAATTGTCCGTACAGTTCGATACAAGGATAGCTCGGATAGATGTCTACGAGACTTTCGACCAGGGCGCTCCAGCGTGTCGAGGTCTTGGGCATCCACCCCTTCCGAATGATGGGCGATAAATGGCACGGTCTCAAGAGGACTCAGGCGCCACAATTTTGGCAGACCCGATTCTGCGCACAAGCACACACTAGACAATCCCCCTATTGGCATGGTCCGTTGGAATACGGCCTCCCTCCTTGAGTGCATTTCCTTATACGGAAGTCATGACTCTTCCCTCAGTGTTTGAATAGTGAGCGCGGCGTCCATGGTTCGCTGCATGCCGATCCAGATCGTCTTGGCGCCGGGCTCGCCATCGTTCTTCCGCCCAAGGAACCCGCCCAGGGAAGCAACCAACCGAATCATCTGATTGAGTGTGACCGGTGTCTTCGGGCAAGCTTTCTTGGAGAGCACGTATGCCCCCCGAATCTCGTCGGCATCGAAGAACAGCGACGCATCCAGATCCGGACAGGTTCTGCCCAACCGCATCAGGCGGGCAATGCGCCATGCCACCACCATATACAACGCCAAGGCCCGCTCCACACGATCCATGTGCGATAGCTGTAGCGCCTCGACCTTGCAGCCGGTCTTCAGGACATGGAAGAACATCTCGATCTCCCACCTTGCCCGATACCATTCAACAAGTTCGTTGACCGCATCAGCGTCCTGCGCTTCTCGGTTCGTCACCAATCGCCAAACCACTGGCTTGACGCCTGCGGGCGCTTCGATCTCCCTTGCCGCCACACAGGTGAACTCCGCTCCGACCAGACCCGGCAGCTTCATACGCTGGGCGCGTAGTTCCTGTTTGACCTCGCGCGCCTTCTGGCCTGCTCGCCCTGGCAAGATAAAGGTGATTTCCCCGAGTACCGGGCTGGCGTCGACGCTATCCCACAACTTGCCGCCCTCGGCCAGGTTGCGGTTGTGTTGGCTGCGGATCAACCAGTCGGCCGGTTGGCCAAGTTCCTGGGCGCGCGCCATCAACTCGGCAATATCACCCTCGCGGTCTGTCACATACACCAGCCGTGTCTGCGGCAATAGCGCGGCTTGCTCCGCAACCCGTTCATATCCTTCAATCCAGCGTACGCTTTCCTTGATCCCGCCCCGGTTGCCATCGGCGTCCTTGGGCTCCCGAGCCCACATCCAGGCATCGATCACCCCCAGCGGCTCGCGGTCAGGCGTCACCGCGTAGGTCGGATGCAAAAACATGCCCCGCTGGGCTTCATAGGTCAACGGACCCAGCCCGTCGATCTCCTGGCCATTAAAGTTCAATTCGGTTGTATCAGCGATGCACAGCACCACCGGAAACTGCGCGGCCCTCGCTGCAGTGCGCTCCCAATGCGGCTGCATTACGTCCCGCCAATCGATCTGCTCATTGCCGAGAAACCGATATGCCGCGATGGTTTGCGACCAGTCATCGCATGCGCCGGGGATGCTCGCCGTCGGCAGAGCCGCAAACCGCTTGAGCAGCTCCTTGGCGCGCCGATCCCGCCGCGGATCACCAAGATCCAGACTCTCGAATTCCTCGTCCACCCATGCCCCCGACTCGTTGCTCATTGCTGCGCGAAAATCCGAGAGTAAACGCGAGTCTGGCGAAGTTAACAACCCCCTTACCTCGAAATTCCCGGGACTTCAAGCTCCAAGCCTCGCCGCGGAGACGGTCCTACTTCCGTATAAGGGGATGCCTACCACCTCGTGCGCATGCGCTCGCTGGGACAAATCCGTCCGCAGTTGCAGTAATCGCGCTAATGAGGCCGGAATGGGCGCCAAAACGCGGAAAAAGCCGAGGCAGTGACGTCCGGCTTCCGGATTGTGAAAAACAGCGCTCCCCGCCTTGCGGGGAAAAACTCATCGCTAGCGCGATGAGTACTTCAGCAGCCTGCTAGGTGTAGTCGCGAATCTCTTTGAGATTCTTGCAGCTAGCATCTGGCGCTGCTCGCTTACTGGGGATGGAAGAATGTCGGCATCGCTCTCCATAGCTTGAGAGAGTCTCGCCTTAAATTCAGGGTTGTTACTACCCAAGGGTGAGGCGCCGCTGCAAGATGACATGTCAAGATAGATCTTGCCATCGATATCCTCCGCCATCGAGCCCCAGGCGGATTTAAAAATGATGGAAGAGCGGATTTCGCGCTCCCATTCAGCCAAATGGCCAGTGGATCCAGAACAGGACATTTAGTTTTCCTTTTCGGCGAGTGACAGCGCCATTCGTTTTGCGTTGGCCATTATGGTATGCGTGGGATGGCTATTTCCGGCGAAATTCATAACGGAGCCATCCATAACATAGATGTTCGTTAGCCCGTGAATCTTGCCGCAGTGATCCACGACTGATGTCTTTGGAAAAGAACCCGCACGCATGGTGCCGTGTAGATGTGAACTGCCTTTGCCTCGCGAGAAAGGCATTCGTTCGATACAGGATGCGCCTAAGCGGCGGAGAGTGTCTTCAGCCCGGTTGGCGAGAAAACTGATTCGTGCCCTATCATTTTCTGAGTTTTTATACGCTATACGGATGTAAGGAATGCCGTGTGGGTCGATGGCGCTGTCAAGCATTACACGGTTGTGTGACCATGGTTCCTCACCAGCGATATAGTGAAGTCGCACGCGACCGATGTTTTCCCCTGGCGAATCCAAATTTGCCTCGTAGATTAACCCCCCAAATCTGCATGGCACGCCAGGGTGCTCATAGAAGTCGTCCGTATACACAGTCGCATGCGGGCCCCAATGCGCAGGAAGCGCGGCTGGATTCTTCACGTAGCCAACGGAGTACCCGCTTATCTTGAATGAGAGGCCGCGCCCTACGAGGTCAGAATCATTTCCAATGCCTGTAGGTGCATGTCGGCTCTTCGAGCGAAGCATTAAAGCCGCCGACTGAATTGCATTTGCACACACAATGACCGCTTTAACGGGGATACGAATCCGCTGCGAGGAAAGCGGCACATAGCACTCAAGGGCTTCTGCGTGGCAGTCGCTTCGGAGCTCGATCGAATTGACAAAGCATCCGTACAGCACCGAAATCGATCCTGGGAAAGCGGAATCGTCTAAAACACTCTTAGCTAGGATGTTGGCCTTTGCATTCGTAGGGCAGACTAGGTGGTTGCAAGAGGAGCATTCAATGCATCCATTGGTGGTTTTGGGTGGCCGGATCGCCAGCGGAACACTCTTTGGCGTGATTCCAAGTTCTCGCATCGCATTGGATATAAGTAGACCTCTTTGGCTTGCTGGATAGGGCTGAAATCCGTACGTACCGCTAATCTCTAAGAGACTTTCGATTTCGGAATAAAAAGGTTCGAGGTCCAGAAGTGAAATGGGCCAATCTATCTCCATGTCAGTCCTAAGGTATTGGGATGCCGAGAGATCTGCTTGACGGTATCTGAACATGATAGCGTTGTAAAATTGCATTCCTCCCCCAACGGCACATGCTGTCCATGGATTTCCATCGGCGCGACCGTGTGGAGATGTTCGTGCCTTACTATAGGTTGCTTGGTTGGGGGCGTATAGCGCACCTGGGGATACCAAGGCTCCATATTCGAGGAGGGCTACGTGGAAACCTTTTTCCGCAAGTGTTCGGGCAGCAATTGAGCCTGAAGCGCCTGAGCCTACGATAACAACATCGAAGCTTGTGTAATCGCGAGATGCGGTCGCCGCAATGTGTTTGATGTCTGTCATGTGCAATTCTGTCCTTTTTGGGAAGGGATGTTAGCGCGGGCCAGTCGCCGTTGCGCGCGACAGACCTAAGCAATTCTTTGGTACGTTCCACGTAGTGTGGGATGGCAATGCCTGCCAATTTGGTGGCCGGGTGGCGATAGCTAACGTGGAAGCCATCATGAGTGCGTATGAACCAAAAGAACACCTCATCAGGATCAGTGCAGCGGCTACGGAAGACGGCAGTTCCCCAGGTGTTCCAATTGCTCGCACCAGGCGTATGGCGAAGGTCCATGTACGACACCATGAAAGGGTCGCGCAGGGGCTGGCCGAGGAGTTCGGCCACACGGGGCAGCGGAATTCGCGCGATATTCCTCAAGCCGTCTAGCCCTGCTACGGCCGAACGCACCACCTCACCGAAAGAGTCTGTTTGCTTGATGGAGAAGGCCACGGGCCCCATACCAACATACCATCCTATGGAAAATTGGAAGTGCTCCGTCTGTGTATTGACGGGTACCATGGTACGGAATACGTTCGAACTGCAGATTTCTTGGCCCGCTTTGGCAAGGCAGGCTAGCAACCCAGCAAACGAGTTGCCCTCAAGTGTGCGGCAGACTCGACTGAAGGAGAGTGCGTCAGATGCGTTGAGAAGTTCTGTGTATCCGCTTGGCTGATCGGCGGGGCTTTCGGTCGCCTCGCTTACTGAGGCAGGGAACTGAGGTAGCCGGCCGCCGCTCTCGCTGAGAAAGGTCCGCCAGCGCGCTATAGATTCGTGTTCAGCGTTCAACGCACCGGCGGCGCTCCGTTCAGCCTCTGCGAAATCCAAGTAGCTTGGCGGCCGTTCGGGAAGAATGGACGCAGCCGTCCTCTGTGAGGACGCGTGTGCTGACGCATACAGTAGTTGAATCTCATACGTAGTATGGAGAATGGAGTAGCAGTCCATTAGGGTGTGGTCTGCGGCGACATAGACGGTGGTTGCTTGTGGACGGCTCACTGTGGCCCAAAGATAGCTAGGCCAGCCTATAGCGAGAACCTCGCTGTCGAACAGATTCTCCAGATATCGTGACAATTTACGTCCATCTGTGAAGTCCGCAGCCGCACTGCGGCGGATTCTCACGGCATCGGCCGGTAGCGTCGTGCGAATAAATCGTTCGCCAGGCGGAAGCGGAAGGGCCACGATGAACTGGCTACGGAGGGCTTCGTGGCGGGTTACCCAGGCACGCAAAGCTTCGGTGAAAGCAACTGCATTGAATTCACCCGGGAGATCGAACATGCAGGCCAGCCAAGACGGCTGCAAGGGACCGTTGCCAGCTGTCTCAAGTGCATACGTGATGTGGGCTTCCTGGACGTAGGAGGGCAGCCGACCGTCGGCTGTCCAATTGGGATTGGACACATGCGGTGCGCAGGGCCGCCAAATGGTGAGGTGGCCCGGAGATAGGATGACCGATAGCATGTCGGCGAACTTCGTGATGAGGCCTGTGTTGGCCGCGAGAAGTAATGGAGGTAGCCGTTCTTAAGTGTCTGCCCCCACGAACTGCGGTGTACACACGGATTGCAGAGGGGATGCCCAGATCCACCCAGCGGCTCCGGCAATGAGGGCTCCGCTAAGCAGTAACGTCGCGCGGGCGCCGAGCCATGTTCCACAGGCGCCGCCTAACACGGCTCCGACTGGAGCAAGGGCCGCACTATGGTCCGGATGCTTGCGTTTACACGGCCGTGCAGTTGCGGCGGAGCCAAGGCGTAGCGGATTGGTGCCTGATGGACGCTGTAGACCTGCTTGCCGATCCACAATACAAATTGCGACAGTCCCAATGCAAGCCATCCTGGCACTTCGAGCAGCGGGGTTAGCATTGCGCCAACGGCACTGGTGAGGAGCGCTGCTATTAACACGCGACCCAAGCCTAACGTTCGAGCAAAAGGACGTGCAAGCAAAGTACCGATAACACTTCCGATTGCAGCGATGCCTGAGACGGTCCCGATCGTTGTGGCGTTCAGCCCTAAGCCCTCGGTTAGATACAGCAGAAAGACGGCGGAGTAGGCACTGTACCAAAATATGGGAGTACCGGTAGCAAAGGTGATTGCGCGGAGTTTGGGAGTACGTAACACGAATAGCGCGCCCTCTGCAGCTTCCGAGAGAACGCGTTCAAGGATGCTCCTAGTGTCGTAGTCACTTGTCATCGACGCGCTTGTTGTCGGCGCTATTATCACGTATGGGAGCAGCGCCGTCACCAGAAGGAACGACGCCGCATCTGCCAGTATCGCGATAGGTGCCGAAAGCGAATAGATCAACCAGCCTGCGAGCGGAGGACCAAGTACCAATGCCGCTGATTGTCCTAGTTCTATCCAGCTCTGAGCCTGTACAAGTTGTTGGGGCGGCACGACAGTTGGCACACATGCCAAAAAGGCCACGTCGGCAATCACCGTAAGCCCGCCCATCAGTGTAGCAACGGTGTAGAGATGGGGCATGCCGACGTAGCCGATAAGCAAAGCAGATACAGGTACTGTGGCCAACGTTAGCGCCATTATCCAATTTGCCGTAATCAGAAGGATTCGATGTGAGAATCGATCGGCGAAGACGCCGGCAAGCGGGCCTAGCGGAAGGTACGGGGCACGTCCACATGCAAGCAAGAAGCCTGTCTCGAGTGATCCTGCTTGGTGTAGTTGGATCGCGGTCAGAGGTAGGGCGATGAGCGTCACTTGGGCGCCGACGCGGGAAACCATCTGGCCTAGGAGAGATAGAAGCTGCCGGGCAAGCGTTGTCGTCGCGTTTGCGTTGCCACTGGAATCACTCCCTGCTCGAGAGAGTCGGCACGGACAGCGTGTAGACGAATTTCCTGCTAAGCGTTCGAACTGCTCAACCTCCTGAGGCGTGAGGTCGCGCACGTACCGCCCAATACATCTGGTGTATAGGGGTTGAGCAGCTGCGTCAGCTGAGGGATGGCCCCAGGGTTTGTCGAAAAGCGCGTGCTCGTGCTCTGCGTGATGCAGAACCCTCTCACTCCATCCCAAGCCCAGGTACTCCAGCATCCGTGCAGCTGTCTCACGCGGGGCGGTGACCAGATCCTCATATCGCACTTGGAGATAGCGACCACTGGGCGCACCCAAGTGTGCCTTGGTGACGACATTTATCCGGCCTTGGACCGCCTCGCCGATAGTCCGATGGTCCCACCCAGAAACCTTTTCATGGGATGCTGCCACGTCGCGGCCATCGCGAATGATGTGGATAAAATGTGCTTGCGGCCAAATGGCGGCATATTTGCAGAGGTTCTGGATCCGTCGCTGAAGCTTTAGACCCCATCGCTTCGCCCCGGTCTGTTGTCGCCGGAACTCGCCGATAGAGTCGATAAGCAGACAGCGATCCTCTAGTGTAGCCAGGACGGTTCCACGCTCCGCAATCACACGCGTCACCAATGTCTTTACGTCGTCTCGGTCCAAGGCCGAACGTTCACACTGCCAGACGAAGTGCACGCCCTCGAACCATTCAGGGTCGATGGCTTCCTTCGTCGTACCGATAACCCGTGGATCCCGACACGCCATCAAGGCGCATACTTCAAGGATATGTGAGCCAAGGTTGATTGGCTCCGTGAAATCGATTTCCGGACCTACGACCAAATCCGGATGCGCGTCGAGCAGAATGCTAAGCAAGGTTGTACCGGAGCGGTCTTCGCCCCCCAAAAGGACAGGGTCAGAACGTAGAGGGACTAAAGTGTGGTCTGGTGAGGAGTTAAACATGGGCCTGGAGGGCAAGAAAGAACATGGCGGCCCAACAATTAGCGCTGCTGTTCATTTGTCAAAACAGTGAGCACTGGGACCAATTGCGGCCGAGTCAACACCATTAGTGCAAGCGCTGTGCCTGGGAGCGGTTTAGAGCAAAACTACACTGCACGCTGGTATGGAGGCCCTTGCTTTCGTTCTGCGCGGTGCAAAGTGCTGTTGAAATTGTTGCAATTTGTCCCCTACTGAACATTGTCCATCTCGCAGGGCGGACTAAAGTTCCGCATCTAAAAATAGACAATTCTATTGCTTGCCTATAGCCCGAGAGTCAGCGGCACACGGGATTTTTATCGGAAGCCGAAGTTTCATGCTGCTAAACCGGTCCTGCGAAGCCGCCGCAGGAATGTATATGGAACGAGGTTACAAATGTCTTGCGCTATTCAGTGCGCTGGGGCTAGCTAGCGCCATGTTGTCCGAGGATCGGACATAGCGACCTGTGTACAGGTTGCCTCCCCACTGTGTGTTGATGTCTATCAATATGCAGCTTTTTTTGGCCGACTCCTGACTGGGCGTGGCATGTACTTTGCATATTCCGATCGAGATGTTTTTGATACTCGAGATGTTTTTGAAAAAACTGAATGCGTTGGTCAGAATGATCATCGATGGCAACATCATGGAGCACGTGTTACTCGGGGTGGTAGTGATTGTTCTTGCCGTCACCCTTGTTGTGCCTATGTGTAAGCCAAGGGGCGCGCGGGGTTCGTGCTTCCGTCTTCCGGGAGTGCCTCCAACCCAACCTCATTACACACTGGTGCTCTGCAGAAAGTCGTTTACGGTCAATGACATAGCGGGTGGGGTTGTAAACTCTTTCGGAATGTCGTTCACTCTTGCAATTTGGGCGGCACATGCAGCGAGAGGCGACGAGTTGGGCAGCGGCGGAATTCAAGGACATTGACTTGGGCGACCAGCGCCTGAACAAGCGGGCGGTGCTGCTAGCGGAGCGGCTCGCAGAGAAGCCGACGGCAAGCATACCCAGCGCATGCGGCGGCTGGGAGGAAACGGCTGCGGCGTACCGCTTCCTGGCTCAGGATGAACTGGACTGGCGCGATATTCTGGCGCCCCACTGGCAGAGTTCAGCCGAGCGGATGCGAGCTTGCGAAGTGGTGCTATGCATCCAAGACACGACGGAGCTGGACTTTAACGGCCAGGCCATCGCAGGCCTGGGACCGCTGTCGTATGAGGCGCAACGTGGGCTATATCTGCACCCGACTTACGCGGTAACGCCAGCGCGCGAACCGCTGGGCGTGCTTGACGCCTACATGTGGGCGCGCGAGCCCAAGGGTGCGGATGGCGTTCGCCCCGGCATCAAGGAAAGTACCATTGGACCGAAGGATATGAGCGGGTTGCCGAACAGGCGACCGCACTGCCTGCCACGCGACTCGTCTATGTGACTGACAGAGAGTCGGACATCATGGCGTTGATGATCAAGGCAAAGGAGTTGGGCCACCCGGCGGATTGGCTACTGCGCTCGCAGCACAATCGCACCTTGCCTGGCGGCGGCAAGCTGTGGGAGCAAGTAACTGCGGGTGAGCCAGTGGGCAGGATTCACTTCACGCTGGCAGCCCGTCAGGCTCAGCCGGCGCGCGCGGTACGGCAGCAGGTGTGGGCGCAACGTGTTGCGTTGCCTGACGCTGCAGGCGGCGTGGTGAGTGCCACTTGTATTGTCGCCCGGGAGGTCGACCCGCCGGCAGGCGTCAAGCCGATTGAATGGCGACTGCTGAGTAATCGCGAGGTGAACGACCTTGACGCGGCCGCGCAGCTTATTGACTGGTACCGCGCGCGTTGGGAGGTGGAATTGTTCTTTCATGTGCTCAAGAACGGCTGTCGAGTCGAGGCGTTGCAACTTGCATCGATGGCACGGCTTGAGCGTGCCTTGGCGCTGTTCATGGTGGTGGCAAGAGGTGGCGGCGGAAATTCGGACAGTCGGTTAACAGGCTGCTGAAGTACTCATCGCGCTAGCGATGAGTTTTTCCCCGCAAGGCGGGGAGCGCTGTTTTTCACAATCCGGAAGCCGGACGTCACTGCCTCGGCTTTTTCCGCGTTTTGGCGCCCATTCCGGCCTCATTAGCGCGATTACTGCAACTGCGGACGGATTTGTCCCAGCGAGCGCATGCGCACGAGGTGGTAGGCGGCCATGCTCAGCACAAACATCTGATCGACTTTCTTCAGACCGCGCACCATCACCTGACGCATGCGCCCCACGGTCTTGACCCACCCGAAGCCCTGTTCGATCAGCTTGCGCTTTTGTTGCGAGACGGCATAACCGGCGCTGGAAGCAATGGCATCAGCAACGGCCGAGCGACGACCCGATGTGTTCTGCGCCACGTGGGGCGTCACCTTCATTTCCAGGCAGGCCTCAATGAACTCGTGCGCGTCATAGCCCTTGTCCGCGCCCACGGTGACTTCCACATTCAGGTCTTCAATCACCTGCCTGGCATCGTTAAGCATGACCTTTGCGGCCTCCCGCTCGGCGTGTCCGTCCGCCTTGGTCACCATGGCGCTAACCACCAGGCCATGGCGGTTGTCGCTCAGGGTATGACCCATGTAGCGCAGCTCACTGGATGTCTTGCCCTTGCGGTAGAGCTTGGCATCGGGATCGGTCTTGGATTCGTGTGTCTCGTTGCTGCGCTTGCGACCTTTGAAGCTGCCGCCGGCGTCATCGTCTTGGTCGTCGCCATCCTTGCGCACGAAGCTCTTGTGGCCTGCCCACGCCTGTATCAGCGTGCCGTCCACGCTGAAGTGCTCACCCGACAGCCAGTTCTTCTTCTGCGCGATGGCCAGCACCTCGTTGAAAAACTGGATCACCGCATCATGCTTGATCAGTCGCTCGCGGTTCTTGGTGAAGACCGTGGGCACCCAAACTGAGTCGTCCATCGACAGCCCGATGAACCAGCGAAACAGCAGGTTGTATTGCGTCTGCTCCATGAGCTGGCGCTCAGAGCGAATGCTGTAGAGCACCTGCAGCAGCATGGCCCGCAGCAACTTCTCCGGCGCGATACTGGGGCGGCCACCCTTGATATCGGCCTCGTACATCTGCGCGAACAGCCGGTCCATCTTCACCAGCGCCTGGTTGGCCATAGTCCGGATCGAGCGCAGCGGATGGGACTGCGGCACGAAATCCTCCAGCCTCCGCATAGTGAACAAGCTTTCCGTGAAGGTATCTGCGCCGCGCATGAATGTGGGATTGGATGGGATCCTCAAAGCAACGCTTCAGCCAGTCGTCGCGCTGACGTCCGCTGGAGGTATTTCAGCGGCCTGCTAATGCTCATTCTTCCAACATTCGCAAGACTCAGCGTTGCGCTGTCGCTTCTCGCGTCCACTACAGTAGCCTGCGCGCGCCTGCCCGCGCCAGTGGCGGCAGCCGAGGTCGGAATGTCCGCGGGACGGCTCGGCGCGGTCGGCGACTGGATGCAGTCCCAGGTGGAATCCAAACGCGTGCCAGGGGCAGTGATGCTGATCGTGCGGAACGGCCAGGTCGCCTACTTCGAAGCTGTGGGGCAGCAGGATCCGGTGCATGGCACGCCCATGAGCAAGGACAGCATCTCCCGGATCTACTCGATGACCAAGCCCATGACTTCGGTTGTCGCCATGATGTTGGTGGAGGAAGGCAAGCTGCAGCTCGATGCACCGCTGTCGCGGTTCCTTCTCGCCTTCGCCACCATGAAGGTCGGTGTCGAGCGGAAGGACCCGGCCACTGGCGCAAAGACTCTGGAGTCGGTGGGTACCTTACGGCCGATAACCGTGCACGACCTGTTGCGGCATACTTCGGGCATCACCTACGGCGTCTTCGGCGATTCTGCGGTCGAGCGCCTGTACCGGGCCGCACAGATCGGACTCCACGGCGACTTCACGAATGCCGAACTGGCAGACCGGGTAGCGGCGCTGCCGCTGCAGAATCAGCCAGGCACGGCCTGGGAATATGGATTCTCCACCGATGTCCTGGGCCGCGTGCTGGAAGTAGTGGAAGGCCAAACCTTGGGCACCATCATGCGCAGGCGGCTCTTTGCCCCACTGGGAATGAAGGACACTGGGTTCGGCCTTCCCTGAGGCTGCTAAGCATGCCAAACTTGTCCAGCCCTTCTCCGACGACGAGGAGGTCGTGCCGGGACTCCGCATGTTTGATCCCCGCATGCCCCGGAAGTTCGAGTCGGGCGGTGCCGGCCTCGTTTCCACGGCGCAAGACTATGCCCGCTTTGCGCAGATGCTGGCCAACGGCGGCTCACTCGATGGTCGGCGCTACCTCAGCCCCCGGACAATCGAGTCCATGACTGCGGACCACGTGGCCAATGGGATCGCACCTGGATCGCTCTATCTGCCCGGAGCCGGCTATGGATTCGGACTGGGATTCGCCGTGCGTCGCACGGCCGGCGAAGCGCCCTCCGTCGGCTCGCCCGGCGAGTACAACGTAAGCAGTCTTTCATCGGCGTCTATCAAATGGCATGCTGAATGGTGATGATGTTCTCCACCTACTTCAGGAGAACATTGATGAGCGAAGCATCGCCGGAACTGAAAGTTGTCAGCGGCAACAGCAGGGGTCGCAAGCGATACGACAACGCCAGCAAGCGAGCACTGGTTGAGGCCTGTCTGCGGCCAGGGGGCCCGGCGCGCCTGTGCAACAGACGCAGACGAGAACAATGACCGAGAACCGACCCTTAGCATTCGTGGCCGTTGAGTCTATCTCAGAGGCGACGTCAGTCGATCCAACCTCCGCCTGTATGGCCGTCGCGTTGGATGTGCGATTGCCCAATGGCGTCGAACTGGATCTGAGCCAGGCGGATCTCCCAGGACTGACGATGATTGTCCAGATGCTGGGGAGGATGCCGTGTTCCGGTTCGACAGCGGGCTGAAGGTATTCCTGCATCGCGAGCCGGTGGACTTCCGGATGGGGATCAACGGGCTGTCGATTCTGGTGGAGCAGGCGATGTTGCTCAACCCGTTTGACCACTCGCTGTACGTGTTCGGCAACCGACGGTGCGACCGTATCAAGATCCTCGGCTGGGACGGTGCTGGTTTCTGGTTATTCCTCAAGCGATTGGAAGCCGAGGATCGCTTCGTGTGGCCGGACACGACCGATATCGTCACGCTCACCGTCGATTAGTTGCATTGGTTGCTGGACGGCATCGACATCGCAGTCATCAGGAAGCATCCCCAACGCATCTACGTGCGAACGAGTTGAACTCTCGGATGGGCATGTCGGTCCAACCGGCCATGCCCGTCAACGTCACGATCACTGCTGAAGAACTTGAGGAGTTGCTCGCAGAACGCGACGCAGCGCGCCAGCTTCGCCTCGAACGTGATGTACTTCGGGGTGAGTTGCGCTTGGTAAAAGCTGAACGCGAGCTGGCAGAAGAACGACTGCGTGCCTATCGGCGCGAATTGTTCGGTGCCAAGAGCGAAGCACGTGATACGGGCCAACTCGGGCTGTTCAACGAGGCCGAAGCACTCACCGCCACCGCACAGCCTGCACAGGAAGACGTGCCCGGCACGAAGATCGCCGCTCACACCCGCAACAAGCGTGGTCGCAAGTCCCTCGTCCCAAGCTGCCACGCGAAGTGGTGCGTCACGACCTGCCGGAGTCCGAACACTTCTGTGCCCACGATGGCCACGCGCTGGTCGAGATCGGCGTTGAGATCAGCGAACAACTGGACGTGCTCCCGGAACAGGTCCGTGTCATCCAGCACCAGCGCGTCAAGCGTGCCTGCCCGTGCTGCGATCTGGGCATCAAGGTCACGCCGGCGCTGCCGCGTATCATCCCCCGTGGCCTGTTCACCGAGTCGGCGCTGGCCTGGATTGCCCCGGCAAGTACCAGTTAGGCATGCCCCTGTATCGCCAAGCCGCATTGCTGCGCCGCTTCGGCGGCGCATCTCGGCCAATACCATCGCCGCCAGCATGGTGCGCGTGGGCCAGGCCGTGCAGCCGGTGATCAACCTGCTTCGCGACACGCTGCTTGATTCCGACATCATCTACGGCGACGAGACCACTCTCCAGGTCTTGAAGGAGCCAGGACGGCGACCACAGAGAGGTCTGGCTACGCTCGGCGCTGAGCAAGGTATCGTCCAAAAGCGATACCGCGAAGCCGATGGGCTGCGCATTGAGTCAGTCGACAACGGACGTAGCAGCGAACGCGGCGCCGCCGTCTATTCGGCGGTGGCTCTAGCCAACCTGAATGATCTCGATTCGGAGGCTTACCTGCGGCGTATTTGCTCGCCTCCCACTTCACCCGTGTCGCCGAACTAATGCCATGGGACAAGGTTGTACAGATCCGCTTGGACGCCGCTTGAAAGTAACCTTCCTGTCACGAACGGGTCGAGCGGTTGTCCTGGCCCATTGGAGCACTCGAGAGATTCAGGCCGTTGCCAATGACCTCGAAAAATCGCTTGGTTGGCGACACCCGCCAAAGCCGTAGATGAAAATCTGCAATCTGCCCAGCCTTCTGTGCTTGCGCCTACCGGTCTAAGCTGCCCGGTAGGCGAGCGATGAATATTAAGCCATGCATAGGTAGCATCAGGAGATTTTCAGCATCAGCCGGAAGGGAAATTGTTGGGGCAATGCGGTGATGAGGCGGCTCTTCCTGAACTCCAATATGGAGCATGTGTGGGAGCCAATAGGCGGATCACGACGAGGGTCGACGCGACATGATTTAGTAGGTCGCTTCAAAGCTCGCAGAGCAAGCTAGTCGATCGAACGGGGATTCGACCACGCCAATAACTGACGTTGTAGGACTATTCGCTTTCAGGCTGTAGAGGCGGCGCAATGTTGGGTAGGCAGTGGGAATCGAAAATACTTGACATGCTTCGTGTGAGGCGGGCGCTGCATCGATAAGAGCGAAATATCCCTGATGTTGTCCTTATGTCGCCGGAGTGCGTCAATAATAAAGCGATCACTCAATTCTTCAACGATCCCATCGGACACCCCGGAGGGGAGAAATGCGCGGCCGTACATGATAGGCGTGTTGTTGACGTATATCACCTTGCGGACACAGAGGAGCGTTCTATCCGGTGGACTAAAGATGTTTGAGGCCGAGTCCATGATCTTCTCCTTTGTGATTGAAATCAATTCCATCGTCGGTTTCCAACTCCCCACCAAGCATCAATATGTGCAGGTTGTGGAACACGAACCGGCGCCAGCATCAGTCGGCGAAACCGCCATTACAAGATCCACATTGCCAGCCATGGTCGGCATTTTGCTAGGCTGGAAACTCGTCGGACGTATCCACCGGTTGTACCCCGAGCGTGCCTGGTAGTTCAACGCGTTGAGTCTGTCCAAGCGAATCGATGTTGGCGTCGTCGCAATTGTCGGCGTCTGATATCAGCTTACGCCGGCGTGGAGATTGGCTGGGACTGGACAATGCGGGGCGAAAATATTGTGTAGGCATCAATGAATCTCGACACAACAGATCTGCGAATTCTCGATGAACTCCAGCAGAACAGCGCTCTAACGAACGTTGAACTAGCGCGCCGCGTTCATCTTTCTCCGTCGCCGTGTCTTGCTCGGGTCAAAGCCCTCGCGAGTGCCGGCGTAATACGGCGCTATGTCGCACTTGTCAGTGCTTCCGCTCTAGGCCTAGGGCTGAATGTCTTTATCTCAATTAACTTGAAATACCAAAGTAAGGACTCCTTGACAGAGTTCGAACGCCGCATCGCCGAATACGACGAAGTGATGGAGTGCTATTTAATGACAGGCGATAGCGATTATTTGATTCGGGTAGCAGTGGCCGACATGGCTGCCTTGGAGAGATTCATCCTGGAACAACTTACGCCGATTCCAGGAATCGAGAAAATTCGCTCTAGCTTCGCGCTCAAGCAGGTTCGTTATAAGACCGCACTGCCCCTACCGTTGCAGCGTTAGGTTCATCGTCGGATGTGCCCTCTCCCTTCAAGGTTGCGTTGCATGACCAGTACAGCTAGCGCCGGGGCAAAGGCTGTTGGCGTGCCACGCACCAGTAGCCGCCGGGTAATCTCTTCGGCCGACGTGCCGTCCCCCACGCGGCTGAACGCGTCGGATCGCTTGCGATTCAGTCATTCGCGCACTTGCGGAAAAGACTGATCGCCATCAAGTGGTTTCGTCAATATTTCGAGTTGCTCCTGCGCCTTGCGCTCAGGGGCTGGCGCGTCCAGCAGTTGTCGTAGGCGTTCGCGAAGCGTCTCATCCAGCGGCGGCTGCCTCTGCCATTCGCCGCGTCGGCGCCCGATCGACCAGTCGCCCACCATGGTCCGCTGCCAGCGCTCGGCTGCGCGGCCGATGAGCTTGAAGTCATCGTCTCGTTGGATGTAGCCAATTGCCTCCGTCAACTCTGCAAGCAGACCCAAGCCGGTGATTCAGCCGATCTCGCCGCCCGCCGACAGTGCTACTGCCCCCCAAAATCTCATCCCTGAGCTGCTCGTCTGCGGCCGCGATCACCCTCGCGGCCCAAGCGACGGCCCCACGCAGACTGGCGCGTCCCTCCATGACTAACATGGTTGTCCGCGAAGGTAGCATACGCAAATATCCGTCTGGAGAGCACATTTTGTGAGCGCGCTGCTCCGGGCGCCACACTGTGAAGCCGCTGGCGTCCCAGTTCCACGGCAACGCCTGCTTCCTTGCCAGTCGCGCCGACCCAACACTCGTTGGCGGCAATGTTCAATCGCCGCTACTTCAGCCACGTTGGCCTGGGGCTCTCGGTGCTTGCCGACGAGCATCGCTGACGGCCGAAGGCGACACAGATTACCACTGCGTGCCGCGCGCAGGTACGCTAGCCCGCTGGGGTCACCCGGCGCATCATGAGTTGAGCGTCAAGCGCCGTGTCAATGACGCCGGCGAGCAGGGCGAGTACTTGGCCGCCGACAGGTTGGCGTCGAGATTGACCTCACAGCGCATGTGACCCTCGATCCGAGTCACCGGGTCGACGACCACGCGTCGCCCGCTGTTGTCAAGGTTGAATCCTTGGGTGGAATGGGCAGTCATGAGACGTCCTTGTCTCTCTTGAATCTGGTCAGCGCGGCTCAATGCTCGGCGCCGCTGGTGCCTTGGTTCTTCTTCTGAGCCGTACGCTTGATGGCCGACACGGCCGCGTGGGCTGCCACGGCAGCGCCGACCACTCCGGCCGCCGCGCCGCCGACCTTGTCGGCGTTGGCCTCGATGCCGAACTGGTGGATGTTGGTGAGGCGGTCGTAGAACGAGCCCTTGTCCCAAAAGCCATCTTCCGAGCAGCCGATGCAGCCGTGGCCGGCCTGGATCGGGAAGCTCGTGCCCTCGTTCCATCGCGTCGTCGAGCAGGCGTTGTAGGTGGTCGGACCCTTGCAACCGACCTTGTAGAGACAATAGCCCTTGCGCGCGGATTCGTCGTACTAGGCCTCGACGAACTGGCCGGCATCGAAGTGTGGGCGGCGGTAGCACTTGTCGTGGATACGCTGGCTGTAGAACATCTTCGGCCGGCCCTGGCGGTCCAGCTCAGGGATACGGTCAAAGGTCAGCATGTAAGTGATCACGCCAATCATCGCCTCGGCGATCGGCGGGCAGCCGGGCACCTTGATGATGGGCTTGTCCGTGATCACCTTGTGCACCGGCGTGGCCTGCGTCGGGTTCGGCTTGGCGGCCTGCACGCAGCCCCATGATGCGCAGGAGCCCCAGGAGATGACGGCCTTGGCGTCCTTGGCCACATGCTTGAGCTGGTCGATGAAGGGGCGCCCGCCGATGATGCAACTCATGCCCACCTGGTTCAGCGGACGGTTGCCTTCCACCGCTAGGATGTAGTTGCCCTTCTACTTAACAATGACCTCCTCGAGGATAGTGAACGACTCCGAACAACAAGTGCATTCCAGCCCATGCAGCCACAGCATCGGCGTGCGCGGTTTGGTCTCCATGGCGTGTGCGATCTGCGGCCCGAACGTCGGGGCCCACCCGAGCGAGGTGGCCGTGAGCGAGCAATACAATACTTGAGGAAGGTGCGTCGCGAAATGCCTTGTCGTCGCATGACCTCATAGCAGGTTTCCATCCTTCAAGTATCCAGAGTTGCGGATTTCGGTGAAGGTGATCAGCGGTTTCGGCGAACGTGATCAGGGAAGGAAGGTGGTACTGCGCGGTCAGGAGATTGTAGCGTAGGTGATCACGATGCCCGTTTCTTGGCGTCGGTTGCCGTGCGCTTGCGCATGGATTCGCCTTTGAGCGCCACCTTGTGCGCCTGGTGGACCAGCCGGTCCAGGATGGCGTCAGCCAGCGTCGGATCATTCAACCACTGGTGCCAATGCTCGATCGGGAGCTGGCTTGTCACGATGGTCGAGCGGGTACCGACGCGGTCGTCCAGAACTTCCAGCAGATCGCCGCGAGCGCTTTCAGAAGGCTCCTGTAGGCCCCAGTCGTCCAGCACCAGAACATCGATGCGTGCGAGTTGCGCCAGGCGGCGCGTAAAGCTCCCGTCGCCGTGGGCGATCTGCAGTTCCTCGAACAGTCGAGGCACCCGCAGATAGAGAGCAGAGAATCCCTGTCGACAGGCCTGCTGAGCAAACGCACAGGCCAACCAGGACTTGCCGGCACCGGTCGCCCCGGTCAGGATGAGGCTCTGAGCGTTGCGGATCCAGTCGCAACTGGCCAGGGTAGCGACCAGCCGCTGATCAAGGCCGCGACTGCCGTCATAGACCACATCCTCGAGGCATGCCTGGGTGTGCTTGAGCTTGGCCGAGCGCAGCAGCCGCTCCAGGCGCCTGGTGTCGCGCCAAGCAATCTCCCGGTCGACCAGCATGGAGAAGCGTTCTTCGAACGGCAGGCTGGAACTGGCGGTCAGGGCAGACTGTTCCTCGAAGGCCCGCGCCATCCCGTCGAGCTTGAGGGCCTTGAGCTGGCCGACGGTGTGTTGCATCAGCATAGTTTTCCTAATGGTAGTAGTCGGGTCCGCGCACGTTGTCGTGCATGGGGGAATGCCACTCGGTTTGCGATACCGGCAGAGTGGCTTGCCGGTCCAGATGGTTTTCAAGGATGGAGACCACAGACTTACGCGTGAGCGAGCCAATGGCGACGGCGCGAGCGCAAGCGGCTTCGAGCCGCTCCTTGCTGTACTTCTTGGCCAGACTCAGCAGACCCAGGCAGGCGCGATAGCCCATCTCGGGATGGCTCTTGTGGGTGAGCTGGTATTCGACGATGACGGCGACGTTGGGCCCAATCGAGGCTGCCCAGTTGAGCAGCCGGCCGGGCGTCCATTCGAGGTGCGCGCGGTGGGCCACCGGCATGTGTTCCTTGACCGTGCTGTGGCTGCCCTTGCGGGTATTGCGCGCGTGCAGCGCCACCCGTTTGCCACCGTACAGGATCTCGATGGTGTGGCGGGTTACGCGAGCCTCGACCGCCTTTCGCACCAGGGCATGCGGCACGCTGTAGTAGTGACCGTCGATCTCGACGTGGTAGTCGACGTTGACGCGGCATTGTTTGAACGTTGCAACTTCGTAGCGCCGCGGCGGCAGCGGTCGCAACACTGGCCGGTCCAACCGCTCGAACCACTCCCGGCGCGTGCCAGGCAGCTTCTTGAACGATCGGTCATTCAGGTCGGCGACGAGCTTCTTGATGGCCTTGTTGAGCTCGCCCAAGCTGTAAAAGCGATGGTTGCGCAGCCGCGCCAGGATCCACCGCTCGACGATCAGCACGCCGGTCTCGACCTTGGCCTTGTCTTGCGGTTTGCGCGGCCGTGCCGGCAGCATGGCCGTGCCGTAGTGATGAACGAAGTCTTCCCGGGTTGTCCGGCACAAGCAGCTCAGGCACGCCGCCGGCGAATTCCATCGCACAGACCATTCCCCCGATCCAGTCGGCGGTGGTCTGCCCCCGGGTGGCGCACGCGTATGTGTAATTCGACGCGCCAAGCACAGCGACGAAGATGCTGGCTTCAAACGCAAGGCCGCCTTCCGGGTCCAGAATCGGCACCATCTGACCTGCGAAGTCCGCAAACAGCTTCTCGCCGGCGCGGTGCTGCTGGCGCATGGACCGCTTGAGTGTCGCTGCCCAGTCCCGGTAACGGCAGCAGAACTGCGTGTATTGGTAAATGGGGACCCCGGGATTCGCGTCCAGGTATTCCTCCCACAGCAACTGCAGTGTCACGCCCTTGCGGCGCAGCTCGCGGTGCAGGTAGGGGAAGTCCGGCGTCACCCGTCCGCCCGGGCTGTTGGCCGGCTTCTGTGCGCCGAACAGCCGCTGACTCCAGCGTATCCTCGTTCAGGCTATCCGCCTGCGCCCAATCCAGCCCCGCTGCCTTCGCCATCGCCGCGTACTGCGAAACGGCACCAACACTCACACCCGTCGCCCTAGCGATCTGCCAGTGCGAAAGGCCACACGCCCATTTCAGGCGAAGCACTTCCTTGATCTTGCGCATGGTCATCCGGTTGGCCGGCATCAGCTTGCTTCCTTGCAAAAAGGAAGCAGCGTATCGCCGGCGTTCTAGTCCATGCGCAGTCCCACCCCCAGCCCTTGCCCGGCCCCATTACGGTGCGTGATCACCCGTTTCGGCTGCTTGATCACCTATTTCGGCAACGTGATCACTCGTTTCGGGATCGTGATCACCGATTTCGGCAGCGTCGTCGAAGTGATCACGTTCCGCCGAAACCAGCGAGCAGCTTCCCGCCGAAACAGGTGATCACGTTCCCCCGAAATCGCTGATCAAGCGCCCCGAAATACGCACTCGGACAGCAATAGCTCGCTTTGCGAGCGCTATGGCATCAGCGCGAGACCGACTACAAGTCGGCGCGCGTCGAGGTAGATGTTGCCTCATTCATGCAACCAAACGCTGGTATTCCGCGCCTGGGATGACTCTGCTGGGCACCACAACATCGCGCTCGGGGTTGAGCGTGACCGTCCCAATTGGCGACCAATCTGGTGTGTGGCGTGACCAACGACGCAGATTGCGCTCACGAGCCTGAACGTCAGAATGTTGGTGTCTTGTCCGGCGTGGCGCTATGCCGGGCTCACGTAGCGGATGCCGCTGTGCCGGTGCTCATGTTGTACCAGTGCAAAGTGCGCCGCCCACGTACGCGCCGCAGTCAGATCGGCAAAGCCCTTGGACGGGAACTCCGGCCGGTACTTGGCCGTGCAGAAGAGGCTCTCCACAAAGGCGTTATCGTCCCTCACCCGTGGACGCGAATACGAAGGCTTGACGCCCAGCCAGAACAACATCGCCAGCACCGTAGTGGCCTTGAGCGTGGCGCCGTTGTCACCATGCAGCACGGGCTTGGCCGCCAAGGCGTGAATACCCTCGGCCAGCGCCGTGCGTTTGACTAGATGCGCCGCGTGGTCGGCATCGTCGCGATCGTGGACCTCGAAACCTACGATCTTGCGGCTGTAGACGTCCAGGATCAGATACAGATAAAACCAGCGCCCGGCGACCTCGGCCGGCAAATAGGCATGTCCCAGCACCACAGTTGGCGTGGCCCGGTGGCCACGTGCGTGGTGGGCGGACGGCTTTGGCGCGGCGCCTTGGCGCGTCGTCGGTGCCGGGTCTGCCCATGGGCGCGCAGCACTCGACCGAAGCTCGATTCGCTGGCCAGGCCTCTGGCTCAGCCAGCGCCTGCGTGGCGGCAGTGCGCCACTGCTCCAACTCCTGCGGATACACGCCGTTCTCACGGCACCAGGCGTTCTTGCTGGCCTCGTCCATCGCCGCCATCGCCAGCACCGCCTCAAACCTTGCCGCCGCTGTCCATGCCCGCTCGCGAGCGGGCATGGACATAGCGTCTGCACGCCAGCGCTCAAGCGTGGCCACTGCCACACCCAATTCCCTTGAAACCACTTCCACCACCGCACTCTCCAGCGGTAACAACCGTGCTACCGCCCGGTCCTTGAATGCTTGTCCGTAACGAGCCACTTCTCTCTCTTATCGCCCCAGGGTTTAGACTCTATCGGGGCGACATCTATTCTGCCGCGGGGGAAGTAGATCGAGCATTACGCCAATGAAGGCGCCCGCGGGCTCGCGGACCCACAGCCGCCGCCATGCGCAGGAGCGGATCGCGCATCCGGTCCGCGAGGCGATCCTGGAATTGGGCGGCCCGGCGGACCCGACTCCGCCTACGAAGCCATGATGCAACCAAATCTGCTGGCCTTGTATGGCCTCAAGTTCAATCCCTTCGCCCAGGACATCCCCGTCAAAGCGGTCTTCCTGAACCCCAAACTCGATGGCGCATCGAGCACGGCCTGGCACGCGAAGCGGCTTTGCCATGGTTGCTCCATGGGCTCGATTAACCACCCGCAAAGCAGCCTGTCCGACTTCTACCGGGAGCTGAGCGACATCCTTGCGGTGCCGATCGAGTCGCAGAACCGCTGGGGCGGCTTCAAGGCCCAGCGCGGACGCTGGCTGGCGCATCTGCAAGCCAGCCGCCGTCGCTGCGTGCTGCTGATCGACGAAGCCCAGGGGATGAGCGCGCCGGTGCTGTCGGAGTTGCCCTGCTGGCATCGGCGCTGCTGTGCGTTGTGCTCGCCGGCGATGCCCGCCTGCGTGAGAAATCCACCCGCGACCATCTGATCCCCCTGGACAGCCGGATCCGCGCGCGTCTGGCGATGGAACAGACATGCCGGAGCCACTTGCTCGACAGCGCCGGCAGCGCGAGCCTGATGACCGAACCGCTGCGCCAGACCCTGGGCGAACACGCCGCCGGCAACCATCGCCTCTTGATGAACCTAGCCAGCGAACTGTTGGCCCCCGCCGCGCAATGCGAACTGTCGCAGATCGACGAGAAGCTCTACCTCAAACCTATACCGCATACCAGAGCCGCCGCGGCAATCGCTGAGAATCCGATGACAGACCTGACCTTTCTTCCCCGGCTCGGACCAATGCTGCCCAAGCTAACCGACGCAGACGCCGCAGCGGTCCGGGACTATTTCCATGAACTTGTGATGCTCGTCGAATCGCACTACCTCGTGCAGATCCGGCGTCATGCCCAATCGCAACTGCAACTAGCCGAGCAAGCTCCGCCCCGAAAATCTCGGCGTGAGCAGCGGCGTTAGCAGGCCCATCAACAATCCACCCCATCGCGATCAACAGGCGTGATGGCCATCACCGCGAGCCGCCCCTGCGGCTCGCTCCGGCTCCATCATTTACCTTGACGGCTTCTCCGCCGCTCGCGCGATGGCGGTGAAGTTCGTATGTGCCAGAAGACTTGGATCTCGGCGCACGGTCATGCCACGGACATATATGGCGATGATCTTGTTATTTAACCCGGTGAAGCGCCGCTGGTGCTTGGGCATCAGGATCGGATCGAAGCAGCCGTCGCGGTCGCGCGGAATGTCGACCCGCAGCGGCCATCTTCGGTTAGCACGGTCTTGGCGCGCTTGCCATTGGGCTGCGCTGATTAGCCGACCGGCTGGCGCTGCGCGCCCGGCGGGTAGCTCAGGTGTTGACCCAGCTCGTAACCAGGGCGCGTTTGATCAGGGGCCTTCTTGAATGACATCGAGGCATCCTGAACGGCCTCCGCCATCATATGACCCTTCACGAGATGGACAAATCAGGTTCTCAGGGATATAGTCGGCAATTAAGGATGCTCTGCACAATTAGCCGGCGGATGTGCTTGCAATGAATCGTCGAGCCAGCGAGCATGTGGCGCATGAAACAAACTGACCTTGGACTGAACTTGTCGACCAAGCGCACCCGCAAGCGCGAATTCCTGGACGAGATGAACCGTGTGGTGCCATGGGCCGATCTGGTGATGCTGATCGCTCCGTACGCCCCGGAAGGCAAGCGCGGCCGTCCCCCGTTCGCGGTCGAGGCAATGCTGCGCATCCACTTCCTTCAGCAATGGTTCGGCCTGTCGGACCCGGCGATGGAAGAAGCGCTGCACGACGTGCCGCTGTATCGGGAGTTCGCCGGGCTGGACAACTGGACGGTGAGGCTGCCCGACGAGAGCACCATCCTGCGGTTCCGTCACCTGCTGGAGAAGCACAAGCTGGCCGCTCAGATCCTCGCGCTGGTCAACGACATCCTTCGCGACAAGGGATTGATGCTGCGCGCGGGCACGGTGGTGGACGCGACACTGATCAGCGCACCGAGTTCGACCAAGAATGGGTCGGGCGAACGCGACCCAGAGATGCACCAGAGCAAGAAAGGAAACCAGTGGTATTTCGGCATGAAAGCGCACATTGGCGTGGACGCCGAAAGCGGGCTGGTGCACACGGTGCGGGGCACGGCGGGCAAGGTCAACGACGTGGTTGAGGGCAACAGCCTGCTGCATGGCGAGGAAACCGACGCGTTCGGCGATGCGGGCTATCAGGGCGTGGAGAAGCGTCCGGACGCGCGGGCGGGCGTGAACTGGCACGTAGCGATGAAGCCAGGCAAACGTCGCGTCCTGGACCAAAGCAAACCACTTGGCGCGCTCGTCGATCAGGTCGAGCGAATCAAGGCGGGCATCCGGGCCAAGGTCGAGCATCCGTTCCGGGTCATCAAGCGGCAGTTCGGCTACACCAAGGTCCGCTATCGAGGGCTGAGGAAGAACACCGCGCAACTCATGACCTTGTTCGCACTGTCCAACTTGTGGATGGCGCGCGGCAAACTGCTGGCTGCCGGGGCATGAGCGCGTTTCTGGCTCACGCCGATGCCTCGCGCGCAGCCCGCGAATGCTGCTTCGCGCGTGCGAGATAGCTTCGCTCCGAGCTGATAGGTTGGCGTCGTGGCGCATTCAGCTTCCTGTTAAACGGCCAAGCACACTCGATTCGCGTTTGTGCAGAGTATCCCTAACGCTGTATGCCAGCGATGGTCGCGTTGAGATCGACAATAACGCCGCGGAGCGGGCGTTGCGGGCTGTTGCTCTCGGTCGAAAGAACTACTTGCACTTCGGCTCCGACAGTGGCGGCGAACGCGGCGCCGCTATCTATTCGCTGGTGGCCTCAGCCAAGCTGAACGGTCTCGACCCCGAGGCCTACCTGAGCCACGTTATTGCGCGCATCGCCGACCACCCCGTCAATCGCGTCGCAGAGCAGATCCGCTCAACCGCCACCTAAAGGTAACCCTCTCGTCAAGAACGCTGACCGTCGGACGGTTACGACCGGACCTTGACTTCTCTTGTTTCATGCAGGCAGCGGCTGGCCGGCGATTAAAAGCATCGAATGGAGTGTGCTTCGCAGCGATAGCCCATGCCTCGAGCTAGCTTGTTGGTCAAGGCGCAAGCCACCACGCTCTAGTGTCTACGCGCCGACCGCGCACATTGTAAGAGCAGCCGTCGGGTGTTCTTTTCTCTTCGCTTGCTGATCCCCAGCGGATTGGCTCTCCCGCCTGCACGTACTGACGTGGCACAACGCCAATCGATGCCGCAAAATCTCGGCTGTTGCGGTACTGCTTTCCGTCACCCGCTCCTGCTGATAGCACGCTCGCAGTAATGAACCCCAATGCCAGGATCCTCATTAGACGCTGCCCAAAATCGTCGGCGGCAAGCTAACGTACGAGTTTTTTGTCGATCTCCGCAATCTGTGCATCGATATACTTGTAGTGGGTGTGGAGGCGCTCGAGGCTCTCTACTAGCGTAAGCGTGGCCCCAGCACCGTCTGTTCATGAAGAGCCATAGGCGGCAATCTGGTTCCCACCAGAATTTGGTGGGAACCAGAAGAAATGGAAATCAAGGCGCGGGGTCGCCGGCGAGGCTCCAAGAACTACTCGAAGGAATTCCGCACGCAGGTCGTGGCGGAAACGCTGGACCCGGCAAGCTCACTGGCAGAAGTTGCGCGCTCGCATGGCCTGAACGCGAATCTCGTGTCGAAGTGGCGGCGGGATTATGAGCGAGCTGCGACGTCAGCATCCGAGCCTTCGGAATTATTCCTGCCCGTTCAGATAGCATCGCCGCCGAGGCCGGAGCCGATTGGATCGACCGGGCTCGTCATCGAATGTCGTGGCATGCGTGTGAGTTTCGAAGGCAAGCCCGAGCCTGATGTCCTGCAGCTCGTGCTGGCGAGCTTGCTGGGAGTGGGTTCGTGATGCCGGGCCTTCCCGCTGGAACGCGGGTGTGGCTGGCTGCTGGTGTGACCGATATGCGCTCTGGCTTCAACAGCCTGGCCGCGAAGGTGCAGACCGTGCTAGAGCGGGACCCGTTCAGCGGCCACGTGTTTGTGTTCCGTGGCCGACGAGGCGATCTGGTCAAGGTGCTTTGGTGGAGCGGTGATGGCATGTGTCTGCTGATGAAACGGCTTGAACGCGGCCGCTTCGTCTGGCCTCGTGCGGATGGAGGTGTCGTCAGCCTGAGCCAGGCGCAGCTCTCAATGCTGCTGGAAGGCATCGACTGGCGACAGCCGGTGCGCACGGCGGAGCCGATCTCGGCGTTGTAAACCTGAGTGCCGGCGCGTAGACTGCTGGCATGACGACGGCGAACGCGTACCCGGACGACATCGAAGCGCTCAAAGCCCTCTTGCTGGAGCGCGATGCCCGCATCGGGCATCTGCAAGACGTGGTCGAATCGCAGAAGGCAGCGACGGCAACGGACAAGGCGGAGATCGAGCATCTCAAGTTGCTGATTGCAAAGCTGCGCCGCATGCAGTTCGGCCGTCGCTCGGAGAAGCTGGACCGCCAGATCGAACAGCTCGAACTTCGCCTAGAAGAACTCGAGGCCGACGAAGGTGCCGCACCCATCGAGATCCACAGGACGCCGCGTACGGCACCGGAACAGGTACAACGTAAGCCGTTGCCAGAACACCTGCCGCGCGAGTTCCAGACTCATTGGCCCGAATCACGTGATACCTGCACGGCATGCGGTGCGCCGATGAAGCAGCTTGGCGAGGATGTCTCCGAACAGCTCGAATATGTGCCAGCGAGCTTCCGGGTCATCCGGCATGTGCGACCCAAGCTGGCGTGTTCATGCTGCGATCACATCGCCCAGGCTGCTGCGCCGAGCCGCCCCATCGAGCGAGGCATGGCTGGCCCGGGACTGCTGGCCCACGTGCTGGTCGCGAAGTTCGCGGATCACCTGCCGCTCTACCGACAGTCGGTGATCTATGCGCGTGAAGGCGTCGAGCTGGATCGCTCGTTGCTGGCGAAGTGGGTTGGTCACAGTGCGGCGCTGCTGCAACCACTCGTCGACACACTGCGTCGACACGTCATGGCGGCGACGAAGCTCCATGCCGACGATACGCCAGTGCCGGTGCTCGCGCCAGGCAATGGCAAGACTAAAACTGGACGCTTGTGGGTGTATGTGCGTGACGACCGGACGTCGGGCGATGCTACTCCGCCGGCCGTCTGGTTTGCCTATACGCCGGACCGCAAGGGCATCCACCCGCAGCAGCATCTTGAATCGTTCAACGGGACGTTGCAGGCCGATGCCTACGGCGGCTACCAGGCGATCTACGAAACGGGACGGGTTGCCGAAGCAGCGTGCTGGGCCCATGCCCGGCGGCAGTTCTACGAATTGTATGCAGCTCGCCCCAATTCCTTGAATACCGAGGCCCTGGAACGCATCGGCGCGCTCTACAAGATCGAAGAGCAGATCCGGGGCAAACCACCCGATGTGCGCCAGGCGTATCGACAGGCGCAAGCGCGTCCACTACTCGATCAACTCCACGCGTGGCTGAGAGCCACGTTGGAGACGCTCTCGCGCAAATCTGACACGAGTCGAGCGATCCTGTACGCACTGAACCGGTGGGAGGCGCTCACGCGCTATTGCGACGACGGACGACTGGAGATCGACAACCTGCCGGTCGAACGTGCGCTGCGCGGGGTGGCCATCGGAAGACGTAATTACCTGTTCGCGGGTGCTGACTCAGGTGGGGAACGCGCCGCTGCAATTTACAGCCTGATCGGCACGGCAAAACTCAACGGCGTCGATCCCGAGGCTTACCTACGCTTCGTGCTCGCACGCATCGCGGATCACCCGATCAACCGCGTCGACGAACTCATGCCGTGGGTCGTCACTGAGCAACTGGTTACGCCAGCGTAACTGCTGCGGCCGTCAAGACGGTACTGGCTACTCGCTTACCTACTAGCTGCGGCGGAAGCAAATGTTCTGCAATGACGGCTGGCAGGCGCTTCATCACGGTGCCGCCCAGCGGCAGGCTTATGTCGAACTCTATAAGAAATGCACGTTCTAGTAGTGCCCAGCCTGTCGCGAATAATCGAATCCCTAACACGGTGCAATGCCAATAGAACTTGTTGCGACTCCGTTCGCTGTGTGACAAACCGCATAGAGGGTTGTGACGCCTCCTCGCAGATCGCCTCGGGGCATCGTTTATCTGCGATTCACATGTGTTGCTCCTACCAGCCAGCCTAGCGTCTGAGCCACATCGCTGCTCGGAGCCTCTACGCAACACCTCGCGATATTGCCCACTGTCGGACTACATTGTCAGAGCACCTTCGCACGCCGCCGTTGCCAGCAACACGCGCGCTCCCAGCCTACCGCCGGTCGCACGGCGGGTCCGCTACCGTGGAATCAAGACTCGTGGTTGGACAATGATGAAACGAATGCATTGCGCCCGATATACCGAGCCTCATGCTTCGCAAGCGCACCCAACCAGCTATTGTAAGTGGGGACTGTGTCCGGCTTTTCAGGGGGTCGCTCCATTCGTGGAGCCGCCTCAAGCATTCCCTTATTGACTGCAGGGCCAACGCCGGCCGCAGTCCCACAGCCAGAGGCTGGCACTGGCCGTCACCGATACGGCATACACGCTGACACTCCCGACGTGCCAACGTTTAGCGAAGCTGGACAGAAGGACTACGCTATAACCAAACTGATTTCCCTGGGCTGAGCCGAAGGGATCCTCGCCAAAGCTGATCGAAAGCTTCAGGCCGACCTGCAGAAGCGTGTGCAGAGCGCGGATTGGACGTAGCGAATCGGGGAAGCTTCCAATGCAGCTGGGGTCGCCTCCCGAACGGCGCGTACATAGCTTCAATGAGTTCTCTCAGAAGTTTGTTTTGACAGATTGCCTCCCCCAACTCCAATCGTGCCGCTGCTTATGGGCAATTGCCAATCACATAGTATCCGGCGGCTGTCTCAGCCAGAGTGTTGATATAGAAAAGATTATTTAATCCCATGCTTTGGTTCGAGCCATTCGCGTAAGCCCCCCCCCCGACATCGTGTGCCCGACCGGCTTGCACGTGCGCATAGTTTGTGCCGGTGGTCGCCGTACAAGAAAAACTCGTCTTTGTTGTTGCCGAGATAGCAGCAGATTGCTGGCTTTCCCCTGCTGTGCCGTCGATCGCCGTCACAGTGTAGCTGTACGTAGTACCCGCTATCAAGTCCAAATCGGTGTAGCTCGTCGACGTGCTCGAGCCCACCTTCGTGCCATTGCGGTAAAGGTTGTAGCTGTTGGCGTTTGTTACGGCATTCCACGACAGCGATATTGTGTTGAGGGTCGTCCCGGCGACCGCCAGCCCAGTCGGCGACGAACCCGCCTGTCCAGACCCGCTTCCAGCACGCAAATTGTTCTTAACCCAGAAGTCCATCACGAAGTCAGGGTAGTTGATATGCGTGGCATCGACATAGTTGGTGTTGTTGCCGCCAGTTCCAGCGGGCCATGCGTGTGCCATGCCCGCGACCGATATTTCGTGGGTGCGCACTTTGCCATTGCTATCGATATAAGGGGTGTTTGTGCCGCCCCCTGCTATCGATACCTTAGATCCCTGGGTGAAGCTGCCGCCGTAGAGCTGGCGGAAGGCCGAGGCTGCTATCGGGCCATATGCCGGCGCCACCGTGTAGTCCGAGGTTCCCCATACGGCGCCGGCAATCTGGCTGGTGAACTTACCCACGTTGGATCCGGCCCATTGCTTACATTTATTGCCTGCCGTCGTCGCGGTATAGCCACTAGGTACGAAGCCGATCTGGGCCGTCGTGGTTCCCGGCGTCGGACCGGCATTGATGCCAACGCCGGCAAAAATGTCCGGGGCGATGCAGCCCAGGACCATGCTCATGCCGCCTCCAGAGGATAGGCCCGCCACGTATACCTGATTGGGATCGATCGCATACTGGGCATTGGCAACAAAGCGGTTGACTAGATCCAGCAGTACGCCCACGTGTCCAGCGGTTCGGCTTGGCGACGCATTCGCATAGTCCCAGCAATGCTTGAAGTACACGTTGCCGCTTGCGTTAGGCGCAAGAATGACAGCACCGTATTGATCGCCAATCGATTTCCAGTTGAACCCGGTCCCACTGGCATTATTGATCACGTCGCCGGAGGCAGTCTGCAAGCATCCGTGTAGCACTAGAACTAGAGCTCGCTTGCCATTGGGCGTGGAAGGCTGGCTCGCCGGCCAATAGAAATAGCCGGTCAGGTTTCCACCATTGACGGCATCCGATGCCCACGTCTGCTCGCTACTCCACGCTCCGGGACCCGCCGTCGCTGCATGCAGCGAAAACGCTCCCAGCATCGTCGCAAGAGTGACTAACCCGGTCGCGAAGTATCGCCAACGCTTTCTCAGCATAGTGTCTCCCTTTTTTGATTTCTTCGAGTCACAGCAATGCCCTGACCCAAGGGGTCTGCAACAAGCCGGTTCGCACTTTAAGGACAACTGCTTAATTTATGACAGGCTTTCGCTCCGCCTTTAACATGATACATGATTCATGTTTCATACTAGGAAGGGCATCGAGGCAAAGTCAACCACTCGTTTACACTTAGTTCAATGGTTCGCAGCCCCGACAGACCATGGACACCAGCGCGTGAATCGCACCCACCATTGAATCAGACGATATCCATGGCGGAGTAAGCAGGCTAGGGGCATCCCCTTATACGGAAGTAGGACCGTCTCCGCGGCGAGGCTTGGAGCTTGAAGTCCCGGGAATTTCGAGGTAAGGGGGTTGTTAACTTCGCCAGACTCGCGTTTACTCTCGGATTTTCGCGCAGCAATGAGCAACGAGTCGGGGGCATGGGTGGACGAGGAATTCGAGAGTCTGGATCTTGGTGATCCGGGGCGGGATCGGCGCGCCAAGGAGCTGCTCAAGCGGTTTGCGGCTCTGCCGACGGCGAGCATCCCCGGCGCATGCGATGACTGGTCGCAAACCATCGCGGCATATCGGTTTCTCGGCAATGAGCAGATCGATTGGCGGGACGTAATGCAGCCGCATTGGGAGCGCACTGCAGCGAGGGCCGCGCAGTTTCCGGTGGTGCTGTGCATCGCTGATACAACCGAATTGAACTTTAATGGCCAGGAGATCGACGGGCTGGGTCCGTTGACCTATGAAGCCCAGCGGGGCATGTTTTTGCATCCGACCTACGCGGTGACGCCTGACCGCGAGCCGCTGGGGGTGATCGATGCCTGGATGTGGGCTCGGGAGCCCAAGGACGCCGATGGCAACCGGGGCGGGATCAAGGAAAGCGTACGCTGGATTGAAGGATATGAACGGGTTGCGGAGCAAGCCGCGCTATTGCCGCAGACACGGCTGGTGTATGTGACAGACCGCGAGGGTGATATTGCCGAGTTGATGGCGCGCGCCCAGGAACTTGGCCAACCGGCCGACTGGTTGATCCGCAGCCAACACAACCGCAACCTGGCCGAGGGCGGCAAGTTGTGGGATAGCGTCGACGCCAGCCCGGTACTCGGGGAAATCACCTTTATCTTGCCAGGGCGAGCAGGCCAGAAGGCGCGCGAGGTCAAACAGGAACTACGCGCCCAGCGTATGAAGCTGCCGGGTCTGGTCGGAGCGGAGTTCACCTGTGTGGCGGCAAGGGAGATCGAAGCGCCCGCAGGCGTCAAGCCAGTGGTTTGGCGATTGGTGACGAACCGAGAAGCGCAGGACGCTGATGCGGTCAACGAACTTGTTGAATGGTATCGGGCAAGGTGGGAGATCGAGATGTTCTTCCATGTCCTGAAGACCGGCTGCAAGGTCGAGGCGCTACAGCTATCGCACATGGATCGTGTGGAGCGGGCCTTGGCGTTGTATATGGTGGTGGCATGGCGCATTGCCCGCCTGATGCGGTTGGGCAGAACCTGTCCGGATCTGGATGCGTCGCTGTTCTTCGATGCCGACGAGATTCGGGGGGCATACGTGCTCTCCAAGAAAGCTCGCCCGAAGACACCGGTCACACTCAATCAGATGATTCGGTTGGTTGCTTCCCTGGGCGGGTTCCTTGGGCGGAAGAACGATGGCGAGCCCGGCGCCAAGACGATCTGGATCGGCATGCAGCGAACCATGGACGCCGCGCTCACTATTCAAACACTGAGGGAAGAGTCATGACTTCCGTATAAGGAAATGCGTCAAAGGATCCATTTTCGTATGCGAAGATAAACTTTGGGGGAGACTTCCGGAAGTGAAAAGCATCTAGCAGGCTGCTGAAGTACTCATCGCGCTAGCGATGAGTACTTCAGCAGCCTGCTTGGGCGGCGACAATCATTTTGTCCGGCGTAGCGACAAACATCTTGGCCGGTGGCGGGAACTCGGAGGCGGCGTAGCCGCCGGAGAGTTTCCGCCACCGGCGGCGCCGAGTTGGCCGGGTTCTACGATGGCTGATCGCATCAATAAGCGGTCAGTCCATGTCTGGAACCCGTATTACCGACCAACAGGTTAGCCTCTACATGTCCAAACGCAAACAGCATACCCAGGAGATTGCCGCTGCCAAGGCCGGCATCAGTGTGCGCAGTGCCCGGCGTATCGAACGTGATAGCCAACTGCCTTCGCAGAAGCCCCGCCGTTACTGGCGCTCGCGGCCCGATCCATTCGTCGAGGTCTGGGACACCGAGGTCGTGCCGATGCTTGCTAGCGAGCCGCGCCTGCAAGCCATCACCATTCTGCGCAAGCTCCAGGACGACCATCCCGACCAATACCCTGACAGCATGCGCCGCACGCTCGAACGGCGCATCAGCAAGTGGCGGGCTGTGTCTGGACCGGCCAAAGAAGTCTTCTTCCCACAGGAACACGCGCCGGGGATCCGGGCACTGTCGGACTTCACCGATATGCAGGCGCTGGGCATCACCATCTCCGGCGTTCCATTCCCTCACCGCCTGTATCACTTCGTGTTCGCGTTCTCGCGCTGGGAGTACGCCCAAGTGGTTGAAGGCGGAGAGAGCTTCGAGGCGCTGTCCTCGGGCTTGCAGAACGCGCTCTGGCAGGCCGGCGGCTGCCCGCGAGAACATCGCACCGACAGCCTCTCGGCGGCGTTCAAGAACCTGAAGGAGCAGGAGGACTTCACAACGCGCTACGAAGCCCTGCTGGACCACTATGGGATGACCGGCACCCGTAACAACCGCGGCCTGGGCCACGAGAACGGCAGTGTGGAATCATCCCACCGCTATCTGAAGGAGGCTGTCGACCAGGCACTGATGCTGCGCGGCCACCGGGACTTCGAGGATCGAGCCGCCTATGAGGCGCTCCTGCGCGAGGTCGTGATGCGTCGTAACCGGCGTCATGCAGCGGCGTTCCGTCTCGAGCGCGAGCAGTTGACGGACCTGCCTCCCCGGCGCACGACGGACTTTGCCGAAGAGGAAGCGCGTGTCACCCGTTGCAGCACATTCACCGTGCGCGGCATCCTCTACAGCGCGCCGTCCCGCCTGATTGGTCACCGTCTGAAGGTGCGTGTGTACGGCGACCGACTGGACTGCTACCTGTCCGGAGCCATGGTGTTCAGCACTCCTCGGGGCTCCCACGCCGCGCACAGCACCCGCCGCGCTATCGACTATCGGCACTTCATTGAGGGGCTCAAACGTAAGCCGCAGGCCTTCAAGGGCCTGGCGTTCCGGGACGATCTGTTCCCTCGGGAGGCCTATCGGCGAACCTGGGAGCAGCTTGATGCCCGGCTGTCGCAACGCGACGCGTGCAAGACGATGGTTGGCCTGCTTGAGCTGGCGGCCATGGACGGTATCGAAGCCGTGCTGGCCGTGCGCCTGGAAGCCATGTTGGGCGATGGTGATCTGCCGGATCTGGAAGCGCTGCGCGAGGAGTTCTCGCCGCGGCAAGCCGATCACCCCGTCATCCATGTCCAGATGCCGGCGACCAGTTGCTACGACGCCCTGCTGGGCCAGGGGGTCGCAGCATGAACGCGCCGCTCCCAATTGATGCCGCCCGCCTGACGTTGATGCTCAACGAACTGCGCCTGCCCACCATTGGCCGGCTCTGGCCAGAGTTCGCACAGCGCGCCGACAAGGAAAGCTGGCAGGCAACCCGGCTGCTTGGCGCCTTGCTCGAACACGAACTGGCCGAACGGGCCAAGCGGCGTATCGAACGACACCGAACCGAATCCCGCCTGGATCCAACCAAGACGCTGGCTGCCTTCGACTTCAGTGCTGTGCCCATGGTCTCCAAGGCGCACGTGATGGCACTGGCGAGCGGTGATTCCTGGCTGGAGAAAGGTGCCAATGTGTTGATCTTCGGCCCGCCGGGCGGTGGGAAGAGCCACCTCGGATCGGCCATCGGGCATGCCCTGATCGACGCTGGGTACAGGGTACTGTTCACGCGTACCAGCGAGATCGTCCAGAAGCTGCAGGCAGCCAGGCAGAGCCTGCAGTTACCTGCAGCCCTGGCCAAGCTCGACCGCTTTGACCTGATCATCCTGGACGACCTGTCGTACGCCCGCAAGGACCAGGCCGAAACCAGTGTCCTATTCGAACTGATCGCCGAGCGCTATGAGCGGCGCAGTCTGCTGATCACGGCCAACCAGCCGTTCTCAGGCTGGGACAACGTGTTCCCTGACCCCGGCATGACCATCGCCGCGATTGACCGACTCGTCCACCATTCGACGATCTTTGAAATGAACGTCGAAAGCTACCGTCGGCGCACCGCAAGCGACAAGCAGTCTGCTCGCCGACGACAATCATCCAGCGACAACGACAATCACCGCGACATCGATAACGGAGCGACAACCATGACCTAACACTCACCGACAATCATCCCGGCCAACCGGCCAAAATGATTGTCGCTGGACCGGCCGTCCTGCTTGACGCTATCTAGCCTGCTAGTGGTTTTACGAAATGCCCTCTTTCTAGCGTTAGCTTCACCGGGCATTTGAGCGCCCGTGCGTGTCGTCACTCCTGCGGAATTAGAAAACGTTCAGGCCGTTTGCCCAACCATGCCGGTGCTCGACCTCTGCCGGACCAAGTCTTCGCGGTCTTGGGGTCCATATACTTGGGTGGCAGCGGCGCCTTTTCGCGCTGCGCTGAAGCAGCACCGACTGGCCGTCCCCTACGACGCCGCGGCGCAACATCTTCGGGCAACAGGTCGTATTGCGCCATCAAATCACGAATTTGTTCGATGACGCTGGCAACCTCGCTCGCCCGTGCCTCTTCAAGCTGAGCCTCGATCGCTTGCTTTTGCGCTATCAGTTCTTTATATGTTGCCATTTGAGCCCCCGCTTATTGCTGACATTTGACTTATACGCACTTTAAAGTCAGTCCGCAAGGTCTTTTTGTTCCTTACCCTACAAAATGTCGCAAAGCGCTCAAACTCGGGGCTGCGGCCGTGCCGTTGGCACTTGAACCGTATGGGCATTTCCTTATACGGAAGTCATGACTCTTCCCTCAGTGTTTGAATAGTGAGCGCGGCGTCCATGGTTCGCTGCATGCCGATCCAGATCGTCTTGGCGCCGGGCTCGCCATCGTTCTTCCGCCCAAGGAACCCGCCCAGGGAAGCAACCAACCGAATCATCTGATTGAGTGTGACCGGTGTCTTCGGGCGAGCTTTCTTGGAGAGCACGTATGCCCCCCGAATCTCGTCGGCATCGAAGAACAGCGACGCATCCAGATCCGGACAGGTTCTGCCCAACCGCATCAGGCGGGCAATGCGCCATGCCACCACCATATACAACGCCAAGGCCCGCTCCACACGATCCATGTGCGATAGCTGTAGCGCCTCGACCTTGCAGCCGGTCTTCAGGACATGGAAGAACATCTCGATCTCCCACCTTGCCCGATACCATTCAACAAGTTCGTTGACCGCATCAGCGTCCTGCGCTTCTCGGTTCGTCACCAATCGCCAAACCACTGGCTTGACGCCTGCGGGCGCTTCGATCTCCCTTGCCGCCACACAGGTGAACTCCGCTCCGACCAGACCCGGCAGCTTCATACGCTGGGCGCGTAGTTCCTGTTTGACCTCGCGCGCCTTCTGGCCTGCTCGCCCTGGCAAGATAAAGGTGATTTCCCCGAGTACCGGGCTGGCGTCGACGCTATCCCACAACTTGCCGCCCTCGGCCAGGTTGCGGTTGTGTTGGCTGCGGATCAACCAGTCGGCCGGTTGGCCAAGTTCCTGGGCGCGCGCCATCAACTCGGCAATATCACCCTCGCGGTCTGTCACATACACCAGCCGTGTCTGCGGCAATAGCGCGGCTTGCTCCGCAACCCGTTCATATCCTTCAATCCAGCGTACGCTTTCCTTGATCCCGCCCCGGTTGCCATCGGCGTCCTTGGGCTCCCGAGCCCACATCCAGGCATCGATCACCCCCAGCGGCTCGCGGTCAGGCGTCACCGCGTAGGTCGGATGCAAAAACATGCCCCGCTGGGCTTCATAGGTCAACGGACCCAGCCCGTCGATCTCCTGGCCATTAAAGTTCAATTCGGTTGTATCAGCGATGCACAGCACCACCGGAAACTGCGCGGCCCTCGCTGCAGTGCGCTCCCAATGCGGCTGCATTACGTCCCGCCAATCGATCTGCTCATTGCCGAGAAACCGATATGCCGCGATGGTTTGCGACCAGTCATCGCATGCGCCGGGGATGCTCGCCGTCGGCAGAGCCGCAAACCGCTTGAGCAGCTCCTTGGCGCGCCGATCCCGCCCCGGATCACCAAGATCCAGACTCTCGAATTCCTCGTCCACCCATGCCCCCGACTCGTTGCTCATTGCTGCGCGAAAATCCGAGAGTAAACGCGAGTCTGGCGAAGTTAACAACCCCCTTACCTCGAAATTCCCGGGACTTCAAGCTCCAAGCCTCGCCGCGGAGACGGTCCTACTTCCGTATAAGGGGATGCCGTATGGGTGCGATGGAGACTCTCATCCTTCTCGGAGTCAACGGTACTCCTTCCGCGCGCATGTGCTTACCTGATCCGCTGAAATGGGCTCCCGCGTTAGCCAATCAAAAGGGACGGAGCCCGGCTCCACAAGCAACTATTGCGCACCTAAAGCGATTCCATCTCGCACCGACCGAGTAGGAGAATCAGATTGAGCGGAGAAGCGCCGGTCTGCGTTCGATCCGAGTATTCTCATCATTGTCGGATATGGGTGAACAGCGCTTCCAGCAATGTAAATACAAATTCGCTGGATCCAGTCTCCTTGCTTCTTTTCGTAGCCAATGCTCGGCAGTATCGGTTCACTCTCATTTCCGAGCATCCGCGCCGCTCGGACTGCGGATTTCGGTGAAGGTGATCAGCGGTTTCGGCGAACGTGATCAGGGAAGGAAGGTGGTACTGCGCGGTCAGGAGATTGTAGCGTAGGTGATCACGATACCCGTTTCTTGGCGTCGGTTGCCGTGCGCTTGCGCATGGATTCGCCTTTGAGCGCCACTTTGTGCGCCTGGTGGACCAGCCGGTCCAGGATGGCGTCAGCCAGCGTCGGATCATTCAACCACTGGTGCCAATGCTCGATCGGGAGCTGGCTTGTCACGATGGTCGAGCGGGTACCGACGCGGTCGTCCAGAACTTCCAGCAGATCGCCGCGAGCGCTTTCAGAAGGCTCCTGTAGGCCCCAGTCGTCCAGCACCAGAACATCGATGCGTGCGAGTTGCGCCAGGCGGCGCGTAAAGCTCCCGTCGCCGTGGGCGATCTGCAGTTCCTCGAACAGTCGAGGCACCCGCAGATAGAGAGCAGAGAATCCCTGTCGACAGGCCTGCTCGGCTACACCAAGGTCCGCTATCGAGGGCTGAGGAAGAACACCGCGCAACCCATAACCTTGTTCGCGCTGTCAAACCTGTGGATGGCGCACGGCAAACTGCTGGCTGCTTGGGCATGAGCGCGTTTCTGACTCACGCCGATGCCTCGCGCACAGCCCGCGAATGCTGCTGCGCGCGTGCCAGAAACCTTCGCTCCGGGCTGATAGGTTGGCGTCGTGGCGCATTCAGCTTCCTGTTAAACGGCCAAGCACCCTCGATTCGCGTTTGTGCACTTAGCGACAGAGGTGCATAAAAATCCACCTTGGGAAAATTGGACGAACGGAAACTAAAGTCGTGAGCAGGCGCTCAGGCCGGCACACACTCAGTGAACGTTGCGTCCGAAATTCTGCAGTTCGAGGTCGGTCAAGGAGACCGCGGTGCCATCATTGGGCGCATTGGCGAACTTCAGGGTCAGCTTGCTGAGTTGAGTGATATCGAACGTGCTTTTTGATGCGGGATCAGGCCCGAATGCGTCGAGTGGGATTGCCACCATGTTCAGCAACTCGGGCATTGAGCTTTGGGGGGGAATCGACAGTCCCATGCTGCTGTCCAGCGCGTCGGAGAAGTCACTGACCAGTATCGCCGGTGAGTCGCGCCCCTTGCTATCGGTGAGTGTGACACTCACCTGCTGCGCCGCGAGCATTCCCTCAACGGAGGGCTGGGGTCGGACCATTGCGATGCGGAAGCTTAATGTGTCAAACCCAACCGTCGACAGGGCGTTTGCCGTTACCGGCTGGCCGCTTGGCCCGTACGCGGGTTCCTTAAGCGTAACCGGCAGCGTCATGTTTGGTCCGGTCAGTGTGAACTGAACCTGATTGGCGATCGACAGCAACCCGCCTACGTAGGTACTAAGCGGGCCTTCAGGACCTGTCCTGAAGAATATCCCCGTCGGCGAGGGCTGTGTACAGGTCGGTATGGCTCCATCCCCCAGGGTGAGATCCGTCGCGCAAGTGTATACGTTACCTCGAAAGGCGGATGCGTCGATCAGGTCCAGCGGACCGCCCGTCTGCAAGGTCGAGATTGTGCTGTCGTAGGGCTGGTTCAGGCCATATTCGTCGAATGGAGCAATCATTTTATGTCCGTTGACTCCATTGATCTGAATCGTCAGCACCACCCGGTTATCACAAGGTGCCTGACTCCCCGGACAGGCCGCCGCTGGCAGTCTGGCTGTGCCATTCCAGTAGGGAGCAAACACCGCTTCTCCCCCAACGAAATTGCGCATGAAACTGTTGATCACGAATAGCCCGATGGATTGCTGATCGGCTGTAGCCAGTCTGGTCGCGTGCGTGGCGTCTGCATAGCAGTAATCTCCCTGTAATCCGCTGTAATCGTCCTTTGTCCATTGGCTATTGAAGTAATTGTGATTAGCCCCGCGTACCACAATCTGGAACCGCGGAGCCGAGTCGGCAGGATCCCTGCTGAAGCGGTTGTTGTCGAGCACGTGTGTTCCGGACAAATTGTTCACGTCTCCATCACATGTTCCCACCATCGCGGCAAAGGGCACGCTGGCGATCTTCCGGTAGGACTGGCTGTCTGTTGGCGCAAGTGAGAGCGCGGCCTTGAAAACATATTTCGGTGGAGTGTTCGACCAGTCGCCCGCTTCAGGAGAAAGCATGACGTTATTCATGTCGAGGAATGTTGACAGATCCTGATCAGATAGACCGTTCACGCTTAGCTCGGCTATCAGGGTGTTGAGCGTCGTGAGGAACGCCGCCTTTGTGCCGGTGGTCACGGCTGCGCCGGGCGCAGCAAACCAGGTATTACCTGCCCAATTGTCTTTTTCATTTTGCAGTTCGGCGGTGGCCGAGCGTAGCTGTTGCAGACTGACACCAATGCGCCGATCATTAAGCTGGATGGCGTCGTTGATACCCTGGCCACCTCGGGAGTGCCCCATGATGCCAATCCGGCTAAAATCAATCTTGCCAATCAACTGCTTCGGGATCTGTATACCGGTCGTGGTTTGACCCCCATCACTCAATTTCTTGAGACGGTCGAGTGTTGCAAGGACCAGTTGGCCTCGCGACTGCGATGAATAATCGCCCGCTCCCCCGTGAATACACCCAATCGCCGTCGATGGGCAAAACGCATTAATGTCGTTCGCATCTATTGACAGCGTGACATAACCATGCACAACAAGGTCATTTGCCAGATAGTCGTACCCTTCGAAGCTGGGCTCAGACCGATTATGCATGCCATGGAGGAATATGACCACGGGATAGGAGGTCGGCGCGGTACCGGACGGGTTCACTGGTGCACCCGGATAGCGAATCCAGCCATGAATACGAGTGAGAAAAACAGCCGGTGAAACGTCAGCGGTACTCACGACGACGGAGCCGAGGTCATATTCCCCGCCTTCGGGTGAGTAGGTCGGACCGACAAACTGCTCAGCGGGCATCTGCTCTATAAACCGGACAGTTGGTACGAGCACTGCTGGCGTCAGCACCGCCTTTCCTGGTGGCCTCCCTCCTGTCCCCGGTTGTGCGGCCGGTGGGGTAGCCGGTGGGGTAGCCGGTGGAATGGGAGTAATAGCTCCTCCTACGGTTCCGGATACGGTTGGGGCAGTGCCTGTTTCATGATTTGTGCCGGAAGCGCCCCCTCCACAGCCGCCGAGACCGGCTAGCAGACTAAAAGCGATCATCCAGTGATGTAGTCGTGCAATCATTTATTTTTCCCTCGCCGCACAAGGCATTGCGGCAGAAGCGGAGGTGCCCGCAGTTATGGTTACTCGTCGCGACATTCGCTGTATGTTTCCGGACAACACCGCCTAGGCGTTGGCGGATGCTTCACGCTCGCAAGGGAGCAGGTACATCGCAGGATCGACTATGTGCAACGTCCGTGCCATGGAATGTAAGCGACCGAGAAACGGCGTCCTAGTTTTATAGGGTGAGTCTTGGCAGGCTTGCGTCCGCAAACACTTTGCGAACGCAAACCATGAACACTGACGATATTGATGTTGACTGCTTTCCACTGCGAGTAGTGCGTGTCCGGCGCAATGGCAAACGCGATTACGAGCCGGTGGCCAAACGGCGTTTGATTGAGCTGTGTCTTCGGCCTGGCGCATCGGTGGCAGGCATGGCGCTCAAGGCTCAAGTCAATGCCAATCAACTGCGCAAATGGATTCGGCTGCATCGGGAATCGAAGGCAGTGGAACGCGGTTCGCTGGCGGCGTTCGTGCCGGTTGTTCAGGGAATCCGATCCCCTGAAGTCGAAGCTGTGGTCACTGCGCCGAGTCGCACGACGGCCGTGGCAGTTGAACCGCAACCTCAGCCGTCGCGATCAGTCGCGCTGCTGAGTGCGAAGTTGCCAAACGGCGTGGCGATTGAGCTCGCATGCGGTGGGCGTGACGGTGAACTCGTAAAGGCGATGATCGAAGCGTTGGGGGCGAGCTGATGTTCCGCTTCGACGAAGGGCTGAAGGTCTACCTGCACCGGGAAGCCGTGGATTTCCGCAAGAGTATCAATGGTCTGTCGGCGCTGGTCGAGCAGTCGCTGGGGCTCGATTCGTTCGCACAAGCGGTCTACGTGTTTCGCAATCGGCGAGCCGATCGGATCAAGCTGCTTGGCTGGGGCCGGAACGGATATTGGCTTTTTTTGAAACGACTTGAGGCAGACCGTTTTGCCTGGCCGCGTGGGGCGGCAGTGGCGACTCTCTCGGGGGCCTGTCAGTTTTTTTGTGTGCAGGGCAGGTAAAGGCTCACCGTCGATGGAACGGTGAGCCAGCAATATCTTAACGATAAGGGTGGGTGAAGCGTTCCTCGTAGAGGATCGCAAACTGGTTCATGGCAGCCTTCCAGTCATGGGTTGAACTGCCCCACTTCACCGTGATGTTTCGCAGCGCCAGCCACAGCAGCTTGGTCGCCGCCTCGTCGCTGGGGAAGTGACCGCGCGTCTTGATGATCTTGCGCAGCTGCGCGTTGATGCTCTCGATCGCGTTGGTAACCGGCATGATAGGAACCGGTGCCCTTCCTCTCCTCACCGTGTAACTTGGTGTATGGTTCGACCATCCGGGACAGGGGCACCGGGGAGCACTTCGGGTGGGCAGGCCGTTCATATACGTTGAGCTGCGAGCTCGTGTTAGTAGTTGGCCGCCCCTGCGACCCGCCCGGTTGCGCTGCGAGCGCGAATCCGTAGTTGTCGTGCTGTCCCACCGGCTCCCATTTGCGATGTTTCCCATGGGAGACGCCAATGCGAGTGATAGGACTGGATGTATCGCGATCGGTGGCCGAGATCGCCTATTTGGAGAATGGCCGGCTACGCGCCGGCGGGCGCGTCGGACTGCGACGCGACGAGCTGGAACACTTTGCTGCCAAGCTAAAGCCCGACGACCACGTGGTACTCGAGGCGACCGGCAACACGATCGCCATCGCGAACGTGCTGACAGGTCATGTCGGCAAAGTGATTGTCGCCAACCCGTTGCAAGTCCGCCTGATCGCAGAAGCGCGCGTCAAGACGGATAAGATCGATGCCGCGATCCTTGCGCAACTCTATGCGAGTGGCTTCCTGCCCGAGGTGTGGATTCCAGACGAGGCCACGCAAGCGATGCGACGGCAGGTGTCGCGCCGCGCCCAGATCGTGCGGCAGCGGACGCGGCTCAAGAATGAGATTCACGCTGTCCTTGCCGCACATCTCATCGCACGGTGTCCTGCGACAGACCTGTTTGGCAAGAAAGGGCGGGCCTGGCTGAGCCTTCAGCCGCTACCCATGGACGAGCGCATCGGGATTGACCAGCGGTTGCATGAGCTCGACAGGCTGGCAGAGAATCTGCAGCAGGTTGAGCGCGTCCTGGCCCAATCCGCTATTCAGGACGACAGGCTGCGCAAGCTGCTGACCATCACCGGCATCAACACCACCGTTGCGATCGGGTTGATCTCGGCCATTGGCGATATCGCTCGCTTTCGTTCGCCGCAGAAACTGGTCAGCTACTTTGGCCTCAATCCTTCGGTCTACCAATCCGGCTTGCAGCCAGCAAAGCACGGACACATCAGCAAGCGCGGACGTTCCTATGCGCGTGCCATGCTGGTCGACGCTGCCTGGGCCGCAGCCCAAACGGCCGGCCCCGTCCGAGCCTTCTTCCTTCGTATCCGGGATCGTCGCGGTCAGCAGATCGCGGCTGTTGCCACGGCACGCAAGGTGGCGATCATCGTGTGGCACGTCCTCACGCGTAACGAAGCCTTCGCCTGGGATCGCCCGGCGCTGACTGCGCGCAAGACCCGTGAGCTGGAACTGCAGGCAGGCATGCCTGCGCGTCGCGGTAGCCGCAAGGGGTCTGCCGCCGCCTACAATCTGAAGTCCGTCCGGGATCTGGAGCGTGCGGCAGGCGAACAAGCTGAGCACGCTTACCAACGGCTGTTCTCGCGCTGGAAGCAAGCGCGACCGCAGGCAAGTGCGGTACGCGCTCCGTGGCCACCAATACGGACGCCATAAACGAGCGAAAGCACACCACGCGCTTGTCAACTTCATCCGTCGTGTAAATGATCTTGCGGATCGCCGGCGGGAACGTAAAGAACGGGATCACCTGATCCCAGGCGCGACGCCAGGATGCGCCGATCGGTGCATACCGCCGACCCCATTCCCCGTTCTCGAAGGCCGCCAACTCGGCCAGCGCGGCCTCGACGGTGGGGGCCGTGTACACGGGCTTGAGCGCCGCCGCCACGGCGCGGCGCTCCTTCCAGTTGGCGTACTCCAGGCTGTTGCGGATCAGATGCACGATGCAGGTCTGCAGGGTGGTGTTCGGGAACACCGCGGCCAGGGCCTGTTCCATGCCCTTAAGGCCATCGGTCACCGCGATCAGGATGTCTTGGGTACCCCGGGTCTTCAGGTCGTTGAACACCTTCATCCAGAACTTGGCGCCTTCGGTAGTCTCGATCCACAGGCCCAGGATGTCGCGCGTGCCGTCGGGCAGCACGCCCAAGGCCAGGTAGACGGCCTTGTTGCGCACCACGCCGTCCTCGCGCATCTTGACCCGCAGCGCGTCGAAGAACACCACCGGGTACATCACCTCCAGCGGACGGGCCTGCCAGGCGGTCACCTCGTCCATGACCGCATCGGTCACCGAACTGATGAACTCGGGCGAGACCTCGGTGCTGTACTGTTCGGCCAGAAACGACTGGATCTCGCGCAAGGTCATGCCGCGCGCATACATGGCGATGATCTTGTCGTCGAACCCGGTGAAGCGCCGCTCGTGCTTGGGAATCAGGATCGGATCAAAGCTGCCGTCGCGATCGCGAGGGATGTCTAACCGCAGCGGCCCGTCGTCGGTCAGAACCGTCTTGGCGCTCTTGCCATTGCGCTGGTTGGCCGTGCCGGCCGGGCGCTCGGCGCCAGCCGGGTAGCCCAGATGATGGCCGAGCTCGGCCCCCAGGGCGCGCTCGATCAGGGCCTTCTTGAACGCCATCGAGGCGTCCTGCACCGCCTCGGCGGTCATCGGGCCTTTTACGAAATGAGCGATCAGGTCCTCGGGAATGCTCGGCAGCTCACGGTCGGCGGCCTGGCTGGTCTTGGTTTTGCGTGGCATACATGCTCCTTGGCGACATGTTATGCCCTAAACACAAAATTTCTGACAGGTCCTCTCTCGGTCGAGCAACTTCACTGGCTGCTGGACGGCATTGACATCAGTGCCATCCAGCGGCATCCACCGCGACATTACCAACGGGCCGTGTGAACGCTGCATGACAGCGACGGTCAAATCCGTCATGTCGTCAACGCCTGTCACGATTACCGCTGCGGAACTCCAGCTCTTGCGCAATGCCGCCAAGGAGCGCGATGCGCTCAAAGGCGAGTTGCGCGTGGTGACGGTCGAGCGTGACCTGCTGCTCGAGAGGCTTAACAGGCCGCTGAAATACCTCCAGCGGACGTCAGCGCGACGACTGGCTGAAGCGTTGCTTTGAGGATCCCATCCAATCCCACATTCATGCGCGGCGCAGATACCTTCACGGAAAGCTTGTTCACTATGCGGAGGCTGGAGGATTTCGTGCCGCAGTCCCATCCGCTGCGCTCGATCCGGACTATGGCCAACCAGGCGCTGGTGAAGATGGACCGGCTGTTCGCGCAGATGTACGAGGCCGATATCAAGGGTGGCCGCCCCAGTATCGCGCCGGAGAAGTTGCTGCGGGCCATGCTGCTGCAGGTGCTCTACAGCATTCGCTCTGAGCGCCAGCTCATGGAGCAGACGCAATACAACCTGCTGTTTCGCTGGTTCATCGGGCTGTCGATGGACGACTCAGTTTGGGTGCCCACGGTCTTCACCAAGAACCGCGAGCGACTGATCAAGCATGATGCGGTGATCCAGTTTTTCAACGAGGTGCTGGCCATCGCGCAGAAGAAGAACTGGCTGTCGGGTGAGCACTTCAGCGTGGACGGCACGCTGATACAGGCGTGGGCAGGCCACAAGAGCTTCGTGCGCAAGGATGGCGACGACCAAGACGATGACGCCGGCGGCAACTTCAAAGGTCGCAAGCGCAGCAACGAGACACACGAATCCAAGACCGATCCCGATGCCAAGCTCTACCGCAAGGGCAAGACATCCAGTGAGCTGCGCTACATGGGTCATACCCTGAGCGACAACCGCCATGGCCTGGTGGTTAGCGCCATGGTGACCAAGGCGGACGGACACGCCGAGCGGGAGGCCGCAAAGGTCATGCTTAACGATGCCAGGCAGGTGATTGAAGACCTGAATGTGGAAGTCACCGTGGGCGCGGACAAGGGCTATGACGCGCACGAGTTCATTGAGGCCTGCCTGGAAATGAAGGTGACGCCCCACGTGGCGCAGAACACATCGGGTCGTCGCTCGGCCGTTCCTGATGCCATTGCTTCCAGCGCCGGTTATGCCGTCTCGCAACAAAAGCGCAAGCTGATCGAACAGGGCTTCGGGTGGGTCAAGACCGTGGGGCGCATGCGTCAGGTGATGGTGCGCGGTCTGAAGAAAGTCGATCAGATGTTTGTGCTGAGCATGGCCGCCTACCACATCGTGCGCATGCGCTCGCTGGGACAAATCCGTCCGCAGTTGCAGTAATCCCGCTCTGACTCCGGCAGTTCGTGGCGCATTGGCACGCGGGGAAGCGCCGGGTCCAACGGCTTGCGGCCGCGCTTCTTGCGCTTGTGACCGGCCACCTCAATCTCTGGCGTACCTTCTTCTTCCTGTGCCGGAAGTGTCGCCGCCGTTGGCGCCAGCGTCTCGGCTTCATTGAGGAACAGGTCCTTCTGCTGCGATCCCCGAACCTCGCTCGTGGCGCCGAACAGCTTGCGCTGGAAGGCCTTGAGCCTCTCGAGCAGCAGGTCACGCTCGACCGTCACCACGCGCAGTTTGCCTTTGAGCGCATCGCGCTCCTTGGCGGCATTGCGCAAGAGCTGGAGTTCCGCGGCGGTAATCGTGACAGGCGTTGACGACATGGCGGATTTGACCGTCGATGTCATGCAGCGTTCACACGGCCCGTTGGTAATGTCGCGGCGGGTGCCGCTGGACGGCACTGATGTCGATGCCGTCCAGCAGCCAGTGAAGTTGCTCGACCGAGAGCGTCGCCACTGCCGCCCCACGCGGCCAAGCAAAACGGTCTGCCTCAAGTCGTTTCAAAAAGAGCCAATATCCGTTCCGGTCCCAGCCAAGCAGCTTGATCCTATCGGCTCGTCGATTGCGAAACACGTAGACCGCTTGTGCGAACGGATCGAGCCCCAGCGACTGCTCGACCAGCGCCGACAGACCATTGATACTCTTGCGGAAATCCACAGCTTCCCGGTGCAGGTAGACCTTCAGCCCTTCGTCGAAGCGGAACATCAGCTCGCCCCCAACGCTTCGATCATCGCCTTTACGAGTTCACCGTCACGCTCACCGCATGCGAGCTCAATCGCTACGCCGTTTGGCAACTTCGCACTCAGCAGCGCGACTGATCGCGACGGCTGAGGTTGCGGTTCAACTGCCACGGCCGTCGTGCGACGCGGCGCAGTGACCACAGCTTCGACTTCAGGGGATCGGATTCCCTGAACAACCGGCACGAACGCCGCCAGCGAACCGTGTTCCACTGCCCTCGATTCCCGATGCAGCCGAATCCATTTGCGCAGTTGATTGGCATTGACTTGAGCCTTGAGCGCCATGCCTGCCACCGATGCGCCAGGCCGAAGACACAGCTCAATCAAACGCCGCTTGGCCACCGGCTCGTAATCGCGTTTCCCATTGCGCCGGACACGCACTACTCGCAGTGGAAAGCAGTCAACATCAATATCGTCAGTGATCATGGTTTGCGTCCGCAAAGTGTTTGCGGACGCAAGCCTGCCAAGACTCACCCTACAAAACTAGGACGCCGTTTCTCGGTCGCTTACCATTACGCCGCCTTTGATGACCGCAACCTGAAGAAGATCGGCCATTGCAGCCATTCGAACTGGCCGAGCCGACTGGCCGGGAAGGGTTACGAAAAGACGATCGAAGGTGGGCCGATAATCCTTGTCGCGCAGCATCTTTCCTCCGCCAACCGTTTGAGTACTTTTGCCACACCCGGGCTCAGCTTTTCGGTCATCGATCGGGTCACCCGTCAGCATGGCAGACCGCTGTATTAAATGTCCGTACCGATGAGCAACTGATTCAAGCAATAGATGATGTGTTCTCTTCGTACGGCACCCTATTGCCATCCGACGAGGTGTTCGTCCAACCGATGGCCAAAGATATCGCGGTAAGTGGCGTTGTCATGACATGCGACCCTGAATCAGGCCTTCCATACGGCAGAGGATCGCGCGATGCCTGGACACTGGGAAGGCGATCTGCTGTCGGCAGCGCCAACAGCCAGATTGCAACACTCGTCGAACGCCAGACAAAGTTCGTGATGCTCGTGAAGATTGCCAGCAAGGACTCTGAGGCTGTAGTCAACGCCCTGATCAAGCACGCTGGCAAACTACAGCAGGAATTGTTACAAAATCGCTGACGTGGGATCGCGGCACAGAGATGGCTGGCCACAAGAGCTTCACTGTCGCGACCGATATCAGGGTCTATTTCTGCGAACCTCAAAATCCCTGGCAGCGCGGCACGAACGAAAACACCAACGAGCTCTTGAGACAGTACCTTCCGAAAGGAACCGATCTCTCGATCTATTCGCAAGCCAAGCTCAATGCCATTGCCAGGCGGCTCCACGAACGCCCGCGCAAGGCACTAAACTTCGATACACCGGCTGAACGATTCCATCAAGCTGTTGCGCTGACCGGCCAATTGCTCGAGTATGACGGCGAGATGCCGAATCGGGACTGACTGATCAGACAACGGTGCATTGCCAAAATCGCGCCGCCACTTTCTGAATCTGCCAAAGCCGGAGGTAGAATCATCACTGCCCCCATCTGGGCGCTGGCTAATCACAAACCTTGTCGGCTCGCTCTACGAGTTTGCCCTCCTATATAGCTTACTGTGCGACTTCATAGCCCTGACATGAGCAGATGAGTCGGTGACCTGTCATCAAAGATTTCGATGCACTGCGGCTTAGAAACAAAAAGCGCGCCGGCACCGAGGTGCCCAAATATGCAATCGTGACGTCGGAAATTCGACAAAGCCAACGAATTATGTGGGCATTCTTTCAGCACATAGCATCGCTCGAATGACTGTGCCGATTCTTGCCGCAGATGTGAGAATAAGGGACCTGTGGCCGCAGACTCCGTAGTCTCAGCCGCACTATTTCCGTTCCCTTCATTCTCAATCCTATCTGCGCCTAGATCGGCACCTGCTTCGCTGAGCCGTCTGTGGGCGAGTCAAATCGACGCTGAACCGTCACTATCTTCAGCGGCCCCCCTTGTTTTGGGTCCGCCTACGAGCGTCTCTCGGAACGCTGCGCTATTTGGCATAAGGTTTGCGTGAGCGGACTGGGGCAAAGCAGATGAGGTACGCCGATCCTTTCATTGCAGGGTTGGTGGTCACGGTTTTAGCCGAGGATTATCCACCTCAATCCCTGCTTTATTAGTCACTAGACATTGTCCAAGCCGCTATATAGAAAATGAGGTATGCAAATATGTGTGCACATGATAAAAATGCCAATGATACTGACAAATTTATCGACTCAATGGCGGAAACCATGAAGGCGTTTTCGCAGATATTTGCAACTTTCTGCCAGCCGATTTTGCCGGGCTGGTTCGCAACCAATAGCACTACCAACAATTCAATCACCATCAACAAGGAGAATAGCTCGGATCCGGATATGGAGCGTGAAATCACGCGTGATCACAGCTATGGAAGCCAAATAGGCAGAGTAATTGATGCCGTCGCCGTTCTCGTCGAGCAACAGCCAAAGGACGTAAAGGAGTCCCCGAAATTACAAGGCTTAATGGACCTCAAGAATAGCATTAATAAAATCAAAGGTAGGACTTTGCGCGCAAGGCTAAGCAAATCTGGAGTGAGCCCTGACACTTATGCGAATTTAATAGATAAGATTTACAGTTCGAAGTCATGATGGGATTGGCGCCCGCGCCGCCTCAATTGCGTCGGAGAAAATCGCAGTTCAGGCGCGATTACCGCCCAGTATGCAAATTGTCACCCCGTACCCCGGCGTAACGGGCACCAACGCACATTGCAGGTGCTTGCCTGTTGACACATATCGACTCCTAGTGCTGCTGCCGGCCCGCTACTGCAGCTGCTCCGGGGTCGACCCAAGCCGACGTCGAAGCGCGCGGTCTTCCTGCTATGATCGGGCTTCGTCATTGCCAGCCAGTTCAAACGCTCCCTGAACAGGGACATATTGCCCCGGTGTGACTTGATGTGGTTGACCACAGTCGACTTTTGCGACACGCGCTGCTATAGCCGCACCCTGCTGCGGGTGGCGCGCGTCTGTCTGTTGCCGACGCTTTCCCAGGTGAAGCGCACAGAGACCGTCCGTGTTGCTCGCGAGCGCGCCGAACCTGGGATGAGTGGAGTCGGGCGAAGCTTGCCAGCGCAGCAATGCGCCAGCCCCGAGCACCGAGCATACCGGGCCCAACCACACAGATCGCGGCAGATTAGGCAGCAAACGCCATCTCATCGTAGACCGGCAAGGCGTTCCTCGGGCACTGACTGTCATCGGTTTCAATCGGCACGACTCGGTTGTCCTCGAAGACTTGGTCGATGCAATACCCGCAGTGCCTGGTTTGTCTGTCCAGCGGCCGTCGTGCGCCTTTATAGCTTCGAGAACGTGAAGCTACAGATTGGTTGGATATCGCCGTTCCTGGCGAAGAGTCGAAGAGCTATGAAAGATATCGCGCTTGGTGGGCCGGGTGGGATTCGAACCCACGGTGGGATATCCCCGGCGGATTATGAGTCCGCTGCCTGCAACCAACACAGCGTCCGGCCCTGTAGCGACGCGCGAGATTCTACCCTGAAGTTCCCAGAATTTGCCACCATCGCATCTCGCGACGGGTTGATTTAGCCGGCACTGAATTGGTGCTGGATCTGTTGAATCGGGAAGTCGTGGGCTGGTCCATCAAGGCGCGCATGACGGCGGACCTTGTGGCGGATGTGTTGGCGTGGTTCCGCCGCAGGCCCGGCATGGGGAAATTGTTGGGACGCGCCGACGAAGAGCTCTTCAACAGTTTGGAGAACGAACGAACTCCTTCCACGCGGTACCGGACGCAACGTGAGGCCGCTGCGGACCTGTTCGAATACATCGAAGTGTTCTATAACCGCAGTGGTCGTCATTCGTCCCTCACCTTCGTAATCGCCGACTCAGTTCCTGCAGGACTGGCTCACTGTTCAGCAGGCGACAGATTGGGCTGCATAACCCCGGACCTATGGAAGCCGAAAATAGGAAACCTCAATTATTGGCAATGTCTAAATATTGACAAGGAATTATATGTTATTTCATATGGCATTCAAGCGAGCGACTCTGGTGCTGGGCTCGGCGGCCTTCCTGTTTAATTTATCCGGATCGTGCGCAACGGAATTTGATTTTAGTCGGCCGAAAGGGTTCGGCGCAGCAACGATCGGCGGGATGGGCGGGGAAGTCGTGAATATCACAGATCCAATTGATGGCCGGGAGCAACTGAAGAATGCCCTGTGTAATTCATTTAATGCGGAAGGAGTATGCTCTGATGCAACTCCACGCATCATAAGAATCGCAACAACGATTGACTACACAGGGACAGAAAAAACCTCCTCGGAGCGTGGCTGTTATCCCGGCAAAATAAAAGGTGAATGTCCGACGCCGTACGAGCCGGAAGCATTGATCCTTGTCGATGCGAACGATAGGCATTGCAGTGGAAAAGAAGTCACAGGGATTACTTACGATGCGGCCGGGAAAAATCCGCTATCGGTCGGTTCAAATAAGACCTTAATTGGCGCCAGCTCGTCCGCAGCGCTAAAGGGAAAGGGACTGCGTCTGGTGAACTCCCGCAACGTCGAAATAAGAAATCTTACGATAAGTGACATTAATAACGGCATCGTTTTTGGTGGCGACGCAATATCGCTGGAAGGGGTGGACCGAGTTTGGATAGATCATAATACCTTCCACAATATTGGCCGACAAATGATTGTCGATCACTTCAGGCCTGCAATCAACGTCACTATTTCGTGGAATAATTTCGACGGCACAAGCGCTTACTCACCTGAGTGCAACGGGAAACATTATTGGAATATCTTGCTAACTGCAAAAAAGCAAAATATTACTTTATCCAATAATTGGATTCATGATTTTTCCGGGCGAGCACCGAAAGTTTCTGGCAGCGATGCCATTGTGCATGTGGTTAATAACTATTTCCAGAATGGTTCTTGGCATGCGATCGACTCGAGTGAAAAAGCACATCTTTTTGTCGAGGCGAACTACTTTGATAATGTGATCTTTCCAATTTTGCCTGACGATGGCTATATCTTTGGAGCGCTCGGTAGTCTCGGCGCTGTAGCCCAGCGGGAGTGCAAAGAAAAAGCCGGTCGCCCTTGCCTCGGCAATGTCGCTATCCCTGAACCCTCGAACAACGATTTTACGCAATACTCTGCCGTAATGGAAGCATTTGAAGCGCTGAGAAAAAATATAATTCACTCATCAAAGTCCAAGGCCTCGTCCTGCATGATAACGCCTTATGAGGCAAGCAAAGTGCCCGCTATAGTCAAGGCATATGCCGGCACAGGGCATCTCTGATACATGAAGGGGCGCGTCATGGATGTGCTGTACCGTACTCATTTTCTATTGCAGCAGCGGTCTTCACATACCCTCATGAGCGAGCTTCATAACGATTTGAATACAGTTCATTTTACGTCCGGAGGTACGCCCTCTACAATCCCGACTTCCTGGAGGCGGCTGATGATTTTTCATTCAAATGACTTACAACTCCGGGTTCCACCAACATTGGTGCGAAGCTCGCTCGAAGAATTGCTGAGGCGTTATTTGCAAGGTAGTGATGGTACTTCTTCGAAGTCATCGACTCCAGGCTGCGTCAGGTTTTTGCAAGCCACAAGACGCCTCATTCTAGTCACCTGTCATGTATCAGATGCTGAAGCATGCTAAGGCAAATCAAAAACGTGCGGCGTTCCTTGTTTCAGTTTCAGTCTCTTGGGCCATGTAACGCATGGGTTTTAATATTTCGTTTTCATGCTTTACGCAATTGGCTGGAAACTAAAGAGTCCGCGGTAGTGCTGCCTGATGAGTTAATGGAACGGTGAGCTAGCTAATGTCAGCGTGTTCACCAAGACATGCCTGCCTCGTATGATACCTAGGGACGTTTTTAAATTAGAGGAGATATTTTGTGACCAGTTTGAAGTCCAACCCTTCTGAAGGAGGAAACGAGGCCTTGAGCGAGCCAGAGCGGCGGCGGCGGCGGTCCGTGCATGAAAAGCTTGCTATTGTGCAGGAAACCCTGGAACCAGGTGTAACCGTCTTAGAGGTGGCCAGGCGCCATGAAGTCAATCCCAATCAAGTGTCCGCATGGCGGAAGCAGTACCAAGATGGTACTCTGGCCCCTCACAATATCGGCGAGGCTTTGGTTCCCGCATCTCAATTAGCCGCCGCGATGAACGAGATTCGAGAGTTGCAAAGGCTCTTGGGAAAAAAGACACAGGAAGCAGAGATATTGAAGGAAGCGACTGAGTACACTCCGTCTTCAAGTAGTGATTGCGCACTTCACCATTCCGCCTTGGGGCGACTGTGATGAATAGCGTCTGCATATTCGCCATGAAAGCTGAATAGCCTTACGCCGAGCCATTGGGTGGCTCAGCAAATTTCTTAACCGAATGTCCAGCCCTGCACGAGTCGTTGTATGGTGGCGAACATTTTCTTTGACATAGTTCATGGGGCTGGGCTGCTTTCAAATCACGTATCCCCTATCAGGCTGCTGAAGTACTCATCGCGCTAGCGATGAGTTTTTCCCCGCAAGGCGGGGAGCGCTGTTTTTCACAATCCGGAAGCCGGACGTCACTGCCTCGGCTTTTTCCGCGTTTTGGCGCCCATTCCGGCCTCATTAGCGCGATTACTGCAACTGCGGACGGATTTGTCCCAGCGAGCGCATGCGCACGAGGTGGTAGGCGGCCATGCTCAGCACAAACATCTGATCGACTTTCTTCAGACCGCGCACCATCACCTGACGCATGCGCCCCACGGTCTTGACCCACCCGAAGCCCTGTTCGATCAGCTTGCGCTTTTGTTGCGAGACGGCATAACCGGCGCTGGAAGCAATGGCATCAGCAACGGCCGAGCGACGACCCGATGTGTTCTGCGCCACGTGGGGCGTCACCTTCATTTCCAGGCAGGCCTCAATGAACTCGTGCGCGTCATAGCCCTTGTCCGCGCCCACGGTGACTTCCACATTCAGGTCTTCAATCACCTGCCTGGCATCGTTAAGCATGACCTTTGCGGCCTCCCGCTCGGCGTGTCCGTCCGCCTTGGTCACCATGGCGCTAACCACCAGGCCATGGCGGTTGTCGCTCAGGGTATGACCCATGTAGCGCAGCTCACTGGATGTCTTGCCCTTGCGGTAGAGCTTGGCATCGGGATCGGTCTTGACGCACGGCAGGTAGCTCTTCGGCATAAAGGCGCCAGCAGCTTACCCCGGATCTCCGCTTCGATGGCATAGAGCTCGCCGATCCGGCGTAACGCCTCCGTTGTGGTCGGCGTTGCCTTGCGGACATGCAGATCGTGCACCTTACGGCGCGCGTGAGCCATACAAGCTGCTTCGCGCACACTGCCATCGGTAAAAACAGCGTTGAAGCCCGCATACGCGTCTGCCTGCAGGATGCCGCGGAAGCCGGCCAGATGCGCTTGGGGATGTTGGCCCTGGTGGTTTGGTGTGTAGGCGAACCAGACCGCAGGCGCAGCATCCGAACCCGATGCGCGATCGTCTCGCACGTAAGCCCATAGCCTTCCGGTCTTGGTCTGCCCCTTACCTGGCGCAAGTACCGGCAGCGGCGTGTCGTCCGCGTGCACCTTGCCGGGCATCATCACGTATCGGTGCAAAGCCTCGACGAGGGGGCGTACCAGCGCACCGCAAGCGCCGACCCCGCGCGCCATGGTCGTGCGGTCCAGCTCCACGCCCTGGCGAGCATAGATAGCGGCTTGGCGGTACAGCGGTTGGGCGGCGACAATCATTTTGTCCGGCGTAGCGACAAACATCTTGGCCGGTGGCGGGAACTCGGAGGCGGCGTAGCCGCCGGAGAGTTTCCGCCACCGGCGGCGCCGAGTTGGCCGGGTTCTACGATGGCTGATCGCATCAATAAGCGGTCAGTCCATGTCTGGAACCCGTATTACCGACCAACAGGTTAGCCTCTACATGTCCAAACGCAAACAGCATACCCAGGAGATTGCCGCTGCCAAGGCCGGCATCAGTGTGCGCAGTGCCCGGCGTATCGAACGTGATAGCCAACTGCCTTCGCAGAAGCCCCGCCGTTACTGGCGCTCGCGGCCCGATCCATTCGTCGAGGTCTGGGACACCGAGGTCGTGCCGATGCTTGCTAGCGAGCCGCGCCTGCAAGCCATCACCATTCTGCGCAAGCTCCAGGACGACCATCCCGACCAATACCCTGACAGCATGCGCCGCACGCTCGAACGGCGCATCAGCAAGTGGCGGGCTGTGTCTGGACCGGCCAAAGAAGTCTTCTTCCCACAGGAACACGCGCCGGGGATCCGGGCACTGTCGGACTTCACCGATATGCAGGCGCTGGGCATCACCATCTCCGGCGTTCCATTCCCTCACCGCCTGTATCACTTCGTGTTCGCGTTCTCGCGCTGGGAGTACGCCCAAGTGGTTGAAGGCGGAGAGAGCTTCGAGGCGCTGTCCTCGGGCTTGCAGAACGCGCTCTGGCAGGCCGGCGGCTGCCCGCGAGAACATCGCACCGACAGCCTCTCGGCGGCGTTCAAGAACCTGAAGGAGCAGGAGGACTTCACAACGCGCTACGAAGCCCTGCTGGACCACTATGGGATGACCGGCACCCGTAACAACCGCGGCCTGGGCCACGAGAACGGCAGTGTGGAATCATCCCACCGCTATCTGAAGGAGGCTGTCGACCAGGCACTGATGCTGCGCGGCCACCGGGACTTCGAGGATCGAGCCGCCTATGAGGCGCTCCTGCGCGAGGTCGTGATGCGTCGTAACCGGCGTCATGCAGCGGCGTTCCGTCTCGAGCGCGAGCAGTTGACGGACCTGCCTCCCCGGCGCACGACGGACTTTGCCGAAGAGGAAGCGCGTGTCACCCGTTGCAGCACATTCACCGTGCGCGGCATCCTCTACAGCGCGCCGTCCCGCCTGATTGGTCACCGTCTGAAGGTGCGTGTGTACGGCGACCGACTGGACTGCTACCTGTCCGGAGCCATGGTGTTCAGCACTCCTCGGGGCTCCCACGCCGCGCACAGCACCCGCCGCGCTATCGACTATCGGCACTTCATTGAGGGGCTCAAACGTAAGCCGCAGGCCTTCAAGGGCCTGGCGTTCCGGGACGATCTGTTCCCTCGGGAGGCCTATCGGCGAACCTGGGAGCAGCTTGATGCCCGGCTGTCGCAACGCGACGCGTGCAAGACGATGGTTGGCCTGCTTGAGCTGGCGGCCATGGACGGTATCGAAGCCGTGCTGGCCGTGCGCCTGGAAGCCATGTTGGGCGATGGTGATCTGCCGGATCTGGAAGCGCTGCGCGAGGAGTTCTCGCCGCGGCAAGCCGATCACCCCGTCATCCATGTCCAGATGCCGGCGACCAGTTGCTACGACGCCCTGCTGGGCCAGGGGGTCGCAGCATGAACGCGCCGCTCCCAATTGATGCCGCCCGCCTGACGTTGATGCTCAACGAACTGCGCCTGCCCACCATTGGCCGGCTCTGGCCAGAGTTCGCACAGCGCGCCGACAAGGAAAGCTGGCAGGCAACCCGGCTGCTTGGCGCCTTGCTCGAACACGAACTGGCCGAACGGGCCAAGCGGCGTATCGAACGACACCGAACCGAATCCCGCCTGGATCCAACCAAGACGCTGGCTGCCTTCGACTTCAGTGCTGTGCCCATGGTCTCCAAGGCGCACGTGATGGCACTGGCGAGCGGTGATTCCTGGCTGGAGAAAGGTGCCAATGTGTTGATCTTCGGCCCGCCGGGCGGTGGGAAGAGCCACCTCGGATCGGCCATCGGGCATGCCCTGATCGACGCTGGGTACAGGGTACTGTTCACGCGTACCAGCGAGATCGTCCAGAAGCTGCAGGCAGCCAGGCAGAGCCTGCAGTTACCTGCAGCCCTGGCCAAGCTCGACCGCTTTGACCTGATCATCCTGGACGACCTGTCGTACGCCCGCAAGGACCAGGCCGAAACCAGTGTCCTATTCGAACTGATCGCCGAGCGCTATGAGCGGCGCAGTCTGCTGATCACGGCCAACCAGCCGTTCTCAGGCTGGGACAACGTGTTCCCTGACCCCGGCATGACCATCGCCGCGATTGACCGACTCGTCCACCATTCGACGATCTTTGAAATGAACGTCGAAAGCTACCGTCGGCGCACCGCAAGCGACAAGCAGTCTGCTCGCCGACGACAATCATCCAGCGACAACGACAATCACCGCGACATCGATAACGGAGCGACAACCATGACCTAACACTCACCGACAATCATCCCGGCCAACCGGCCAAAATGATTGTCGCTGGACCGGCCGTCCTGCTTGACGCTATCTAAGCGGTTGATGATCAGCGTATTTGGCAACCAGTATGTGAGCGTGCAGTCCCGCCGTGGCAATGCCGCGCTCATCGGCCGGCTTGGCGCCGCAGCCTGGACGATGCAATCACAACAGGCGCAGGCCTTCTTGCGCCGCACCTGCCGAATCACCCTGAATGAATTGCTGATGATATCGAGTTGCTCCGAGATGTCCTCGCCCAGCGGCTTGAGCTTACCGCCGCACTCTGGACAGGCTTCGGTCTCGGGCTCGAGAATGCGCTCCTCCCGCTCCAGGTGCTCCGGCAACGGCTTGCGTACCGCTTTCTTCCGGACAGAAGGGGTTGCCTGCGGATCGACTTCGGTTTCAGCCGCACCTTCCTCGGCCAGCAGATCTTCCAGTCGGGTCTCAAGCTGTTCAATCTGTCGATCCAGCTTCTCGGACTTCTGGCCAAACTGCATCCGCCTCAGCTTTGAGATCTGCAGATTTAGCTGCTCGATCTCCATGGAGCGGACCGCCAAGGCCCGTTCCATGAGTACGATCGATTCCCGCTGTGCCAACACCAAGGCCTTCAGGGCCTCAATGTCGTCGGGGAGATCGCTGGGGTCGATTGGCATGCGCGGCAGTTTACGCACATGCCGCAAGGTTTACAACACCGACTGTGGCGGCCAGGTGCGCTCGGGCTGCTTCCAGTTAATCCCCTCCAGCAGCATCGACAACTGCGCTTGCGTCAGGTGGATCTTGCCGCTGTCGGCCTTCGGCCAGACGAAACGTCCACGCTCCAGGCGCTTCGAGAGCAAGCAAAGTCCATCGCCCGTTGACCACAACACCTTGATGACGTTGCCGCGCCTGCCGCGGAAGACGAAGACATGGCCGGAGAATGGGCTCTCTTGCAGAGTCGCCTCCACCTTCGCGGCGAGCCCGTTGAATCCACAGCGCATGTCGGTCACGCCTGCAGCGATCCAGATGCGTGTTCCCGCCGGCAACCCGATCATGGCGTCAAACGGTCCAGTACCGTACGCAACGTGCTCGCGTCGACTGCCCCTTCGATGCGAATCACCGCTCGGCCCAGGCGGATCTCGATGGCGCCGTGCGGCGGCGTCGGCTCGCAAACCGCAGCGCCCGGACTCATTGGCATCGGACCGGGTGGCGAGCTTGGGCGTTCAACCGTCACCGGCAACAACACCGCAGCTTCCTGGCACTGCTCCGTTCGATAGCGTCGGCGCCAAGTGAACAGCATGTTCGCGTTGATGCCATGCTCGCGCGCCAATTTCGATACCGAGACACCCGGCTCACACGCAGCGGCTGCCAATCGCCGCTTGAATTCCTCGTTGTAGTTCGGCCGGCCTTTGCGACCGCCGGCAACTGGTACTTCCTGTAACTGTGACAAAGTAGTTCCCATCACTATTTGGTGGGAACTACTTTGGCGCCACTCTACTGAACGGTACAGACGGTGCTTGCGACTCGCTTACTCATAAGCTGAGTGGTCTCGCAATTTACCGAGGAAAGACTTGCGCATGGAGAACCGCGGATCAACTCAGACCATCGGGCATTAGCACCAGAAATGCAAACGGCCCGCATAATTGCGGGCCGCTTTGTCAAGACATGATGCAAAGTTACATCACTCTGGATCGGCAGATGGTTGAGTTGCACCGCTCTTTTCTTCTGCAGCGCGCCGCTTCGCCTCTGCCGCAGCGCGAGCCGCTGGGCCATCCTCTCGAAAATTCAGCGATGGCAATCGTAGCTCACCGTACCAACACCGACTTGTAACGGTTGCGATTTGCTCTCTGATCGCACCATAGAGCAAAGACGCACCATTCACAACAGCGATTTCGAGACGTTCCGCCGCGTCAGGGAACCCATTTGGTATCGAAAAATATCCCACACATTCGACATCAATCTTGTAAGGAACTTCTTTCTCCGGGCCGTCACTGACTTGAATCCCTAACGCAACCATATAGTCGCGGACCTCCCCGCCTTCTAGCTTATCAGCTTCGGCATGGGTAAGGGAACAATGAATATTTGCTCCCCAGGTATCAATTGGCGCGGGGTTCTCTACTGGATCCAGCGTCTCAGGCTCATTTCTGGGATAGACGCTCACGTGCAAGAATCTAAGCGAATTGAGCTTTAATGGACTCGGTCTCATACCTTAGGCTGCTTCTAACTTATAGCTCTGCATGCTCTTCAGTGCCGCAGGCAAGTTCGAAGCTGGAGCGTCATAATCGAGCGACATTTCGTAGGCTGCATTCTTGCGCTGAACAAAGCGGGCCATACTATGCACTGTCCCGCCTGTCTGCACATCAACTGCAAGTTCATCCTCTTCGCTGCTCTCGGATACAAAGACCTTCGAGTAACAGGAAATGGGAGAATCTAACAGCGTATGTTTGAGGACCGCGTGAACCACACATCGTGCGTCCTTTAACACTCCATCCGCTTCCAGGATGGTAGAGATTCGGGACACTTCCTTGGAACAGATCGCCGTCGCAACCTCTTCCTCACCTGCCGCATGAGCAAGCCATGCCAATGCAGTCGGGACCTGTGCAGCTACGCGGATGAGTTTGTCCATTGATGCGGATTGGGTCACATCATCCGCTTCGTACTTCGAAAAGGCGACCGGCCCACCACCGAATATTTTTACTGCCTGTACCTTCTTCAGGCCTGCGCCGACACGGATGGCATGAACCTCTTGCCCGGTCAGAAGACACTCTAGCTTTTTACGAAGCTCCACTACCGCGCGCTTGTTCTGACGCATGTCAGACGCTGACGCGTAGTCACTGCCACACTCCTCACAGTGCGACATGACAAATGGCACAGAGAACGTTGCGCCCTTGTGCTCGATCTCATTTTGTCCATACACGGACGCGACATGGCCTTCCCCGCACACATCGCAGAGAACATGCGTAGTCATTTGGATCTCCCGTTACTGATGCATTGATACGAGTAGGATCAGCTTGCCAGTACGATTGTTGGCTAGCTTGACGTAGTACTCCTGAGTGATGTCTTTGTAGGCGTACTCATTCCATTCCTGGCGAATCAGTACATAGACATCACATGCCGCCCAAGGGCCGCCCGGCTGCTTCTCGCACCATTCAGAGCCCTTGAAAGTGCCCGACCGAACAGCGTCCTTCACCAGAGTGGCTAGCTCTCTTGCGTCCAGCTCATACTTCTGGACGTCCCTAGCGCACTTTTCGGTGAATGGAATGACTGGCGCATAGTTCTCGCCATCCGCCCCAACCTCGAGCAGCGCGATGAGTGCCGCAGGATCGTAAAGAGGCCCATCTGCCTTCCCCTGAATTTTACGACTGCCTCCACCTACATCTGAGGGACTCGCTCCGGCGTATTGGCTTACGTTCTTTCGATTATTTACCACCGTGGTAAGTTCCGCAAGAGATTTCTAGCCATCCATGGCTACTGTTCGTTGGGTTAGTCACAGAAAAAGCGCCGCATAAGCCACTAATACTACGCTTTTGGCCGATTGAGCGCCGATGTTACCAAAGCCTCTCCCCAGAGTCGTTACCCCGCAAGTGCGGCACGGCAGCTGCAACGAGAGCGCGCCGAGCGTTGTAAATCGGAAACACTTTGAAGAAGCCGCAGAGTCTCCTAGGAATGCTCTGCACAAACGGGAATCGAGTGTGCTTGGCCGTTTAACAGGAAGCTGAATGCGCCACGACTCCAACCTATCAGCCCGGAGCGAAGGTTTCTGGCACGCGCGCAGCAGCATTCGCGGGCTGTGCGCGAGGCATCGGCGTGAGTCAGAAACGCGCTCATGCCCAAGCAGCCAGCAGTTTGCCGTGCGCCATCCACAGGTTTGACAGCACGAACAAGGTTATGGGTTGCGCGGTGTTCTTCCTCAGCCCTCGATAGCGGACCTTGGTGTAGCCGAACTGCCGCTTGGTGACCCGGAACGGATGCTCGACCTTTGCCCGGATGCCCGCCTTGATTCGCTCGACCTGATCGACGAGCGCGCCAAGCGGTTTGCTTTGGTCCAGAACGCGACGTTTGCCTGGCTTCTTCGCCACGTGCCAGTTCACGCCTGCTCGCGCGTCCGGACGCTTCTCCACGCCCTGATAGCCCGCATCGCCAAACGCGTCAGTTTCCTCGCCATGCAGCAGACTGTTGGCCTCAACCACGTCGTTGACGTTGCCCGCCGTGCCCCGCACCGTGTGCGCCAGCCCGCTTTCGGCGTCCACGCCAATGTGCCCTTCCATGCTGAAATACCACTGGTTTCCTTTCTTGCTCTGGTGCATCTCCGGGTCGCGTTCGCCCGACACCGACGCATTCTTGGTCGAGCCCGGTGCGCTGATCAGTGTCGCGTCTACCACCGTGCCCGCGCGCAGCATCAATCCCTTGTCGCGAAGGATGTCGTTGACCAGCGCAAGAATCTGAGCGGGTGCTTCTCTCGCAGATGACGGAACCCCAGGATGGTGCTCTCATCGGGGCAGCCTCACCGTCCAGTTATCCAACCCGGCGAACTCCCGATACAGCGGAACGTCGTGCAGCGCTTCTTCCATCGCCGGGTCCGACAGGCCGAACCATTGCTGAAGGAAGTGGATGCGCAGCATCGCCTCGACCGCGAACGGGGGACGGCCGCGCTTGCCTTCTCGGGCGTACGGAGCGATCAGCATCACCAGATCAGCCCACGGCACCACCCGGTTCATCTCGTCCAGGAATTCGCGCTTGCGGTTGCGCTTGGTCGACAAGTTCAGCAAGGTCAGTTTGTTTCATGCGCCACATGCTCGCTGGCTCGACGATTCATTGCAAGCACATCCGCTGGCTAATTGTGCAGAGAATCCCTAGGGATACTCTGCACAAACGCGAATCGAGTGTGCTTGGCCGTTTAACAGGAAGCTGAATGCGCCACGACGCCAACCTATCAGCTCGGAGCGAAGCTATCTCGCACGCGCGAAGCAGCATTCGCGGGCTGCGCGCGAGGCATCGGCGTGAGCCAGAAACGCGCTCATGCCCCGGCAGCCAGCAGTTTGCCGCGCGCCATCCACAAGTTGGACAGTGCGAACAAGGTCATGAGTTGCGCGGTGTTCTTCCTCAGCCCTCGATAGCGGACCTTGGTGTAGCCGAACTGCCGCTTGATGACCCGGAACGGATGCTCGACCTTGGCCCGGATGCCCGCCTTGATTCGCTCGACCTGATCGACGAGCGCGCCAAGTGGTTTGCTTTGGTCCAGGACGCGACGTTTGCCTGGCTTCATCGCTACGTGCCAGTTCACGCCCGCCCGCGCGTCCGGACGCTTCTCCACGCCCTGATAGCCCGCATCGCCGAACGCGTCGGTTTCCTCTCCATGCAGCAGGCTGTTGCCCTCAACCACGTCGTTGACCTTGCCCGCCGTGCCCCGCACCGTGTGCACCAGCCCGCTTTCGGCGTCCACGCCAATGTGCGCTTTCATGCCGAAATACCACTGGTTTCCTTTCTTGCTCTGGTGCATCTCTGGGTCGCGTTCGCCCGACCCATTCTTGGTCGAACTCGGTGCGCTGATCAGTGTCGCGTCCACCACCGTGCCCGCGCGCAGCATCAATCCCTTGTCGCGAAGGATGTCGTTGACCAGCGCGAGGATCTGAGCGGCCAGCTTGTGCTTCTCCAGCAGGTGACGGAACCGCAGGATGGTGCTCTCGTCGGGCAGCCTCACCGTCCAGTTGTCCAGCCCGGCGAACTCCCGATACAGCGGCACGTCGTGCAGCGCTTCTTCCATCGCCGGGTCCGACAGGCCGAACCATTGCTGAAGGAAGTGGATGCGCAGCATTGCCTCGACCGCGAACGGGGGACGGCCGCGCTTGCCTTCCGGGGCGTACGGAGCGATCAGCATCACCAGATCGGCCCATGGCACCACACGGTTCATCTCGTCCAGGAATTCGCGCTTGCGGGTGCGCTTGGTCGACAAGTTCAGTCCAAGGTCAGTTTGTTTCATGCGCCACATGCTCGCTGGCTCGACGATTCATTGCAAGCACATCCGCCGGCTAATTGTGCAGAGCATCCCTAGCGATGAGTTTTTCCCCGCAAGGCTGGGAGCGCTGTTTTTCACAATCCGGAAGCCGGACGTCACTGCCTCGGCTTTTTCCGCGTTTTGGCGCCCATTCCGGCCTCATTAGCGCGATTACTGCAACTGCGGACGGATTTGTCCCAGCGAGCGCATGCGCACGAGGTGGTAGGCGGCCATGCTCAGCACAAACATCTGATCGACTTTCTTCAGACCGCGCACCATCACCTGACGCATGCGCCCCACGGTCTTGACCCACCCGAAGCCCTGTTCGATCAGCTTGCGCTTTTGTTGCGAGACGGCATAACCGGCGCTGGAAGCAATGGCATCAGGAACGGCCGAGCGACGACCCGATGTGTTCTGCGCCACGTGGGGCGTCACCTTCATTTCCAGGCAGGCCTCAATGAACTCGTGCGCGTCATAGCCCTTGTCCGCGCCCACGGTGACTTCCACATTCAGGTCTTCAATCACCTGCCTGGCATCGTTAAGCATGACCTTTGCGGCCTCCCGCTCGGCGTGTCCGTCCGCCTTGGTCACCATGGCGCTAACCACCAGGCCATGGCGGTTGTCGCTCAGGGTATGACCCATGTAGCGCAGCTCACTGGATGTCTTGCCCTTGCGGTAGAGCTTGGCATCGGGATCGGTCTTGGATTCGTGTGTCTCGTTGCTGCGCTTGCGACCTTTGAAGCTGCCGCCGGCGTCATCGTCTTGGTCGTCGCCATCCTTGCGCACGAAGCTCTTGTGGCCTGCCCACGCCTGTATCAGCGTGCCGTCCACGCTGAAGTGCTCACCCGACAGCCAGTTCTTCTTCTGCGCGATGGCCAGCACCTCGTTGAAAAACTGGATCACCGCATCATGCTTGATCAGTCGCTCGCGGTTCTTGGTGAAGACCGTGGGCACCCAAACTGAGTCGTCCATCGACAGCCCGATGAACCAGCGAAACAGCAGGTTGTATTGCGTCTGCTCCATGAGCTGGCGCTCAGAGCGAATGCTGTAGAGCACCTGCAGCAGCATGGCCCGCAGCAACTTCTCCGGCGCGATACTGGGGCGGCCACCCTTGATATCGGCCTCGTACATCTGCGCGAACAGCCGGTCCATCTTCACCAGCGCCTGGTTGGCCATAGTCCGGATCGAGCGCAGCGGATGGGACTGCGGCACGAAATCCTCCAGCCTCCGCATAGTGAACAAGCTTCCCGTGAAGGTATCTGCGCCGCGCATGAATGTGGGATTGGATGGGATCCTCAAAGCAACGCTTCAGCCAGTCGTCGCGCTGACGTCCGCTGGAGGTATTTCAGCGGCCTGCTAGGGCCTTCTTCTTGAGGACCGGATCTTGTGCAACGGAGGCAGCTGTCCGCATCGCACGACGTCGAACCGGTCAACCAATTATCCTAACAGCCGGTTTTCACGGTTGGCATGACATCTTCCAACGGTACCCGTGGTCTGACGATTCTACAGCCAAAGACCATTACATCCAGGACTTTCAGTATGACTTAGATATCTTGCAGCAGATGTTGAGTTGGAACAGAGGCAAAGTCGCCGGAATTGTAGTCACGCCAGAGCCATCGGTCTTTCCTCCGGAGTTACTCCACCAAAGCGCTAGAATGGCTATGCTGCATGGAGCGCTTTTGATCGTTGACGAGGTGCTTTGCGGACTTCGTTACGCCGACGGTGGTTACTGCCAAGCACACCGGGTCCCGGCCGACCTGATTACCTTGTCCGAAGGACTCGCACAGGGAATTGGCCTTTCTGCGGTTATTGGTACGGCCGATGCCATGTCCGGGGCGGATGGTGTTTATCTTGGCAACACCTACTTACGTGAAAATCGAGCCTTCGTAGCTGCTAATCTAACGCAGCAAATTTTCGAAGAAGATGGCATTGTAGCTCGCTTGGCGGATAGCGGCGCAGTGCTCAAGAGGTTGTTCCACGAGTCGTTCGCTAGCTTCGGAATACCCGCGCGTGTCTTAGGAAGCGACGCCATGTTCGATATTGTCATGCCTTCGCAAAGACATGGAAGTGCATTTGTCCGACGGTGCCTTCAATACGGTATATACACAGGCTACCCGGCAACTTACATGAGCAATATTTCCATGGGCAACACATTCTTCAGCACTTTACAAGAGGCGCTGAAGGGTGCGCTCGCGGACTACTGCAAAGACGAAGATATGACCGCGCGGGTTACAGATAGATCCATGATCGAATACTGTTGGCGAGCGTTTCGCGCGACAGCGAACACTTGCCTCTCCAACAAGACTTATTGGGCACAATTATGAAAGGCCGGTACCGAGATGCCCACAGCCAAGGATTACCGCTCGAACCCGCCCCCAAACGCACAATCGCCGAATAACTCGCATCGCTACAGTTGCAGAGATGTCCTATTACTTTCGCAAATTGCCGTAGCAGCATGGCTGCGGCTTTCACCGATATTACGTGATAGGCTAAATTGAAGGCCTATTTGCTGACCGGTTCGGTCCGAGTCGCACCAGCACTAATATTATTCCGCGCAAGACTCATTTGCCATTAAATTCAAAGACTCCGCCTGAGTTTAGTCAACGACAAACTTGGGGATCTGCTTAGGAGTACCAAGTGAATTGTACGTGCAACGTCCCTCAATTCCTGCGCCGTCTTATATCCGCTCACCCGAAACGCGTAATCTGTGGGAACCTCATACATTTTGCGCGTATCTGCAAATCTAGACTCGTCAGCAGTTATCGTGTTCATGAACACGGTGTAGACTGGGTACTTTGCCGCCCCCAGAAAGGCTCTCCGCGTTTCCGTTGTGGGACAAACAAAATCCACAATGCAATGGTCGTTCGCACCGTAGTTTAGCGTCAGATTGGCGATTTCCGCCATACGACGAGCGTGCTCGATTCGGTGCACAAAACTAAACGTCAAGTCACGATTTATATTATCCCGAACAAAATCCGCATTAACCCAGCTGGCTGTCGGAATTAAATCCAAAAGCATTCTAGCAAGTGTAGTCTTGCCAGATCCCGGAAGGCCTTGAATCATGACGATAGCACGCCCTCTTTGTTTCATATTCCACTTGCTCATGATTGATGGCCGTGTCAACGAATGCAGCAATAAATTCAAGCGTTTTTCAATGAATTCTTAAACCACGGTTGGATCGATCTACGTTCCCATTTTGCCAACTTCGCATTCGGGCCTCAACACAGTTTACCGAAACTTTGCTAGGGATGCTCTGCACAATTAGCCGGCGGATGTGCTTGCAATGAATCGTCGAGCCAGCGAGCATGTGGCGCATGAAACAAACTGACCTTGGACTGAACTTGTCGACCAAGCGCACCCGCAAGCGCGAATTCCTGGACGAGATGAACCGTGTGGTGCCATGGGCCGATCTGGTGATGCTGATCGCTCCGTACGCCCCGGAAGGCAAGCGCGGCCGTCCCCCGTTCGCGGTCGAGGCAATGCTGCGCATCCACTTCCTTCAGCAATGGTTCGGCCTGTCGGACCCGGCGATGGAAGAAGCGCTGCACGACGTGCCGCTGTATCGGGAGTTCGCCGGGCTGGACAACTGGACGGTGAGGCTGCCCGACGAGAGCACCATCCTGCGGTTCCGTCACCTGCTGGAGAAGCACAAGCTGGCCGCTCAGATCCTCGCGCTGGTCAACGACATCCTTCGCGACAAGGGATTGATGCTGCGCGCGGGCACGGTGGTGGACGCGACACTGATCAGCGCACCGAGTTCGACCAAGAATGGGTCGGGCGAACGCGACCCAGAGATGCACCAGAGCAAGAAAGGAAACCAGTGGTATTTCGGCATGAAAGCGCACATTGGCGTGGACGCCGAAAGCGGGCTGGTGCACACGGTGCGGGGCACGGCGGGCAAGGTCAACGACGTGGTTGAGGGCAACAGCCTGCTGCATGGCGAGGAAACCGACGCGTTCGGCGATGCGGGCTATCAGGGCGTGGAGAAGCGTCCGGACGCGCGGGCGGGCGTGAACTGGCACGTAGCGATGAAGCCAGGCAAACGTCGCGTCCTGGACCAAAGCAAACCACTTGGCGCGCTCGTCGATCAGGTCGAGCGAATCAAGGCGGGCATCCGGGCCAAGGTCGAGCATCCGTTCCGGGTCATCAAGCGGCAGTTCGGCTACACCAAGGTCCGCTATCGAGGGCTGAGGAAGAACACCGCGCAACTCATGACCTTGTTCGCACTGTCCAACTTGTGGATGGCGCGCGGCAAACTGCTGGCTGCCGGGCATGAGCGCGTTTCTGGCTCACGCCGATGCCTCGCGCGCAGCCCGCGAATGCTGCTTCGCGCGTGCGAGATAGCTTCGCTCCGAGCTGATAGGTTGGCGTCGTGGCGCATTCAGCTTCCTGTTAAACGGCCAAGCACACTCGATTCGCGTTTGTGCAGAGTATCCCTAGGTAAAGTAACAAAGCCCATCGACACGAAGCCCGCCAAGTCACCTCCCTAGCAGGCTGCTGAAGTACTCATCGCGCTAGCGATGAGTTTTTCCCCGCAAGGCGGGGAGCGCTGTTTTTCACAATCCGGAAGCCGGACGTCACTGCCTCGGCTTTTTCCGCGTTTTGGCGCCCATTCCGGCCTCATTAGCGCGATTACTGCAACTGCGGACGGATTTGTCCCAGCGAGCGCATGCGCACGAGGTGGTAGGCGGCCATGCTCAGCACAAACATCTGATCGACTTTCTTCAGACCGCGCACCATCACCTGACGCATGCGCCCCACGGTCTTGACCCACCCGAAGCCCTGTTCGATCAGCTTGCGCTTTTGTTGCGAGACGGCATAACCGGCGCTGGAAGCAATGGCATCAGCAACGGCCGAGCGACGACCCGATGTGTTCTGCGCCACGTGGGGCGTCACCTTCATTTCCAGGCAGGCCTCAATGAACTCGTGCGCGTCATAGCCCTTGTCCGCGCCCACGGTGACTTCCACATTCAGGTCTTCAATCACCTGCCTGGCATCGTTAAGCATGACCTTTGCGGCCTCCCGCTCGGCGTGTCCGTCCGCCTTGGTCACCATGGCGCTAACCACCAGGCCATGGCGGTTGTCGCTCAGGGTATGACCCATGTAGCGCAGCTCACTGGATGTCTTGCCCTTGCGGTAGAGCTTGGCATCGGGATCGGTCTTGGATTCGTGTGTCTCGTTGCTGCGCTTGCGACCTTTGAAGTTGCCGCCGGCGTCATCGTCTTGGTCGTCGCCATCCTTGCGCACGAAGCTCTTGTGGCCTGCCCACGCCTGTATCAGCGTGCCGTCCACGCTGAAGTGCTCACCCGACAGCCAGTTCTTCTTCTGCGCGATGGCCAGCACCTCGTTGAAAAACTGGATCACCGCATCATGCTTGATCAGTCGCTCGCGGTTCTTGGTGAAGACCGTGGGCACCCAAACTGAGTCGTCCATCGACAGCCCGATGAACCAGCGAAACAGCAGGCTGTATTGCGTCTGCTCCATGAGCTGGCGCTCAGAGCGAATGCTGTAGAGCACCTGCAGCAGCATGGCCCGCAGCAACTTCTCCGGCGCGATACTGGGGCGGCCACCCTTGATATCGGCCTCGTACATCTGCGCGAACAGCCGGTCCATCTTCACCAGCGCCTGGTTGGCCATAGTCCGGATCGAGCGCAGCGGATGGGACTGCGGCACGAAATCCTCCAGCCTCCGCATAGTGAACAAGCTTTCCGTGAAGGTATCTGCGCCGCGCATGAATGTGGGATTGGATGGGATCCTCAAAGCAACGCTTCAGCCAATCGTCGCGCTGACGTCCGCTGGAGGTATTTCAGCGGCCTGTTAGTTCCCAAGCTAAACGCTCCATGCCGGCCTGGAACCGTGTCCGGTCGGAGATATCCTCAACTACCCGTTCTCGCACACTGAGGCCGAAAATTCGAGGTCTTGCATTTCGGCTTTGAGTTTTAAAGATATCGAACTTCAACGCGCTGAATCAATGCAAGCAATGCGATCGCGAGAACGATCCTGTCGCACATGGTCCCGACCAAGGCGTTCTTCTTCGCGGTCAATCTGTCAGGTGGCGTAACGGTATTCAAGGCCGGCATCGGCGTGTGCGGCCTGGGCGGGCTCGTCTCCAAACTTGAACGCCCATGCGCTCGACCAACACCGATGGCTAGTACGATGTGGCGCTGGCGGCCTTCAGCGACATCTGGATCCGGTCCAGCCAATCTACATTGGGTCTGTCGATACTGTCAGGATCGCCGCCACCTTTTCGACAATCCTCATCGAACAGCGGCCCTGCGTCATAACCCGTTTGCCGTTATGGCGGGATTTTCTGAGATTCCGGCGTAGACCAGAACTGCGGAGGTGTGAGAGTCATTTGGGATTCGAATGAGTCCCATCCAAACAATCGATTGCCAAACTTCGAGAAATGTCGACCTATCCGTGATAGATTCCAACGGTGGCAGATCTCTGTGTGAATACGCCATGGAATGTAACGTCAAGATTGCTTGGTTTTTGTGCGCGCGATCCGAGCGAAAATGGCTTGAGCGACATATCGCGTTTCCATTGGCCTAAAATCTCCACCAGAAAGCATACAGCCTCGTTGACGGAGTAGACAATTGCACCTTTTTGATGTAAATCAGATGGCCGGGTTTTTCGTAAACTCGTTCAAGTTCGTAGCGATATTCGCTACCGTCTGTGTCGCGCTCGAGCTGATGTTTCCGGCTTATCGATACAGTTTTGCGTCATATGTTCGCGGAGTACGAAATTGGATCATTCGCCTTGGGTTCGCTGCAGTTGTCTGGCACGTCTACGCTGTGGCTCTTGAATGGTTAGGGGTCAAGCCGCTCCTGACGGTGAATTTCGGGACGTTGTTTCACTCTGACAACGCAATTATTAGCGCGGGCTTCGGCGTTCTTTCAGGCGTTCTAGTCGCAATTGCCGCTGATTTCTTCCGCTACTGGATGCACCGTGCACAGCATGCTATTCCATTCCTGTGGCGCATGCACGCCACCCATCATTCTATCCGCGAACTGACGGCTTGGAATTGTGCTCATCACTTATCTGAGCCGCTTATTTATGCTTTTTTCGTCGCAATGCCGCTCGCTCTGATCCGCTTCGAATCTGGCGTCGTGCCAACTGTTGCCCTGACGCTGATTGCCTTTCAGGTCCACTTGTCTCACTCGAGCACGCGAATTCATCTTGGGCTGCTACGATACATCGTCGGGGATGGCAAGTTCCATCGTATTCACCATTCAATAGAAGCGCGTCACAGGGGCCGAAACTTCGGGACATTTACGACGCTCTGGGACACGATTTTCCGTACGGCGTACTGGCCGACAAAGGACGAGTGGCCGGAAGTTGGCCTCGCAAGCCAGTCTGAACCGATCACGGTGCGCGATTACCTTATGTTTCCTTTTGACCAAAGCCGCTGGCGCAAAGCGACGGTCGGAAGTGGCGTACGGAATTAAGGTTATCGATTAAGTGCGGTGCACACCTCATGACGGCTTGTCGCACTTGTGTTGCTGCCAATTGAATCGCGGAGTTGCCGGTCACGCGGTGGCTGGGCCGCTCAAATGCGACCGAGCTTGGTATTGATGTGCAGCAGGTCACCCGGAGCGGCCTGTTCAAAGCGCATGACGGGCTCGCGTGGCTGAAGACCCGCGAGCCTGGACAGGCTAGCGCGCGCGAGCACCGGCTACAGTGGGTTCGGAAACACCAACATTGCGGGCGATTTGCCGCTGGAGCATACGCCGTTGGCTCAACTCCACGATCAACAGGGCCTTGGACGGGTCCTCCACGGCGAGCGGCCCGGCCGGGACGAAGCGTCGGCACGCTACCGGCCAGACAACGGCCCAGCCACTTGAGCCGTCGGTGCTGTAACGCAATGGCTAAGCGGTTGCTTCGGGACACTCAGACCATGTTCGGTGATGTCTTGGATCTCGGGTCGGCGGGCGAAGGTTGGCATTCTTATGGGTTTTCATCCGGCTGAGCTCTTGGAAGTCTGGGTGTTTGGCGACTTCCGGTTTTCCAGACTCAGTTCAGATGAGCCACGATACAACGCATTACAGCTTCACATCCAGTGCGGGGTGAGCTTCAACACCGAGTGGGTGCGGAACTGGTGTGACTGGTTTGGCGCGCAGTTTCCCCGTCGGGCGAACGCCGGACGCGTCGCACCGGGCTCCGCTTGGCACCTCGATGAACGTATGTCAGGGAGGAACTCAGATCCGCTCTTCCCGCAGAACTCGGCCCTGGTGAAAGGCTTCAGAAGAATTCTGCACCGACACGGTCGCAAGCTACAACTCCATTTATAAAGACGCCATGTTCAGGGGTTGGATGTCTTGCCCATGCTAGACGAAAGATCCACTATCTCTCCTGGCACGCAGGAACGACGCTGACATCCGCGAGAAGCGCCCTACGAGCGAAAGCGTGTCCGACAGGAACGGGCGTAAGCCTTCGAGGTCTGGCTACGCTCGGCGCTGAGCAAGGTATCGTCCAAAAGCGATACCACGAAGCCGATGGGCTGCGCATTAAGTCAGTCGACAACGGACGTAGCAGCGAACGCGGCGCCGCCGTCTATTCGGCGGTGGCTCTAGCCAACCTGAATGATCTCGATTCGGAGGCTTACCTGCGGCGTATTTGCTCGCCTCCCACTTCACCCGCGTCGCCGAACTAACGCCATGGGGCAAGGTTGTACAGATCCGCTCGGACGCCGCTTGAAAGTAACCTTCCTGTCACGAACGGGTCGAGCGGTTGTCCTGGCCCATTGGAGCACTCGAGAGATTCAGGCCGTTGCCAATGAGCTGAATAGCAGACCTCGAAAAATCGCTTGGTTGGCGACACCCGCCAAAGCCGTAGATGAAAATCTGCAATCTGCCCAGTCTTCTGTACTTGCGACGACCGGTCTAAGCTGCCCGGTAGGTGAGCGATGAATATTAAGCCATGCACAGGTAGCATCAGGAGATTTTCAGCATCAGCCGAAAGGGAAATTGTTGGGGCAATGCGGTGATGAGGCGGCTCTTCCTGAACTTCAATATCGAGCATGTGTGGGAGTCAATAGGCTGATCACGACGAGGGTCGACGCGGCATGATTTAGTAGGTCGCTTCAAAGCTCGCAGAGCAAGCTAGCCGATCGAACGGGGATTCGACCACGCCAATAACTGACGTTGTAGGACTATTCGCTTTCAGGCTGTAGAGGCGGCGCAATGTTGGGTAGGCAGTGGGAATCGAAAATACTTGACATGCTTCGTGTGAGGCGGGTGCTGCATCGATAATGAGCGAAATATCCCTGACGTTGACCTTATGTCGCCGGAGCGCGTCAATAATATAGCGATTACTCAATTCTTCAACGATCCCATCCGACATCCCGGGGGGAGAAATCAATCCACCCAAGTTACTGTAAGCATCAACAAGCCTTATAGGCAGCATGATGAGGCTTCTGGCGAGGCGGACGGGCTTGGCGCGATCCGGTCGCACGCGATGGATACGTGTTGCGATCAAGGCCAAGGTCTCATTCAGAGCAGCCCTGGCCCAGCGCAGGCCGAGCAGAACCGCAGGCAGGACAGGTTTGAGCGCGGTAATGGCGTAGGTACGGTTGATCCGATGGTCCGAGTCAATGTCATGTTCCTGCGCGGCGGTGAGGCAGCATAGGGCGTGCAGGTTGTCACATAGGATTTTGGCGCCGAAGTCCTGCCTGGCGGCCAACTGCGAGAGGCCGGACAGATGTTCGAGTGCCATGCGGTGTTTGAGGCGTTTGAACGCCTCCTCGAGGCGCCAGCGCTGGTGATAGAGATCGCGGAAGGTGGCAGCCGGATAGTGGTGCATGTCGAGCAGATTGGTGATGAGCACGCGCACCTTGCCGGCTGGCGAGATCTGCCGGATCAGCCGGACGGTCTGCGGAGTAGCCGCACACTCATAGTCGCGCGCGTCATTTCGGGCTGGAGCCGGGAGCGTGACGATGGCCTCGTCGCGACCGGAGCGGACGAAGTGCCGCACGGCAGCAAAGCCGCTACCGTCGGCGCGCATGCAGAAAGGGATTTTTCGTTGGTTGAGCACGGCCACCAGCCAGCGGGCGGGGTAGCCGCGATCGAGCAAGAGCAAGTCGTCGGATTGCAGGCGGTCCAGATGCTCGAACAGGATCTGGCGTTCGTTCTCGTGCACGCTGTGCAGTGAGGCGGCGAGCATGATCTCGGCCCCGGGCAGGTATAGGCCGAAGGCGAGTTGATCGCGAGTGGCGGCTCGAGGCAGATGGCTGTGGCGGATGGCGAAACGCAGGTGTGAGGCGTCCGCGGCGACTAGCCGAAAGCCATGCCAGCGCGGCAAATGGTCTGACACCTGCCGAAGCAGCCAGTCATTGAGGTGAGCAAAGACATCGCCGCTGAGTTTGCTGCGAGCCTGGGCGAAGGCTTGTTCACTGACGCAACGGCGCAAGATGTTCTGGCGCGCGAGCGCGGCGAAGAATTGATCGAGTTCGGCTTGTACGCCCATGCGCAAGTTGCCAAGCATGAAGGCGATCAGTGTCGGCAGAGTGAGCTTGCGCTGACGGGTGAATGCGGAGGGTCGTTCGGGATGGCGAGCAAGATCGTGAAAGACCTTGGTGTGCAGATATTCGGTAAGCGAAGCGAACAAATCGGTCAGGGGCATGAGAGCCAAGCGAAGATCGAGAAGCGATCCTCTATTGGCCGCCGCCCTGCTTGCGCTAAACAGCCAGCGCAAGCAGGGCGGCGGCCGCTCGAACCTCGTCACATGTCAAGCGTTCGCGGGGCAAATCGCGATTCTATTGACGGCTAAACTTGGGTGGATTGGGTCCGCACCTGGTGCATCGGGAGCACCTGCGCGGTTTCGCTCAAGGAGGCCTGCAAATATAGAAGTCGTAACTGCCGAGCCGAGCTGTCAGCGTACGCTCGAAAACCCGTTGGACTCTTCCAGGCGCTCTGCGGTACGGACAGTACCACCGACAGCGCGCAAGGCGCTCGTCTTCGGCGAGTTTCTCCAGGACGTCGATAGGAGCGCCGGGCGCCATAGAAGAAGTGGACGCGCCTCGAACCGCCGCTGGCAGGTCATGCCGGCGCGCGGGGCTGCGCAGCAGAGTGTCTTCTTCCGCGTCTACGGTGAACGTCGCGCCGCCTTCGGATCGATCTGGCATTTCATAGGGCTCCAATGCTGGCTGTCGAGTCGCATCTCCCGACACTTCTTGCGTTACAGGCCCGCCAGGCCGATGATGTCCCAGAAATCGCGCACGGCCGCGCAGGCACGTGCCTTCGTGTTCGGCGCGTCGGGCAACGCCGCGCCGTAGGCCGCAATCGCATCGTCCGCGAGCCCCGCCCACCGGGAAATCGAGCCGGCCAGCACGTCACGATTGCCTGGGGTCTCCAGGGCCATGCGGACGAGCGCGCCGGCCCAGCCCCGGTGCCGCTGGGCGTCGGCAAGCTGCGCGTCAGTCAGCAAGCCGAGCAGGGTGTCGCCGTTGTGGCGCGCCGCCTCGCCAAGCCCGCGCAAGACCACTTCCTCCATCGCCGGCTTCAATACTAGACTGCAGGCGACGAAGGACTCTGCCCAGTCCCATGCAACGAGCGCGTGTTCGGCCAGCTTGCGCCAACCCTGCCAGGCCGGATCTTGCTCCCAGCATCTGCGCTCGTCGGTGCCAAAGCCCACGTCGCTGAAGATCTGAGACAGCTCTCGCGTTCGATACGCGGTGTGGGTGAGCCAACGCAGCGAGTCGGCGGTCTGGTAGGCGGCGCAGTTCGAGATCGTGGAGGCGGGGGCCATCTGCGTCACGTAGGCCGATCCCATTTGCAGTGTGTGGAACAGATAACGTGCCGGCGTGTACAGTCGCGCCAGCGTGCCGGCCCAGGAGTGCTCCAGCATGGAGTCGTGGCCGCGCTGGGAAAATTGGTCCAGCAGACCGGACACATAGGTTTCCTGACCGTCCTGCAGAATGTTGTAGGTGCGGTAGACGAGCTCGTCGGGGTCCCGAAAGGCGTTCCAGTCAGCGTGTTTCAGCGGCGAGGCGTTGCGGTGACGCTTGAACCACTGCGCCATCTCGAAATTCGGATCGAGTTCGAACGGCGCGTGGGGGTTGTCGGTCGTGTAGTGCAGATTCGTCGAGACGATCTCGTACTCGCTTGGTTTGCGCCGCCGCGCGGCCAGGTGGCTCCAGGTCTTTAGCGGCTTGAGGACGTCCGGTTGAGTAGTCATGCTCGTCTCCGGTTACAGCGTCTTTTTGTAATAGAAGAGGACGTAGTCGTCCGTGGTCTCGATGCGGCCCGCGAACGAGCTGAGGTTGACCTCCAGCTCGGACATCCTGAACGGGCGGCCCAGCGTATCCTCCAGCGTAGCTCGGCGCAGGATCAGTTCGCCGTCGGTGTCGATGCGCACGTATGCGAGCTTGTCGTCGACACGGATCTCCTTACCCGGATTGTCTTCCCGCGCGGCCTCGATGACGCCGGACGTGATGCTGCTGGCGCGAAGCACGGGGCCGACGCGGTTATTTCGGTACGCCTCGGCGGTGTTGTGATCCCTGCTCATGATCGATTCCTTTGCAATATCAGCAATTGGCGAACAGTGGTTCGACGCCTTCGACAGCGATAAGTATGTCGTCACCATCTACCCTGATGGCATACTCTGCGAGACGGGATCCACTGGGGTTGATGCCCCTGCCTGTGTTGGCGTCGAATGTCCACTGGTGGGCCCGGCACATCAGTACGCGCCCGTCGAAATTTCCCTCTACGAGCGGAATGTCCTGGTGCGGGCAGATGCCTTGGAATGCGCGTGGCGTGCCGCTTCGTGGGCGGACAAGTACGATGACGTGGCTGTCCACCACGACCTCGGCCATGTCGCCTTCCCACAGCTCGTCGAGTGTGGAGACTGTCTGGAAATTTTTGGTGTCCTTATGCATCGCAAAAAATGAATTCGAGTGACTCCATCGGCTTGATATCGGTGTCGCCGAGCCGGGCGTCGCGGGGATAGAAATGGTCGCTCCCCTGGCGCCGCACCCGCAAGACCTTGCCGGGCTGAGGCGCTACGCGACGGCCGACTGAATGGTGCGCGGCGGCCGCCGCTACCTCGTCCATCGAGTTCTCCGTATCGACGGCGACGAGCTGCAGCACGAAGTCGTATTGAAAATTCGAAATCACTGGAAACAGTGCCATGTCATTATCCATCTGATGGCCGCATCAGGCGGTCTTGTTCTGTTCGCGCTGGCGGCGGTATGCCGCCACCCATGCGCAATGGTGTGCGTCGTCGCCAATCTCGCCGGGGGCGAGGTTCATGTACAGGAGTGCCCCCCCAGGTCGGGCGGCTGGATGTGCCCGGCGAGGAAACGGTCGACCAGGGTCAGGTGGTCGCGGTAACGCACGGGGTCCTGTTGGAAAACCCAACGGTCGATCTCGGAATTGAAGTGGTACGTGCGGCCGTTGTACTCGAGCGGATAATCCCTGACGTTCCAGCCACTGCCCGGCACCGCGCAGATTGGCAACTGGCTCATGTTGCACACAATGGGCAACGTCTCGGGACGGTGAGCTCCTTCCTGCCCGCGAGCAGGTTGTCGATGATGACGTCCCAGGCCTTGCCAAACGTGTCATTCCAGCCGGAATACTTTTCTTCGAGCCAATCACGGCAGTCCGGCGTCATGCCGGCGGCCGGATTCCACCAGATGGTTGGCCTCCAGAACCAGATGCTCAGCTGGTAAGCATGGTGCTGGTAGTCGAACTCATTGATCATCTGGTCCCAGTACCAGGGCAGGTCGAGACCGAGGTCTATCAGGGTGCGCTCGAACTGGCCGACGATCCATTCCGTCACGAACGCCTTGAATGACTCCTTGCGATGCTGCAGCGGCGTAGCGTAGTCCATCGACGTGCCGGTCAGCAGGGAGAACAGGCGCCATGCGCGTGCAATGGCCACGTCCACGAGCTGCTGCGCCTGCTCCTTGCGCCCGTTGGCCAGCAGGATCTGCAGTGCCGGGCCGCCGATCTGCGCGTGCCGTGACTCGTCCGTCTGGATGCTTGAAATGAGGCTGGCGAACGTAAAGTCGCCGGCTTCCGCCGCATCGGCCGCCAGCCCGAGGAACTGCATGTTGGTGAAACCGGTTTCGAAGGCAAACGTAAGCATCACGGCGATCTCGATCGCGCTGCGCGACATGAATAGGTCGTCGAAGGTACTGCGGGCAGCGATCGCGGCCCATTCGTTGGTGTGATAGGCCTTGTGCGCCCAGTCAAACTGACGATCCTTTGGCAGTAGTCGTGCGGAAAGTAGAGTTGCAATTGCCCGTGACGGTTCTCGTCAAGCATGCCAAACGTCGCCATGTTGCGCATCCCTGGCGCGCGGCCGAAGCGGGCCATTCGTGCCTCGGCGCTCATCGCTGCGTATTCGCCGAGCGCGATGGCGCCGTAATGTGCCTTCAGGATAGACAGCCAGCCGGGATCGGCGTTCTCGAACATGCGGCTGCGCTCCAGCGCGGCCTTCACGGAGTAGGCGCCAGCGTCCTTGTCGCGCTGAATGCGGACATATTCTGGATACGATGTCTTGTAGGGCTCGTCATAGGTTTCCCAGACTTCCATGGGCACGCCCTGTGCCCCTGCCATGACCTCCGGGAAAAGGTCGGACTCGGCGACGTACGTCGGCGTCCAGTTCGTTGTGCGGGCAATGTCGTACCACGCTGCGCGTTCCAAAAGCGCCATGGGATATTCTCCTTGGTGGATGTCATGTCCTTCTTGCTTTGCAGTCCCGGTTGCGAAAGGCCGCAGATCCGGAGCGCATTCCCTTGTGCAAATGTAATGCCAGCGGGCATGGCGATATAGTCATGCTGCACTGCAAAGCAGTGGGAGCGTAAGGAATGGCGGGTACTCCATTGGATTTCGAGGCCCGGATCTGGGCGTCGCAACAAGGTGCCAGTTCCTTGTGGATTTCCCTACGACACCTACGAAGGCATCAAAATCCACCACTGGGACAAGGGGAAAGACTCATTCGGCCCAACCATGGACGCCTACTGGAAATACCAGGTGCATCGAATTCAGCCGAACTTGAGGAGCGCTTCATGAATGTCAGCTCGACGTTCGAAGCGAATGCGAAGACGACGAAAGTTGTGAAGCCACGCTTGGGTACGTTCGACAACCCAGCGGAACTTGCCCAGACCACTACCGTGCTCAGTCCGGCGTTTGGCAAGCACCGGCTTGATGCCGCGCTCGCGAAGCCGCTGACGATGTGGCTCGGAGTCATAGCCTCGGTCTGCGTAGATGACTTTTGGCTTCTGAAGCGGTCGGCCGCGCACGCCGCGAATGGGCGGGATCGCGTCGACGAGCGGCAGCAATTGGGTGACGTCGTTGCGATTCGCCCCGGTCAGGATTGCGCTGATTGGGACGCCATTTGCATCGACGAGGATGTGGTGCTTGGAACCTGGTCGCGAGCGATCCGTGGGGTTCGGGCCAGTTTTTCGCCCGCCCAACGGCTCGCACCGACGATGAATCGACGGCTACTCGTGAGAAATCGAGTTCGTGGCCTCGCGAAGCTTCGCCAGCAATAGTTCGTGCAATCGCTTCCACACGCCAGCCTTCTGCCAGTCGCGCAAGCGCCTCCAGCAGGTCGGACCCGAACCGAATCCCAACTTGGTCGACAGGTCGCACCAGCGTATGCTGGTCTTGAACACGAACAAGATGCCGTTCAGCGCAGCTCGATCCGAAACCGGAAGGCGGCCTGGATATTTCTTGCGTCGCGGCTTCGGCGGCGGCAGCAAAGGTTCGATCAGTGCCCACAGCTCGTCATCGATGATCGGCGCGCTCATCCCCTCGGTTCCCATCGTTCAGATGGCCAAGGTTAACAGCTTGCCGAAAAGGTTAACAGCCCCCTCGGGGTCTTTTTGAAACGGTCTCTAAGCATGCGCGAGATTGACAGGCTCAAGACCGTCCAGGCGGTCATGGATGGTCAGTTGCGGCCTGGCGTGGCCGCCGAACGATTGGAGATCACTGACCGGCAGCTGCGGCGGTTACTGGAGCGCTACCGGCTGGAAGGCCCAGCCGGGCTGGTCTCGCGCAAGCGCGGCCGACCCAGCAACAACCGTCTGTCTGGCGAGCGCGAAGCCGCAGCGCTCGGCCTGATCCGGGAACACTATGCGACTTCGGCCCGACCCTGGCGGCCGAGAAGCTGCGCGAAGCACACGGGCTCACTCTGGCGAAGGAAACGGTCCGGCGGCTGATGATGGTTGCCGGCCTGTGGGTACCGCGCAAACAGCGCCCGCTCAAGGTCTATCAGCCTCGTAATCGGCGCGCCTGCTATGGCGAACTGATTCAGATTGATGGCTGCGATCACCGCTGGTTTGAGGAACGCGCGCCTGCCTGCACGCTGCTCGTTTATGTCGACGACGCCACCAGCCGGATCATGGAGCTGCGCTTTACCCATTCGGAGGCCACGTTCACGTACTTCGCGGCGACCCGCGCCTACCTGGAGCGCCACGGCAAGCCGGTGGCGTTTTACAGTGACAAGGCCAGCGTTTTCCGGGTCAACAAGCAAGGAGCAACTAGCGGCGACGGCCATACGCAGTTTGCGCGGGCCTTGTTCGAACTGAACATCGAAGGCATCTGCGCCAACAGCAGCCAGGCAAAAGGCCGCGTGGAACGGACACACCTGACCTTGCAGGACCGGCTGGTCAAGGAGCTGCGCCTGCGTGGCATCAGCACCATGGAGGCGGCCAATGGCTTCATGGCGGAGTTCATCGCCGACTACAACGCGCGCTTTGCCAAGGTGCCGCGCAACAACCACAACGCCCATCGACCGCTGCGACCGGACGAGAATCGGGATCTGATCTTCGCGTGGCGCGAGCCACGCTGCGTGTCCAAGAGCCTGACGATCCAGTACGACAAGATGCTCTACCTGCTGGCGGACCCGCCGGAGCATCGCAAGCTGGCTGGCTGCTACATCGACGTCTATCACTACCCAGATGGCAGGATCGAGCCGCGGGCTAATGGCGCCGCCCTGCCCTACACCACCTATGACCGGCTGTCGGAAGTGGACCAGGGCGCGATCGTGGACAACAAGCGCCTGGGACATGTGCTGCAGTTGGCGCAATACGTGCAGGAGAAGCGCGATAACACGCGTTCGCTCTCTGTGCCTGGCACGGAGGGGTTCCGCGCAAGCGTGGACGGCCGCCCGGCAAGAAATCGCAGCGGTCGCTCGGCCAGAACGATATGTTGGAAGCGTTGCAAAGGCTGCAGGAGCAGCCGTGGCCGCTTAACGGAACGGAAAACTGATTCAGCTTGCGCTGGCAGTTCAACAGGGCTCAGGCAGCACGGCTTGGACTCAGTCACGTCAGGACAGCACTACCGCCCTACGCTCACCCAATAGCCGATCAACCGGACATTTCAACTTAGCCAGAGACCGGACATTTCAATTTAGCTTTGACAGCACGTGTTGGCCCAAATAGTAATGTCGCATTTGAGCCAAATAGAAATGACGTACCCCTTGCCCAGGCTGGCATGCTGGCGGCTTTCCGTCTGTCCGAGACTGGAGGCCGCGATGCGCAAGCCCGAGACCATCACGACGACGATGCGCGAACTCGATCGGCTCAAGGTGATTCAGGCCGTGGTCGACCATGGCCTGGCGGTCTGGCGCGCCGCGAGAAGCTCGGCTTGTCGCGGCGCCAGGTGGAACGGCTGGTGCTGCGCTACCGCGAGGATGGTCCGAGTGGCCTGGGCTCGCGTAAGCGCGGCCGTGACAGCAACCGCCAGCTGCCGTCGGGGCTGGAGTCCCGCGTGCGCGGCCTGATTCGCGGCAGCTACGCCGACTTCGGCCCGACGCTCGCCGCCGAGAAGCTGCGCGAGCGCCATGGCATCGACCTGGCCACCGAGACGGTGCGCCGGATCATGATCGACGCTGGTTTCTGGTCCCGCTCAAGTGCCTTGACGACCAGGTCAAGCGGAACTGTCGCAGCAGCTTAAGGAAGACGACAACGCTCTGCGCCTGCTTGCCATCCCGGGCATTGGAGCCATTACCGACAGCTTGTTGGCCGCTGAACTGGGGGATGCAAAGAATTCTCGCTCCGGGCGTGACATTGCCGCATCGATAAGGCTAGTGCCGCGGCAATACAGTACTGGCGGTCGCCCGGCTCTGCTCGGTATCAGTAAGCGAGGCGACAAAAGCATACGTTGCCTGCTGATTCAATGCGCATGCTCTGTAATGACACGTCTTCATCGACGAACGGATGGCTTGGGATTGGCTTCGGAAGATGCTCGTACGGCGCCATCCAAACGTCGTCGCGTGTGCCTTGGCCAATAAGCTTGCAAGCATAGCGTGGGCGTTGCTGTACCGCCGCAGTGATTACCAAATCCCCGTGGCCGCGGCGAGCTGAAGGTGGGCTGACCGCGCAGGATTATTTGTTAATTCAGGCTTTGCGACGTTGACATTGATGACCCAACGGCCCAGTGGCCCGGTGGACACCCTGACAAATTGTATAGCTACCACAAAGTGCGGACATTTTTAATACTACCGGGCGCGACTTTCATCGTGGAGCGGGAGAGCAATCTCCAAGCAGACTCTGGATAGATTTAGGCAAGCCACAGATCATCGACCTCAACCTTGCAAAGATCGGGCTGACCATAGATTTCAATTTAGCTTTGACAAATGGTGTTGGCCTTTCGCGGACATCATGCCGCCGCTCTCCGCAATCGTGACTGGGCGGACCCGGACGACCGTGACAGTTCCGGCAATATCAGCCACAGCGCTTCGAAACCCCGACAGGTATTCGGCGAGGTCGCTGGGCGGCGCAGCAAGCGAAGACGGCACAGCAAAGGAAAAGCAAAGACTTGGCGAGCCTCAACGTACAC
>NZ_LT984805.1:300000-442080 GCF_900250115.1 Cupriavidus taiwanensis | reverse complement strand
TTCGGCGTCCACGCCAATGTGCCCTTCCATGCTGAAATACCACTGGTTTCCTTTCTTGCTCTGGTGCATCTCCGGGTCGCGTTCGCCCGACACCGACGCATTCTGTCGAGCCCGGTGCGCTGATCAGTGTCGCGTCTACCACCGTGCCGCGCGCAGCATCAATCCCTTGTCGCGAAGGATGTCGTTGACCAGCGCAAGAATCTGAGCGGGTGCTTCTCTCGCAGATGACGGAACCCCAGGAGTGCTCTCATCGGGGCAGCCTCACCGTCCAGTTATCCAACCCGGCGAACTCCCGATACAGCGGAACGTCGTGCAGCGCTTCTTCCATCGCCGGGTCCGACAGGCCGAACCATTGCTGAAGGAAGTGGATGCGCAGCATCGCCTCGACCGCGAACGGGGGACGGCCGCGCTTGCCTTCTCGGGCGTACGGAGCGATCAGCATCACCAGATCAGCCCACGGCACCACCCGGTTCATCTCGTCCAGGAATTCGCGCTTGCGGTTGCGCTTGGTCGACAAGTTCAGCAAGGTCAGTTTGTTTCATGCGCCACATGCTCGCTGGCTCGACGATTCATTGCAAGCACATCCGCTGGCTAATTGTGCAGAGAATCCCTAGGGATACTCTGCACAAACGCGAATCGAGTGTGCTTGGCCGTTTAACAGGAAGCTGAATGCGCCACGACGCCAACCTATCAGCTCGGAGCGAAGCTATCTCGCACGCGCGAAGCAGCATTCGCGGGCTGCGCGCGAGGCATCGGCGTGAGCCAGAAACGCGCTCATGCCCCGGCAGCCAGCAGTTTGCCGCGCGCCATCCACAAGTTGGACAGTGCGAACAAGGTCATGAGTTGCGCGGTGTTCTTCCTCAGCCCTCGATAGCGGACCTTGGTGTAGCCGAACTGCCGCTTGATGACCCGGAACGGATGCTCGACCTTGGCCCGGATGCCCGCCTTGATTCGCTCGACCTGATCGACGAGCGCGCCAAGTGGTTTGCTTTGGTCCAGGACGCGACGTTTGCCTGGCTTCATCGCTACGTGCCAGTTCACGCCCGCCCGCGCGTCCGGACGCTTCTCCACGCCCTGATAGCCCGCATCGCCGAACGCGTCGGTTTCCTCTCCATGCAGCAGGCTGTTGCCCTCAACCACGTCGTTGACCTTGCCCGCCGTGCCCCGCACCGTGTGCACCAGCCCGCTTTCGGCGTCCACGCCAATGTGCGCTTTCATGCCGAAATACCACTGGTTTCCTTTCTTGCTCTGGTGCATCTCTGGGTCGCGTTCGCCCGACCCATTCTTGGTCGAACTCGGTGCGCTGATCAGTGTCGCGTCCACCACCGTGCCCGCGCGCAGCATCAATCCCTTGTCGCGAAGGATGTCGTTGACCAGCGCGAGGATCTGAGCGGCCAGCTTGTGCTTCTCCAGCAGGTGACGGAACCGCAGGATGGTGCTCTCGTCGGGCAGCCTCACCGTCCAGTTGTCCAGCCCGGCGAACTCCCGATACAGCGGCACGTCGTGCAGCGCTTCTTCCATCGCCGGGTCCGACAGGCCGAACCATTGCTGAAGGAAGTGGATGCGCAGCATTGCCTCGACCGCGAACGGGGGACGGCCGCGCTTGCCTTCCGGGCGTACGGAGCGATCAGCATCACCAGATCGGCCCATGGCACCACACGGTTCATCTCGTCCAGGAATTCGCGCTTGCGGGTGCGCTTGGTCGACAAGTTCAGTCCAAGGTCAGTTTGTTTCATGCGCCACATGCTCGCTGGCTCGACGATTCATTGCAAGCACATCCGCCGGCTAATTGTGCAGAGCATCCCTAGCGATGAGTTTTTCCCCGCAAGGCTGGGAGCGCTGTTTTTCACAATCCGGAAGCCGGACGTCACTGCCTCGGCTTTTTCCGCGTTTTGGCGCCCATTCCGGCCTCATTAGCGCGATTACTGCAACTGCGGACGGATTTGTCCCAGCGAGCGCATGCGCACGAGGTGGTAGGCGGCCATGCTCAGCACAAACATCTGATCGACTTTCTTCAGACCGCGCACCATCACCTGACGCATGCGCCCCACGGTCTTGACCCACCCGAAGCCCTGTTCGATCAGCTTGCGCTTTTGTTGCGAGACGGCATAACCGGCGCTGGAAGCAATGGCATCAGGAACGGCCGAGCGACGACCCGATGTGTTCTGCGCCACGTGGGGCGTCACCTTCATTTCCAGGCAGGCCTCAATGAACTCGTGCGCGTCATAGCCCTTGTCCGCGCCCACGGTGACTTCCACATTCAGGTCTTCAATCACCTGCCTGGCATCGTTAAGCATGACCTTTGCGGCCTCCCGCTCGGCGTGTCCGTCCGCCTTGGTCACCATGGCGCTAACCACCAGGCCATGGCGGTTGTCGCTCAGGGTATGACCCATGTAGCGCAGCTCACTGGATGTCTTGCCCTTGCGGTAGAGCTTGGCATCGGGATCGGTCTTGGATTCGTGTGTCTCGTTGCTGCGCTTGCGACCTTTGAAGCTGCCGCCGGCGTCATCGTCTTGGTCGTCGCCATCCTTGCGCACGAAGCTCTTGTGGCCTGCCCACGCCTGTATCAGCGTGCCGTCCACGCTGAAGTGCTCACCCGACAGCCAGTTCTTCTTCTGCGCGATGGCCAGCACCTCGTTGAAAAACTGGATCACCGCATCATGCTTGATCAGTCGCTCGCGGTTCTTGGTGAAGACCGTGGGCACCCAAACTGAGTCGTCCATCGACAGCCCGATGAACCAGCGAAACAGCAGGTTGTATTGCGTCTGCTCCATGAGCTGGCGCTCAGAGCGAATGCTGTAGAGCACCTGCAGCAGCATGGCCCGCAGCAACTTCTCCGGCGCGATACTGGGGCGGCCACCCTTGATATCGGCCTCGTACATCTGCGCGAACAGCCGGTCCATCTTCACCAGCGCCTGGTTGGCCATAGTCCGGATCGAGCGCAGCGGATGGGACTGCGGCACGAAATCCTCCAGCCTCCGCATAGTGAACAAGCTTCCCGTGAAGGTATCTGCGCCGCGCATGAATGTGGGATTGGATGGGATCCTCAAAGCAACGCTTCAGCCAGTCGTCGCGCTGACGTCCGCTGGAGGTATTTCAGCGGCCTGCTAGGGCCTTCTTCTTGAGGACCGGATCTTGTGCAACGGAGGCAGCTGTCCGCATCGCACGACGTCGAACCGGTCAACCAATTATCCTAACAGCCGGTTTTCACGGTTGGCATGACATCTTCCAACGGTACCCGTGGTCTGACGATTCTACAGCCAAAGACCATTACATCCAGGACTTTCAGTATGACTTAGATATCTTGCAGCAGATGTTGAGTTGGAACAGAGGCAAAGTCGCCGGAATTGTAGTCACGCCAGAGCCATCGGTCTTTCCTCCGGAGTTACTCCACCAAAGCGCTAGAATGGCTATGCTGCATGGAGCGCTTTTGATCGTTGACGAGGTGCTTTGCGGACTTCGTTACGCCGACGGTGGTTACTGCCAAGCACACCGGGTCCCGGCCGACCTGATTACCTTGTCCGAAGGACTCGCACAGGGAATTGGCCTTTCTGCGGTTATTGGTACGGCCGATGCCATGTCCGGGGCGGATGGTGTTTATCTTGGCAACACCTACTTACGTGAAAATCGAGCCTTCGTAGCTGCTAATCTAACGCAGCAAATTTTCGAAGAAGATGGCATTGTAGCTCGCTTGGCGGATAGCGGCGCAGTGCTCAAGAGGTTGTTCCACGAGTCGTTCGCTAGCTTCGGAATACCCGCGCGTGTCTTAGGAAGCGACGCCATGTTCGATATTGTCATGCCTTCGCAAAGACATGGAAGTGCATTTGTCCGACGGTGCCTTCAATACGGTATATACACAGGCTACCCGGCAACTTACATGAGCAATATTTCCATGGGCAACACATTCTTCAGCACTTTACAAGAGGCGCTGAAGGGTGCGCTCGCGGACTACTGCAAAGACGAAGATATGACCGCGCGGGTTACAGATAGATCCATGATCGAATACTGTTGGCGAGCGTTTCGCGCGACAGCGAACACTTGCCTCTCCAACAAGACTTATTGGGCACAATTATGAAAGGCCGGTACCGAGATGCCCACAGCCAAGGATTACCGCTCGAACCCGCCCCCAAACGCACAATCGCCGAATAACTCGCATCGCTACAGTTGCAGAGATGTCCTATTACTTTCGCAAATTGCCGTAGCAGCATGGCTGCGGCTTTCACCGATATTACGTGATAGGCTAAATTGAAGGCCTATTTGCTGACCGGTTCGGTCCGAGTCGCACCAGCACTAATATTATTCCGCGCAAGACTCATTTGCCATTAAATTCAAAGACTCCGCCTGAGTTTAGTCAACGACAAACTTGGGATCTGCTTAGGAGTACCAAGTGAATTGTACGTGCAACGTCCCTCAATTCCTGCGCCGTCTTATATCCGCTCACCCGAAACGCGTAATCTGTGGGAACCTCATACATTTTGCGCGTATCTGCAAATCTAGACTCGTCAGCAGTTATCGTGTTCATGAACACGGTGTAGACTGGGTACTTTGCCGCCCCCAGAAAGGCTCTCCGCGTTTCCGTTGTGGGACAAACAAAATCCACAATGCAATGGTCGTTCGCACCGTAGTTTAGCGTCAGATTGGCGATTTCCGCCATACGACGAGCGTGCTCGATTCGGTGCACAAAACTAAACGTCAAGTCACGATTTATATTATCCCGAACAAAATCCGCATTAACCCAGCTGGCTGTCGGAATTAAATCCAAAAGCATTCTAGCAAGTGTAGTCTTGCCAGATCCCGGAAGGCCTTGAATCATGACGATAGCACGCCCTCTTTGTTTCATATTCCACTTGCTCATGATTGATGGCCGTGTCAACGAATGCAGCAATAAATTCAAGCGTTTTTCAATGAATTCTTAAACCACGGTTGGATCGATCTACGTTCCCATTTTGCCAACTTCGCATTCGGGCCTCAACACAGTTTACCGAAACTTTGCTAGGGATGCTCTGCACAATTAGCCGGCGGATGTGCTTGCAATGAATCGTCGAGCCAGCGAGCATGTGGCGCATGAAACAAACTGACCTTGGACTGAACTTGTCGACCAAGCGCACCCGCAAGCGCGAATTCCTGGACGAGATGAACCGTGTGGTGCCATGGGCCGATCTGGTGATGCTGATCGCTCCGTACGCCCCGGAAGGCAAGCGCGGCCGTCCCCCGTTCGCGGTCGAGGCAATGCTGCGCATCCACTTCCTTCAGCAATGGTTCGGCCTGTCGGACCCGGCGATGGAAGAAGCGCTGCACGACGTGCCGCTGTATCGGAGTTCGCCGGGCTGGACAACTGGACGGTGAGGCTGCCCGACGAGAGCACCATCCTGCGGTTCCGTCACCTGCTGGAGAAGCACAAGCTGGCCGCTCAGATCCTCGCGCTGGTCAACGACATCCTTCGCGACAAGGGATTGATGCTGCGCGCGGGCACGGTGGTGGACGCGACACTGATCAGCGCACCGAGTTCGACCAAGAATGGGTCGGGCGAACGCGACCCAGAGATGCACCAGAGCAAGAAAGGAAACCAGTGGTATTTCGGCATGAAAGCGCACATTGGCGTGGACGCCGAAAGCGGGCTGGTGCACACGGTGCGGGGCACGGCGGGCAAGGTCAACGACGTGGTTGAGGGCAACAGCCTGCTGCATGGCGAGGAAACCGACGCGTTCGGCGATGCGGGCTATCAGGGCGTGGAGAAGCGTCCGGACGCGCGGGCGGGCGTGAACTGGCACGTAGCGATGAAGCCAGGCAAACGTCGCGTCCTGGACCAAAGCAAACCACTTGGCGCGCTCGTCGATCAGGTCGAGCGAATCAAGGCGGGCATCCGGGCCAAGGTCGAGCATCCGTTCCGGGTCATCAAGCGGCAGTTCGGCTACACCAAGGTCCGCTATCGAGGGCTGAGGAAGAACACCGCGCAACTCATGACCTTGTTCGCACTGTCCAACTTGTGGATGGCGCGCGGCAAACTGCTGGCTGCCGGGGCATGAGCGCGTTTCTGGCTCACGCCGATGCCTCGCGCGCAGCCCGCGAATGCTGCTTCGCGCGTGCGAGATAGCTTCGCTCCGAGCTGATAGGTTGGCGTCGTGGCGCATTCAGCTTCCTGTTAAACGGCCAAGCACACTCGATTCGCGTTTGTGCAGAGTATCCCTAGGTAAAGTAACAAAGCCCATCGACACGAAGCCCGCCAAGTCACCTCCCTAGCAGGCTGCTGAAGTACTCATCGCGCTAGCGATGAGTTTTTCCCCGCAAGGCGGGGAGCGCTGTTTTTCACAATCCGGAAGCCGGACGTCACTGCCTCGGCTTTTTCCGCGTTTTGGCGCCCATTCCGGCCTCATTAGCGCGATTACTGCAACTGCGGACGGATTTGTCCCAGCGAGCGCATGCGCACGAGGTGGTAGGCGGCCATGCTCAGCACAAACATCTGATCGACTTTCTTCAGACCGCGCACCATCACCTGACGCATGCGCCCCACGGTCTTGACCCACCCGAAGCCCTGTTCGATCAGCTTGCGCTTTTGTTGCGAGACGGCATAACCGGCGCTGGAAGCAATGGCATCAGCAACGGCCGAGCGACGACCCGATGTGTTCTGCGCCACGTGGGGCGTCACCTTCATTTCCAGGCAGGCCTCAATGAACTCGTGCGCGTCATAGCCCTTGTCCGCGCCCACGGTGACTTCCACATTCAGGTCTTCAATCACCTGCCTGGCATCGTTAAGCATGACCTTTGCGGCCTCCCGCTCGGCGTGTCCGTCCGCCTTGGTCACCATGGCGCTAACCACCAGGCCATGGCGGTTGTCGCTCAGGGTATGACCCATGTAGCGCAGCTCACTGGATGTCTTGCCCTTGCGGTAGAGCTTGGCATCGGGATCGGTCTTGGATTCGTGTGTCTCGTTGCTGCGCTTGCGACCTTTGAAGTTGCCGCCGGCGTCATCGTCTTGGTCGTCGCCATCCTTGCGCACGAAGCTCTTGTGGCCTGCCCACGCCTGTATCAGCGTGCCGTCCACGCTGAAGTGCTCACCCGACAGCCAGTTCTTCTTCTGCGCGATGGCCAGCACCTCGTTGAAAAACTGGATCACCGCATCATGCTTGATCAGTCGCTCGCGGTTCTTGGTGAAGACCGTGGGCACCCAAACTGAGTCGTCCATCGACAGCCCGATGAACCAGCGAAACAGCAGGCTGTATTGCGTCTGCTCCATGAGCTGGCGCTCAGAGCGAATGCTGTAGAGCACCTGCAGCAGCATGGCCCGCAGCAACTTCTCCGGCGCGATACTGGGGCGGCCACCCTTGATATCGGCCTCGTACATCTGCGCGAACAGCCGGTCCATCTTCACCAGCGCCTGGTTGGCCATAGTCCGGATCGAGCGCAGCGGATGGGACTGCGGCACGAAATCCTCCAGCCTCCGCATAGTGAACAAGCTTTCCGTGAAGGTATCTGCGCCGCGCATGAATGTGGGATTGGATGGGATCCTCAAAGCAACGCTTCAGCCAATCGTCGCGCTGACGTCCGCTGGAGGTATTTCAGCGGCCTGTTAGTTCCCAAGCTAAACGCTCCATGCCGGCCTGGAACCGTGTCCGGTCGGAGATATCCTCAACTACCCGTTCTCGCACACTGAGGCCGAAAATTCGAGGTCTTGCATTTCGGCTTTGAGTTTTAAAGATATCGAACTTCAACGCGCTGAATCAATGCAAGCAATGCGATCGCGAGAACGATCCTGTCGCACATGGTCCCGACCAAGGCGTTCTTCTTCGCGGTCAATCTGTCAGGTGGCGTAACGGTATTCAAGGCCGGCATCGGCGTGTGCGGCCTGGGCGGGCTCGTCTCCAAACTTGAACGCCCATGCGCTCGACCAACACCGATGGCTAGTACGATGTGGCGCTGGCGGCCTTCAGCGACATCTGGATCCGGTCCAGCCAATCTACATTGGGTCTGTCGATACTGTCAGGATCGCCGCCACCTTTTCGACAATCCTCATCGAACAGCGGCCCTGCGTCATAACCCGTTTGCCGTTATGGCGGGATTTTCTGAGATTCCGGCGTAGACCAGAACTGCGGAGGTGTGAGAGTCATTTGGGATTCGAATGAGTCCCATCCAAACAATCGATTGCCAAACTTCGAGAAATGTCGACCTATCCGTGATAGATTCCAACGGTGGCAGATCTCTGTGTGAATACGCCATGGAATGTAACGTCAAGATTGCTTGGTTTTTGTGCGCGCGATCCGAGCGAAAATGGCTTGAGCGACATATCGCGTTTCCATTGGCCTAAAATCTCCACCAGAAAGCATACAGCCTCGTTGACGGAGTAGACAATTGCACCTTTTTGATGTAAATCAGATGGCCGGGTTTTTCGTAAACTCGTTCAAGTTCGTAGCGATATTCGCTACCGTCTGTGTCGCGCTCGAGCTGATGTTTCCGGCTTATCGATACAGTTTTGCGTCATATGTTCGCGGAGTACGAAATTGGATCATTCGCCTTGGGTTCGCTGCAGTTGTCTGGCACGTCTACGCTGTGGCTCTTGAATGGTTAGGGGTCAAGCCGCTCCTGACGGTGAATTTCGGGACGTTGTTTCACTCTGACAACGCAATTATTAGCGCGGGCTTCGGCGTTCTTTCAGGCGTTCTAGTCGCAATTGCCGCTGATTTCTTCCGCTACTGGATGCACCGTGCACAGCATGCTATTCCATTCCTGTGGCGCATGCACGCCACCCATCATTCTATCCGCGAACTGACGGCTTGGAATTGTGCTCATCACTTATCTGAGCCGCTTATTTATGCTTTTTTCGTCGCAATGCCGCTCGCTCTGATCCGCTTCGAATCTGGCGTCGTGCCAACTGTTGCCCTGACGCTGATTGCCTTTCAGGTCCACTTGTCTCACTCGAGCACGCGAATTCATCTTGGGCTGCTACGATACATCGTCGGGGATGGCAAGTTCCATCGTATTCACCATTCAATAGAAGCGCGTCACAGGGGCCGAAACTTCGGGACATTTACGACGCTCTGGGACACGATTTTCCGTACGGCGTACTGGCCGACAAAGGACGAGTGGCCGGAAGTTGGCCTCGCAAGCCAGTCTGAACCGATCACGGTGCGCGATTACCTTATGTTTCCTTTTGACCAAAGCCGCTGGCGCAAAGCGACGGTCGGAAGTGGCGTACGGAATTAAGGTTATCGATTAAGTGCGGTGCACACCTCATGACGGCTTGTCGCACTTGTGTTGCTGCCAATTGAATCGCGGAGTTGCCGGTCACGCGGTGGCTGGGCCGCTCAAATGCGACCGAGCTTGGTATTGATGTGCAGCAGGTCACCCGGAGCGGCCTGTTCAAAGCGCATGACGGGCTCGCGTGGCTGAAGACCCGCGAGCCTGGACAGGCTAGCGCGCGCGAGCACCGGCTACAGTGGGTTCGGAAACACCAACATTGCGGGCGATTTGCCGCTGGAGCATACGCCGTTGGCTCAACTCCACGATCAACAGGGCCTTGGACGGGTCCTCCACGGCGAGCGGCCCGGCCGGGACGAAGCGTCGGCACGCTACCGGCCAGACAACGGCCCAGCCACTTGAGCCGTCGGTGCTGTAACGCAATGGCTAAGCGGTTGCTTCGGGACACTCAGACCATGTTCGGTGATGTCTTGGATCTCGGGTCGGCGGGCGAAGGTTGGCATTCTTATGGGTTTTCATCCGGCTGAGCTCTTGGAAGTCTGGGTGTTTGGCGACTTCCGGTTTTCCAGACTCAGTTCAGATGAGCCACGATACAACGCATTACAGCTTCACATCCAGTGCGGGGTGAGCTTCAACACCGAGTGGGTGCGGAACTGGTGTGACTGGTTTGGCGCGCAGTTTCCCCGTCGGGCGAACGCCGGACGCGTCGCACCGGGCTCCGCTTGGCACCTCGATGAACGTATGTCAGGGAGGAACTCAGATCCGCTCTTCCCGCAGAACTCGGCCCTGGTGAAAGGCTTCAGAAGAATTCTGCACCGACACGGTCGCAAGCTACAACTCCATTTATAAAGACGCCATGTTCAGGGGTTGGATGTCTTGCCCATGCTAGACGAAAGATCCACTATCTCTCCTGGCACGCAGGAACGACGCTGACATCCGCGAGAAGCGCCCTACGAGCGAAAGCGTGTCCGACAGGAACGGGCGTAAGCCTTCGAGGTCTGGCTACGCTCGGCGCTGAGCAAGGTATCGTCCAAAAGCGATACCACGAAGCCGATGGGCTGCGCATTAAGTCAGTCGACAACGGACGTAGCAGCGAACGCGGCGCCGCCGTCTATTCGGCGGTGGCTCTAGCCAACCTGAATGATCTCGATTCGGAGGCTTACCTGCGGCGTATTTGCTCGCCTCCCACTTCACCCGCGTCGCCGAACTAACGCCATGGGGCAAGGTTGTACAGATCCGCTCGGACGCCGCTTGAAAGTAACCTTCCTGTCACGAACGGGTCGAGCGGTTGTCCTGGCCCATTGGAGCACTCGAGAGATTCAGGCCGTTGCCAATGAGCTGAATAGCAGACCTCGAAAAATCGCTTGGTTGGCGACACCCGCCAAAGCCGTAGATGAAAATCTGCAATCTGCCCAGTCTTCTGTACTTGCGACGACCGGTCTAAGCTGCCCGGTAGGTGAGCGATGAATATTAAGCCATGCACAGGTAGCATCAGGAGATTTTCAGCATCAGCCGAAAGGGAAATTGTTGGGGCAATGCGGTGATGAGGCGGCTCTTCCTGAACTTCAATATCGAGCATGTGTGGGAGTCAATAGGCTGATCACGACGAGGGTCGACGCGGCATGATTTAGTAGGTCGCTTCAAAGCTCGCAGAGCAAGCTAGCCGATCGAACGGGGATTCGACCACGCCAATAACTGACGTTGTAGGACTATTCGCTTTCAGGCTGTAGAGGCGGCGCAATGTTGGGTAGGCAGTGGGAATCGAAAATACTTGACATGCTTCGTGTGAGGCGGGTGCTGCATCGATAATGAGCGAAATATCCCTGACGTTGACCTTATGTCGCCGGAGCGCGTCAATAATATAGCGATTACTCAATTCTTCAACGATCCCATCCGACATCCCGGGGGGGAGAAATCAATCCACCCAAGTTACTGTAAGCATCAACAAGCCTTATAGGCAGCATGATGAGGCTTCTGGCGAGGCGGACGGGGCTTGGCGCGATCCGGTCGCACGCGATGGATACGTGTTGCGATCAAGGCCAAGGTCTCATTCAGAGCAGCCCTGGCCCAGCGCAGGCCGAGCAGAACCGCAGGCAGGACAGGTTTGAGCGCGGTAATGGCGTAGGTACGGTTGATCCGATGGTCCGAGTCAATGTCATGTTCCTGCGCGGCGGTGAGGCAGCATAGGGCGTGCAGGTTGTCACATAGGATTTTGGCGCCGAAGTCCTGCCTGGCGGCCAACTGCGAGAGGCCGGACAGATGTTCGAGTGCCATGCGGTGTTTGAGGCGTTTGAACGCCTCCTCGAGGCGCCAGCGCTGGTGATAGAGATCGCGGAAGGTGGCAGCCGGATAGTGGTGCATGTCGAGCAGATTGGTGATGAGCACGCGCACCTTGCCGGCTGGCGAGATCTGCCGGATCAGCCGGACGGTCTGCGGAGTAGCCGCACACTCATAGTCGCGCGCGTCATTTCGGGCTGGAGCCGGGAGCGTGACGATGGCCTCGTCGCGACCGGAGCGGACGAAGTGCCGCACGGCAGCAAAGCCGCTACCGTCGGCGCGCATGCAGAAAGGGATTTTTCGTTGGTTGAGCACGGCCACCAGCCAGCGGGCGGGGTAGCCGCGATCGAGCAAGAGCAAGTCGTCGGATTGCAGGCGGTCCAGATGCTCGAACAGGATCTGGCGTTCGTTCTCGTGCACGCTGTGCAGTGAGGCGGCGAGCATGATCTCGGCCCCGGGCAGGTATAGGCCGAAGGCGAGTTGATCGCGAGTGGCGGCTCGAGGCAGATGGCTGTGGCGGATGGCGAAACGCAGGTGTGAGGCGTCCGCGGCGACTAGCCGAAAGCCATGCCAGCGCGGCAAATGGTCTGACACCTGCCGAAGCAGCCAGTCATTGAGGTGAGCAAAGACATCGCCGCTGAGTTTGCTGCGAGCCTGGGCGAAGGCTTGTTCACTGACGCAACGGCGCAAGATGTTCTGGCGCGCGAGCGCGGCGAAGAATTGATCGAGTTCGGCTTGTACGCCCATGCGCAAGTTGCCAAGCATGAAGGCGATCAGTGTCGGCAGAGTGAGCTTGCGCTGACGGGTGAATGCGGAGGGTCGTTCGGGATGGCGAGCAAGATCGTGAAAGACCTTGGTGTGCAGATATTCGGTAAGCGAAGCGAACAAATCGGTCAGGGGCATGAGAGCCAAGCGAAGATCGAGAAGCGATCCTCTATTGGCCGCCGCCCTGCTTGCGCTAAACAGCCAGCGCAAGCAGGGCGGCGGCCGCTCGAACCTCGTCACATGTCAAGCGTTCGCGGGGGCAAATCGCGATTCTATTGACGGCTAAACTTGGGTGGATTGGGTCCGCACCTGGTGCATCGGGAGCACCTGCGCGGTTTCGCTCAAGGAGGCCTGCAAATATAGAAGTCGTAACTGCCGAGCCGAGCTGTCAGCGTACGCTCGAAAACCCGTTGGACTCTTCCAGGCGCTCTGCGGTACGGACAGTACCACCGACAGCGCGCAAGGCGCTCGTCTTCGGCGAGTTTCTCCAGGACGTCGATAGGAGCGCCGGGCGCCATAGAAGAAGTGGACGCGCCTCGAACCGCCGCTGGCAGGTCATGCCGGCGCGCGGGGCTGCGCAGCAGAGTGTCTTCTTCCGCGTCTACGGTGAACGTCGCGCCGCCTTCGGATCGATCTGGCATTTCATAGGGCTCCAATGCTGGCTGTCGAGTCGCATCTCCCGACACTTCTTGCGTTACAGGCCCGCCAGGCCGATGATGTCCCAGAAATCGCGCACGGCCGCGCAGGCACGTGCCTTCGTGTTCGGCGCGTCGGGCAACGCCGCGCCGTAGGCCGCAATCGCATCGTCCGCGAGCCCCGCCCACCGGGAAATCGAGCCGGCCAGCACGTCACGATTGCCTGGGGTCTCCAGGGCCATGCGGACGAGCGCGCCGGCCCAGCGCCGGTGCCGCTGGGCGTCGGCAAGCTGCGCGTCAGTCAGCAAGCCGAGCAGGGTGTCGCCGTTGTGGCGCGCCGCCTCGCCAAGCCCGCGCAAGACCACTTCCTCCATCGCCGGCTTCAATACTAGACTGCAGGCGACGAAGGACTCTGCCCAGTCCCATGCAACGAGCGCGTGTTCGGCCAGCTTGCGCCAACCCTGCCAGGCCGGATCTTGCTCCCAGCATCTGCGCTCGTCGGTGCCAAAGCCCACGTCGCTGAAGATCTGAGACAGCTCTCGCGTTCGATACGCGGTGTGGGTGAGCCAACGCAGCGAGTCGGCGGTCTGGTAGGCGGCGCAGTTCGAGATCGTGGAGGCGGGGCCATCTGCGTCACGTAGGCCGATCCCATTTGCAGTGTGTGGAACAGATAACGTGCCGGCGTGTACAGTCGCGCCAGCGTGCCGGCCCAGGAGTGCTCCAGCATGGAGTCGTGGCCGCGCTGGGAAAATTGGTCCAGCAGACCGGACACATAGGTTTCCTGACCGTCCTGCAGAATGTTGTAGGTGCGGTAGACGAGCTCGTCGGGGTCCCGAAAGGCGTTCCAGTCAGCGTGTTTCAGCGGCGAGGCGTTGCGGTGACGCTTGAACCACTGCGCCATCTCGAAATTCGGATCGAGTTCGAACGGCGCGTGGGGGTTGTCGGTCGTGTAGTGCAGATTCGTCGAGACGATCTCGTACTCGCTTGGTTTGCGCCGCCGCGCGGCCAGGTGGCTCCAGGTCTTTAGCGGCTTGAGGACGTCCGGTTGAGTAGTCATGCTCGTCTCCGGTTACAGCGTCTTTTTGTAATAGAAGAGGACGTAGTCGTCCGTGGTCTCGATGCGGCCCGCGAACGAGCTGAGGTTGACCTCCAGCTCGGACATCCTGAACGGGCGGCCCAGCGTATCCTCCAGCGTAGCTCGGCGCAGGATCAGTTCGCCGTCGGTGTCGATGCGCACGTATGCGAGCTTGTCGTCGACACGGATCTCCTTACCCGGATTGTCTTCCCGCGCGGCCTCGATGACGCCGGACGTGATGCTGCTGGCGCGAAGCACGGGGCCGACGCGGTTATTTCGGTACGCCTCGGCGGTGTTGTGATCCCTGCTCATGATCGATTCCTTTGCAATATCAGCAATTGGCGAACAGTGGTTCGACGCCTTCGACAGCGATAAGTATGTCGTCACCATCTACCCTGATGGCATACTCTGCGAGACGGGATCCACTGGGGTTGATGCCCCTGCCTGTGTTGGCGTCGAATGTCCACTGGTGGGCCCGGCACATCAGTACGCGCCCGTCGAAATTTCCCTCTACGAGCGGAATGTCCTGGTGCGGGCAGATGCCTTGGAATGCGCGTGGCGTGCCGCTTCGTGGGCGGACAAGTACGATGACGTGGCTGTCCACCACGACCTCGGCCATGTCGCCTTCCCACAGCTCGTCGAGTGTGGAGACTGTCTGGAAATTTTTGGTGTCCTTATGCATCGCAAAAAATGAATTCGAGTGACTCCATCGGCTTGATATCGGTGTCGCCGAGCCGGGCGTCGCGGGGATAGAAATGGTCGCTCCCCTGGCGCCGCACCCGCAAGACCTTGCCGGGCTGAGGCGCTACGCGACGGCCGACTGAATGGTGCGCGGCGGCCGCCGCTACCTCGTCCATCGAGTTCTCCGTATCGACGGCGACGAGCTGCAGCACGAAGTCGTATTGAAAATTCGAAATCACTGGAAACAGTGCCATGTCATTATCCATCTGATGGCCGCATCAGGCGGTCTTGTTCTGTTCGCGCTGGCGGCGGTATGCCGCCACCCATGCGCAATGGTGTGCGTCGTCGCCAATCTCGCCGGGGGCGAGGTTCATGTACAGGAGTGCCCCCCCCAGGTCGGGCGGCTGGATGTGCCCGGCGAGGAAACGGTCGACCAGGGTCAGGTGGTCGCGGTAACGCACGGGGTCCTGTTGGAAAACCCAACGGTCGATCTCGGAATTGAAGTGGTACGTGCGGCCGTTGTACTCGAGCGGATAATCCCTGACGTTCCAGCCACTGCCCGGCACCGCGCAGATTGGCAACTGGCTCATGTTGCACACAATGGGCAACGTCTCGGGGACGGTGAGCTCCTTCCTGCCCGCGAGCAGGTTGTCGATGATGACGTCCCAGGCCTTGCCAAACGTGTCATTCCAGCCGGAATACTTTTCTTCGAGCCAATCACGGCAGTCCGGCGTCATGCCGGCGGCCGGATTCCACCAGATGGTTGGCCTCCAGAACCAGATGCTCAGCTGGTAAGCATGGTGCTGGTAGTCGAACTCATTGATCATCTGGTCCCAGTACCAGGGCAGGTCGAGACCGAGGTCTATCAGGGTGCGCTCGAACTGGCCGACGATCCATTCCGTCACGAACGCCTTGAATGACTCCTTGCGATGCTGCAGCGGCGTAGCGTAGTCCATCGACGTGCCGGTCAGCAGGGAGAACAGGCGCCATGCGCGTGCAATGGCCACGTCCACGAGCTGCTGCGCCTGCTCCTTGCGCCCGTTGGCCAGCAGGATCTGCAGTGCCGGGCCGCCGATCTGCGCGTGCCGTGACTCGTCCGTCTGGATGCTTGAAATGAGGCTGGCGAACGTAAAGTCGCCGGCTTCCGCCGCATCGGCCGCCAGCCCGAGGAACTGCATGTTGGTGAAACCGGTTTCGAAGGCAAACGTAAGCATCACGGCGATCTCGATCGCGCTGCGCGACATGAATAGGTCGTCGAAGGTACTGCGGGCAGCGATCGCGGCCCATTCGTTGGTGTGATAGGCCTTGTGCGCCCAGTCAAACTGACGATCCTTTGGGCAGTAGTCGTGCGGAAAGTAGAGTTGCAATTGCCCGTGACGGTTCTCGTCAAGCATGCCAAACGTCGCCATGTTGCGCATCCCTGGCGCGCGGCCGAAGCGGGCCATTCGTGCCTCGGCGCTCATCGCTGCGTATTCGCCGAGCGCGATGGCGCCGTAATGTGCCTTCAGGATAGACAGCCAGCCGGGATCGGCGTTCTCGAACATGCGGCTGCGCTCCAGCGCGGCCTTCACGGAGTAGGCGCCAGCGTCCTTGTCGCGCTGAATGCGGACATATTCTGGATACGATGTCTTGTAGGGCTCGTCATAGGTTTCCCAGACTTCCATGGGCACGCCCTGTGCCCTGCCATGACCTCCGGGAAAAGGTCGGACTCGGCGACGTACGTCGGCGTCCAGTTCGTTGTGCGGGCAATGTCGTACCACGCTGCGCGTTCCAAAAGCGCCATGGGATATTCTCCTTGGTGGATGTCATGTCCTTCTTGCTTTGCAGTCCCGGTTGCGAAAGGCCGCAGATCCGGAGCGCATTCCCTTGTGCAAATGTAATGCCAGCGGGCATGGCGATATAGTCATGCTGCACTGCAAAGCAGTGGGAGCGTAAGGAATGGCGGGTACTCCATTGGATTTCGAGGCCCGGATCTGGGCGTCGCAACAAGGTGCCAGTTCCTTGTGGATTTCCCTACGACACCTACGAAGGCATCAAAATCCACCACTGGGACAAGGGGAAAGACTCATTCGGCCCAACCATGGACGCCTACTGGAAATACCAGGTGCATCGAATTCAGCCGAACTTGAGGAGCGCTTCATGAATGTCAGCTCGACGTTCGAAGCGAATGCGAAGACGACGAAAGTTGTGAAGCCACGCTTGGGTACGTTCGACAACCCAGCGGAACTTGCCCAGACCACTACCGTGCTCAGTCCGGCGTTTGGCAAGCACCGGCTTGATGCCGCGCTCGCGAAGCCGCTGACGATGTGGCTCGGAGTCATAGCCTCGGTCTGCGTAGATGACTTTTGGCTTCTGAAGCGGTCGGCCGCGCACGCCGCGAATGGGCGGGATCGCGTCGACGAGCGGCAGCAATTGGGTGACGTCGTTGCGATTCGCCCCGGTCAGGATTGCGCTGATTGGGACGCCATTTGCATCGACGAGGATGTGGTGCTTGGAACCTGGTCGCGAGCGATCCGTGGGGTTCGGGCCAGTTTTTCGCCCGCCCCAACGGCTCGCACCGACGATGAATCGACGGCTACTCGTGAGAAATCGAGTTCGTGGGCCTCGCGAAGCTTCGCCAGCAATAGTTCGTGCAATCGCTTCCACACGCCAGCCTTCTGCCAGTCGCGCAAGCGCCTCCAGCAGGTCGGACCCGAACCGAATCCCAACTTGGTCGACAGGTCGCACCAGCGTATGCTGGTCTTGAACACGAACAAGATGCCGTTCAGCGCAGCTCGATCCGAAACCGGAAGGCGGCCTGGATATTTCTTGCGTCGCGGCTTCGGCGGCGGCAGCAAAGGTTCGATCAGTGCCCACAGCTCGTCATCGATGATCGGCGCGCTCATCCCCTCGGTTCCCATCGTTCAGATGGCCAAGGTTAACAGCTTGCCGAAAAGGTTAACAGCCCCCTCGGGGTCTTTTTGAAACGGTCTCTAAGCATGCGCGAGATTGACAGGCTCAAGACCGTCCAGGCGGTCATGGATGGTCAGTTGCGGCCTGGCGTGGCCGCCGAACGATTGGAGATCACTGACCGGCAGCTGCGGCGGTTACTGGAGCGCTACCGGCTGGAAGGCCCAGCCGGGCTGGTCTCGCGCAAGCGCGGCCGACCCAGCAACAACCGTCTGTCTGGCGAGCGCGAAGCCGCAGCGCTCGGCCTGATCCGGGAACACTATGCCGACTTCGGCCCGACCCTGGCGGCCGAGAAGCTGCGCGAAGCACACGGGCTCACTCTGGCGAAGGAAACGGTCCGGCGGCTGATGATGGTTGCCGGCCTGTGGGTACCGCGCAAACAGCGCCCGCTCAAGGTCTATCAGCCTCGTAATCGGCGCGCCTGCTATGGCGAACTGATTCAGATTGATGGCTGCGATCACCGCTGGTTTGAGGAACGCGCGCCTGCCTGCACGCTGCTCGTTTATGTCGACGACGCCACCAGCCGGATCATGGAGCTGCGCTTTACCCATTCGGAGGCCACGTTCACGTACTTCGCGGCGACCCGCGCCTACCTGGAGCGCCACGGCAAGCCGGTGGCGTTTTACAGTGACAAGGCCAGCGTTTTCCGGGTCAACAAGCAAGGAGCAACTAGCGGCGACGGCCATACGCAGTTTGCGCGGGCCTTGTTCGAACTGAACATCGAAGGCATCTGCGCCAACAGCAGCCAGGCAAAAGGCCGCGTGGAACGGACACACCTGACCTTGCAGGACCGGCTGGTCAAGGAGCTGCGCCTGCGTGGCATCAGCACCATGGAGGCGGCCAATGGCTTCATGGCGGAGTTCATCGCCGACTACAACGCGCGCTTTGCCAAGGTGCCGCGCAACAACCACAACGCCCATCGACCGCTGCGACCGGACGAGAATCTGGATCTGATCTTCGCGTGGCGCGAGCCACGCTGCGTGTCCAAGAGCCTGACGATCCAGTACGACAAGATGCTCTACCTGCTGGCGGACCCGCCGGAGCATCGCAAGCTGGCTGGCTGCTACATCGACGTCTATCACTACCCAGATGGCAGGATCGAGCCGCGGGCTAATGGCGCCGCCCTGCCCTACACCACCTATGACCGGCTGTCGGAAGTGGACCAGGGCGCGATCGTGGACAACAAGCGCCTGGGACATGTGCTGCAGTTGGCGCAATACGTGCAGGAGAAGCGCGATAACACGCGTTCGCTCTCTGTGCCTGGCACGGAGGGGGTTCCGCGCAAGCGTGGACGGCCGCCCGGCAAGAAATCGCAGCGGTCGCTCGGCCAGAACGATATGTTGGAAGCGTTGCAAAGGCTGCAGGAGCAGCCGTGGCCGCTTAACGGAACGGAAAACTGATTCAGCTTGCGCTGGCAGTTCAACAGGGCTCAGGCAGCACGGCTTGGACTCAGTCACGTCAGGACAGCACTACCGCCCTACGCTCACCCCAATAGCCGATCAACCGGACATTTCAACTTAGCCAGAGACCGGACATTTCAATTTAGCTTTGACAGCACGTGTTGGCCCCAAATAGTAATGTCGCATTTGAGCCAAATAGAAATGACGTACCCCCTTGCCCAGGCTGGCATGCTGGCGGCTTTCCGTCTGTCCGAGACTGGAGGCCGCGATGCGCAAGCCCGAGACCATCACGACGACGATGCGCGAACTCGATCGGCTCAAGGTGATTCAGGCCGTGGTCGACCATGGCCTGGCGGTCTGGCGCGCCGCCGAGAAGCTCGGCTTGTCGCGGCGCCAGGTGGAACGGCTGGTGCTGCGCTACCGCGAGGATGGTCCGAGTGGCCTGGGCTCGCGTAAGCGCGGCCGTGACAGCAACCGCCAGCTGCCGTCGGGGCTGGAGTCCCGCGTGCGCGGCCTGATTCGCGGCAGCTACGCCGACTTCGGCCCGACGCTCGCCGCCGAGAAGCTGCGCGAGCGCCATGGCATCGACCTGGCCACCGAGACGGTGCGCCGGATCATGATCGACGCTGGTTTCTGGGTCCCGCTCAAGTGCCTTGACGACCAGGTCAAGCGGAACTGTCGCAGCAGCTTAAGGAAGACGACAACGCTCTGCGCCTGCTTGCCATCCCGGGCATTGGAGCCATTACCGACAGCTTGTTGGCCGCTGAACTGGGGGATGCAAAGAATTCTCGCTCCGGGCGTGACATTGCCGCATCGATAAGGCTAGTGCCGCGGCAATACAGTACTGGCGGTCGCCCGGCTCTGCTCGGTATCAGTAAGCGAGGCGACAAAAGCATACGTTGCCTGCTGATTCAATGCGCATGCTCTGTAATGACACGTCTTCATCGACGAACGGATGGGCTTGGGGATTGGCTTCGGAAGATGCTCGTACGGCGCCATCCAAACGTCGTCGCGTGTGCCTTGGCCAATAAGCTTGCAAGCATAGCGTGGGCGTTGCTGTACCGCCGCAGTGATTACCAAATCCCCGTGGCCGCGGCGAGCTGAAGGTGGGCTGACCGCGCAGGATTATTTGTTAATTCAGGCTTTGCGACGTTGACATTGATGACCCAACGGCCCAGTGGCCCGGTGGACACCCTGACAAATTGTATAGCTACCACAAAGTGCGGACATTTTTAATACTACCGGGCGCGACTTTCATCGTGGAGCGGGAGAGCAATCTCCAAGCAGACTCTGGATAGATTTAGGCAAGCCACAGATCATCGACCTCAACCTTGCAAAGATCGGGCTGACCATAGATTTCAATTTAGCTTTGACAAATGGTGTTGGCCTTTCGCGGACATCATGCCGCCGCTCTCCGCAATCGTGACTGGGCGGACCCGGACGACCGTGACAGTTCCGGCAATATCCAGCCACAGCGCTTCGAAACCCCGACAGGTATTCGGCGAGGTCGGCTGGGCGGCGCAGCAAGCGAAGACGGCACAGCAAAGGAAAAGCAAAGACTTGGCGAGCCTCAACGTACACGAGGCTCGGCATCACCGCACAGAGATTGCTGGCGTCCTGGCTGGTAAACATCGGGACAGTAAAGCCGTTCCACATGGTGCCGTTCCAATACGCCCACACAAAGGCATGGTCTGGCAGCCAGCTGCCCCTCACGCGAATGCGACGCCATGTGCGTTTCGTACCGCTTTGTTTAAGGGATTCGATCATAGTGTGCTCCAAAGAGAGAAAGCGGTCTTTTGAGGCATCCCCTTATACGGAAGTAGGACCGTCTCCGCGGCGAGGCTTGGAGCTTGAAGTCCCGGGAATTTCGAGGTAAGGGGGTTGTTAACTTCGCCAGACTCGCGTTTACTCTCGGATTTTCGCGCAGCAATGAGCAACGAGTCGGGGGCATGGGTGGACGAGGAATTCGAGAGTCTGGATCTTGGTGATCCGGGGCGGGATCGGCGCGCCAAGGAGCTGCTCAAGCGGTTTGCGGCTCTGCCGACGGCGAGCATCCCCGGCGCATGCGATGACTGGTCGCAAACCATCGCGGCATATCGGTTTCTCGGCAATGAGCAGATCGATTGGCGGGACGTAATGCAGCCGCATTGGGAGCGCACTGCAGCGAGGGCCGCGCAGTTTCCGGTGGTGCTGTGCATCGCTGATACAACCGAATTGAACTTTAATGGCCAGGAGATCGACGGGCTGGGTCCGTTGACCTATGAAGCCCAGCGGGGCATGTTTTTGCATCCGACCTACGCGGTGACGCCTGACCGCGAGCCGCTGGGGGTGATCGATGCCTGGATGTGGGCTCGGGAGCCCAAGGACGCCGATGGCAACCGGGGCGGGATCAAGGAAAGCGTACGCTGGATTGAAGGATATGAACGGGTTGCGGAGCAAGCCGCGCTATTGCCGCAGACACGGCTGGTGTATGTGACAGACCGCGAGGGTGATATTGCCGAGTTGATGGCGCGCGCCCAGGAACTTGGCCAACCGGCCGACTGGTTGATCCGCAGCCAACACAACCGCAACCTGGCCGAGGGCGGCAAGTTGTGGGATAGCGTCGACGCCAGCCCGGTACTCGGGGAAATCACCTTTATCTTGCCAGGGCGAGCAGGCCAGAAGGCGCGCGAGGTCAAACAGGAACTACGCGCCCAGCGTATGAAGCTGCCGGGTCTGGTCGGAGCGGAGTTCACCTGTGTGGCGGCAAGGGAGATCGAAGCGCCCGCAGGCGTCAAGCCAGTGGTTTGGCGATTGGTGACGAACCGAGAAGCGCAGGACGCTGATGCGGTCAACAAACTTGTTGAATGGTATCGGGCAAGGTGGGAGATCGAGATGTTCTTCCATGTCCTGAAGACCGGCTGCAAGGTCGAGGCGCTACAGCTATCGCACATGGATCGTGTGGAGCGGGCCTTGGCGTTGTATATGGTGGTGGCATGGCGCATTGCCCGCCTGATGCGGTTGGGCAGAACCTGTCCGGATCTGGATGCGTCGCTGTTCTTCGATGCCGACGAGATTCGGGGGGCATACGTGCTCTCCAAGAAAGCTCGCCCGAAGACACCGGTCACACTCAATCAGATGATTCGGTTGGTTGCTTCCCTGGGCGGGTTCCTTGGGCGGAAGAACGATGGCGAGCCCGGCGCCAAGACGATCTGGATCGGCATGCAGCGAACCATGGACGCCGCGCTCACTATTCAAACACTGAGGGAAGAGTCATGACTTCCGTATAAGGAAATGGGGTAGACGTGGCCATTATTATTTCGCCATGCCTGCAGGGGCGAATCTCCGTCTCAATGCAGTTCGTGGTCGCGCGCGTCAATTTCAAGCGGTGCATCAAAATAGCCAAAGGTCGCAATTTCGGCTAGGTATGCAAGGAGAAATTTCTCAATTGAACCAGCCTTTTCATACTGATGAACATGCCGGAACTCATGTGTAAGCAAGCGCCGTGTAGCATGACCTTCCGCAATCAATATGGCGTATCCCAGTGTCAATCCAACCGTATCCGGACCGAACAATCCTGTTGAGCAGACTACGTTTCGTAGTGTTTCATCTTGGGGCATCGGGAGACTATCGACCATTGCGATATGGATGCGTTCCGGCATAGCAACACCAACGGCACTAGCGACCGATAGACCTTGTTCGGTTAGAGCGCTCCCGTTCCGAATTACAGGGTCGGTCATGCTCTTTGCCCATGCTATTGCCGCGGGCAATAGTGATGGCAGTAAAGCTAATATGTTGTATGTCATGTTCCACCTTCTCGGATTGTGCGGAATTTTTGTATCTTGCATTGCGTAAGCCGCTTTTTCGATTCCACTTGGATGTTGAACGCAGAACTCAAACATCGACTCACCTAGTACAACGAATATGCTGGCATCGACAGCAGCGACATAGCTTGACAAGCGTCAATGCGCGCCTATTTATCGAGTTTCCTCGTGCGAAACGGGCCAAATCGATGCCTACGAGACCCCCGGTAATTGCGCGTCACGAAATGAACAAAGTGATGGCGCGAATTGTCGGCTTGAATTCCAATTCTACCGCATTGCGAAAAAATTCATACACCACTTGCAGAGTGGCAATCACAATTTGCCAATCTACACTGAGTGGCATAGATTTCGCTGGATGCTACTACATGCTAACATGACGTGTCTCACCACGGTCGAATGACATCTCATACTAAATTCAGAAATATATAGAATGACAGTCGGCATCATTGCGTTAGGAATTACCCGCAAATGCTACAAAAAACGCATCGCGAAAGGAGCGAAGATATATGACGTACAAGCAGCGCGTGTTGCATTTTTTTCGGAGCATAGCTCAGGCAGCGCTGATATCTATCATGCTAGCCTCTTGCGGTGGTGACGGTGATGATCCCACGGCCTCGCCCGACCCGCAGACGATGACCACCACCACCTCGGCTCCGGTCGAGAAGAGCTGCTCGAACTGCAGGGCGCTGGACGCACACACCAATTCTGGTAGCGGCATAGGTGTTTGGGAAAGCGTTAATAGCACATCCTCGGCTGTGGAAGTTCCCATCAGCATCTCAGGGCTGAACGGGCAGGATGTAACGCTCGTTTTCACTAATCAAACCGGAACTCCACAAGTTATGCCGACAATTGCTGTGGCGGCGCGGAACTATTCCTTCGTGGCCGAGCAACTACGATTGGATGACAGCACGGAAGCGCTTAAGAGCAGAATATCGAATTTTAATCGAGACGGATGGAGAGTGCACGCCAAAGAGCAAAGTTATGCTCCACGCTATTCTTTGTCGCCTAGTAGACTGGATAACGGTAGTGTGAAAATCTGGTATCTAGCGGACGATACGACTCGCTCCACAACATTGGTTCGTAAACTCATGACAGCTGACGGCACCATTGTCAATTTCTGGGTAGAGACAACTGAAATCGATCCAACAAAGGTGAGTCAAGCGGTTCTCGACACGCTAGCAGGCGATTTCGTCTCCCCTGGCAACGGATATTCAATCTGGGGATCGCTCGGTGGATCTCTCAACCGTCATCTCGGACTGCGCTTTTACAAGCATCTTCTTACCAACGTTAGCAGCACTGATTCGATGGCGGTTCTCGAATCTTCAGTTCGAGACACGGCAGCAACCTCCGGCTTCCAACAGGAATTTCGCCACTTTGCCGCGACATCAGGTGCACTAATGAAGGAACCCGCCCCAGTCGGCTTTGGCTTTCCTTTGCGGGAGGAAGACGGATTCGTGTTGCCTGAAATTAACACGGGCGCATTTCTAAATGATCGTAGTCAGTTCTCAATGGTGCCCGCGGAGCTCCACCCCTATGCCAACGTGCCAGTAGTCCGGGAGCATGTGAAAGGTATGTATAGCGAAACGGTGAAGATTCCGCCCCACTCCTCACTGTCCGTCGTGATTCAATGATGCGAAGAGAGTGCCGTCAACCACATCTTCTATGGACCTATGACTCACATGATTGCTTTGCTAGTTGCCCTTAGCGTTGCTGCATGCGCTGTGGGACCAACCGAGGGACAGCATCTGACGTTGGTCGGTGAGATCTACATCAAGGGCAATGAGCCCTTCCCAAAGATCATACTTGAGACAGCGACCCATGAAAGCTGGGAACTGGAAGGTGTACCATTGACTGAGGCGCGATTGGTAAGTCGTCGCCACGTAACGGTACGTGGCGTCGTAATAAGATCGCCGTCCCGGGGAGTGTGGTTACCTTCGTTACGAGTAAAGAGCCCGCCACAAGTGGCTGGGCCATAACGATCTTTATCCCACTTTTGCTTTAGTGTATCCCCTCAGTAATCTGTCGCGGTAAGCAACAAGAGCATCTGATGCCGGTTAGTAGAGGCGTAGCACCAGTTTTCATCGTCAAATTACAGACCATTAGCGCCATTACTCGATGCCGCTCTACTTGTTTGATTGTGTTTATGATCGATTCAATATAGAAAATTTACCAATCATTATCGGAAGCATTGGAATGGCTTCGCGCGATCTTGAATCTATCTTTGGAGTATGTTTATCTTGGCCCCAATTACCACCACCTCGAATTTCGATCTCCCCGATGACATCGCGAAGCTTTTGGTTGACCCAAAGACTTACTCAGACCGTGAGCTATTGCACTCCGTCTATACGTGGGCTCGTGCCAACAATCCATTCGGTCGTGCCGTTATTGAGGGCTTCGACCCATTCTGGGTTGCAACGAAGTATGCCGATGTCAGCGCCATTTCACGTGACAGCAGCCTATTTCGCAACGGTGACTATTCTGTTGTTTGCCGACCAAAAGCCGCAATCGACTATATAATTTCGGTCACTGGGTCTCCGCATATTGTCAAGGCGCTAGTTCAGTTCGATGGTGATGAGCACAAGAAGATGCGCGCGCTGGCGCAGTCATGGTTTATGCCTGACAGCCTGCTCAATCTGGATGAGCGTATCCGACGACTGGCCCGTTGCTGTGTTGACAAACTTGCGCATTACGAAGGGGAGGTCATAGATTTTTCTAGAAATATTGCGCTATATTATCCTTTGCATGTAATAATGGACATTCTAGGAATTCCCTCTGAAGATGAGGCCAAAATGTTGGTCCTGACGCAAGAATTGTTTGGTGGGGAAGATCCAGAACTCAATCGAGGGAAGGCAGAGGTCGCTTCGGGTAAAGATGTCTTGGCAAAGAACCTACTAGCAGTAGTAGAAGACTTTCGGCATTATTTCGATAAGCTGACATCGGACAAAAGGACGAGTCCACGTAACGATATGGCAACATTGCTTTCCAACGCGGTCGTAAATGGTGAACCGATTAGCGATGCCAACCGCTTGGGCTACTACATTATTATTGCCACGGCGGGACACGATACCACATCATCGTCCTCCGCGATCGCAATGTGGGCACTTAGCCAGTTCCCTGATCTGCTTCCTCGACTACAAGCCGATGCGGCGCTGATTCCGCAATTTGTCGACGAGGCGGTGCGCTTTGCGTCACCGGTGAGCCACTTCATGCGTACCGCGTCTGCGGATACGGAGATCCGAGGACGCACAGTTCACAAAGGCGATTGGATAATGCTGTGCTACGGCTCGGCGAATCGAGATGAAGATGTCTTTGATAAACCATTCGAGTTCAGCATTGATCGAAAGGAAGTCCACCATCTGGCATTTGGAACAGGGCCTCATATTTGTCTGGGCCAGCACTTGGCCAAGATGGAAATGCGCATCCTGTTTGAGGAAATGATACCGCGCCTTGAACGCGTGGAGTCAGCTGGGGAGCTCGAGATGGTCGCATCCAGCTTCGTCGGTGGGCCTAAGCATCTTCCTTTGCGCTGTTTCATGCGATAGAGTGATTTTTTGGTTCATCGAGGAATAGCGAGGAAGGCTGCGCCGGATCTTGAGGAAGAAGTATTCCTCGTCGCGATATCCGTAGGCCCGGCGCTTGATCATTTTGATAGTGTTGTTAATGCCCTCGACGACGCTAATGTTCAGCGCATGGCGGCATCGGGCCACAATGCCGTGCCAATACGCTCAGGCGTTGCGCGAACTGCTGTAATGGGTCGACGCCGCTTTGCTGCGCTTGTTCAAACCAGTCGCTCCATGCCCGCTGCGCCCATCCAGGCCGACGGTAAAACCACAGGCGCTTGAGGTCGTCGCGCAGAATGTAGACGGTCATCAGCGACCGGGTCGCGGCCAAAATCTCATTTAGATGGACCGCCTGGCCGGCGCTCAGATTGCTGCGATTAGGCAGCAGCAAGCGTGTGGACTTCAAGAGACGTCGGGTGGGTCGGTCATGCCTGAGTTGATTGGCCTGATCGACCCGGACCTGATCGATGACCTCGCGTCTTTGGCAACAACGTGGAACAGGTCGTAGAGAGGTGGCGGCGGAAATTCGGACAGTCGGCTAAGTGGAAGAGCTGGGGCCTGAGCCGGCCATAATGGCGGGCATAAAGGATCCAGAAGATGACGAAACGAAGCAGACGGACCCACTCGGCAACCTTCAAGGCCAAGGTGGCCATGGCCGCGCTCAAGGGCGACAAGACGCTGGCGGAATTGGCCCAGCAGTATGACGTGCACCCGAGCCAGATCACGGAGTGGAAGCAACAGTTGGCGGAGCACGCCGCGGACGTGTTCGGCGGCGGCAAAACCAAGACTGCGGCCGAGCCGCCGGTGGACGTGAAGGCGCTGCATGCAAAGATAGGCCAATTGACACTGGAGAACGATTTTTTAGAGCACGCGCTCGGCAAGGCGGGATTGCTGAGCGGAAAGCGATGATTGACCGCGATCACCCGCTGCCGGTGAGCCGCCAGGTCAAGCTGGTCGACATTTCCCGATCGAGCGTCTACTACCAGCCGCGTCCAATCAGCGACGCGGATCTGAGGCTGATGCGCCGGATCGACGAACTGCATCTGGAGCATCCCTTCGCGGGCGCACGCATGCTGGCCCGCCTGTTGCGACGGGAGAGCATCCCGGTCGGCCGCCGGCACGTGCGCACGCTGATGAAGCGCATGGGCATTGAGGCGCTGTAGGCTGCCCGTGTCTTTTACCCTGAGCTATTGGCAACAGTGGTTTTCATCCTCATGGCCATGGTACTGCTCGTCCGGCCTTCCGGGTTGTTTGGCAAAGAGAATTAATGGAGCCTCATATGATTAAGAAACTCGTTCTTGTGGCGGCCCTAGCAGGCCGCTGAAATACCTCCAGCGGACGTCAGCGCGACGACTGGCTGAAGCGTTGCTTTGAGGATCCCATCCAATCCCACATTCATGCGCGGCGCAGATACCTTCACGGAAAGCTTGTTCACTATGCGGAGGCTGGAGGATTTCGTGCCGCAGTCCCATCCGCTGCGCTCGATCCGGACTATGGCCAACCAGGCGCTGGTGAAGATGGACCGGCTGTTCGCGCAGATGTACGAGGCCGATATCAAGGGTGGCCGCCCCAGTATCGCGCCGGAGAAGTTGCTGCGGGCCATGCTGCTGCAGGTGCTCTACAGCATTCGCTCTGAGCGCCAGCTCATGGAGCAGACGCAATACAACCTGCTGTTTCGCTGGTTCATCGGGCTGTCGATGGACGACTCAGTTTGGGTGCCCACGGTCTTCACCAAGAACCGCGAGCGACTGATCAAGCATGATGCGGTGATCCAGTTTTTCAACGAGGTGCTGGCCATCGCGCAGAAGAAGAACTGGCTGTCGGGTGAGCACTTCAGCGTGGACGGCACGCTGATACAGGCGTGGGCAGGCCACAAGAGCTTCGTGCGCAAGGATGGCGACGACCAAGACGATGACGCCGGCGGCAACTTCAAAGGTCGCAAGCGCAGCAACGAGACACACGAATCCAAGACCGATCCCGATGCCAAGCTCTACCGCAAGGGCAAGACATCCAGTGAGCTGCGCTACATGGGTCATACCCTGAGCGACAACCGCCATGGCCTGGTGGTTAGCGCCATGGTGACCAAGGCGGACGGACACGCCGAGCGGGAGGCCGCAAAGGTCATGCTTAACGATGCCAGGCAGGTGATTGAAGACCTGAATGTGGAAGTCACCGTGGGCGCGGACAAGGGCTATGACGCGCACGAGTTCATTGAGGCCTGCCTGGAAATGAAGGTGACGCCCCACGTGGCGCAGAACACATCGGGTCGTCGCTCGGCCGTTCCTGATGCCATTGCTTCCAGCGCCGGTTATGCCGTCTCGCAACAGAAGCGCAAGCTGATCGAACAGGGCTTCGGGTGGGTCAAGACCGTGGGGCGCATGCGTCAGGTGATGGTGCGCGGTCTGAAGAAAGTCGATCAGATGTTTGTGCTGAGCATGGCCGCCTACCACCTCGTGCGCATGCGCTCGCTGGGACAAATCCGTCCGCAGTTGCAGTAATCGCGCTAATGAGGCCGGAATGGGCGCCAAAACGCGGAAAAAGTCGAGGCAGTGACGTCCGGCTTCCGGATTGTGAAAAACAGCGCTCCCCGCCTTGCGGGGAAAAACTCATCGCTAGCGCGATGAGTACTTCAGCAGCCTGCTAGGCATCGCTTTGCTCCTGCCCAACTTCGTTTATCCCGTTCTCCTTATGAAGATCATGTGCTTCGCGCTTTTTGCATGTGCATTCAATCTTCTAATGGGATTCACCGGTCTTCTTTCTTTCGGCCATGCAGCACTATTCGGTGCGGCCGGGTATGTGACCGGATACGCAGCCCGCGATCTTGGCATCCCAATGGAAGGAGCCATCGTACTCGGTATGGTGGTTTCTGCCATTCTTGGATTCCTGATGGCTAGTCTTGCGATCAGGCGGAAAGGGATTTACTTCACGATGATCACGCTTGCGCTGGCTCAGATGGTTTATTTCGTCTGTCTCCAGGCGCCGGTTACTGGGGGTGAAGACGGCATGCAGGGGATCCCGCGTGGCAAACTCCTTGGCGTTCTTGATCTTGGGGACGATACGACCATGTACTTCGTTGTACTGGCAATATTCGTGGCCGCCCTCGCATTGATTACCCGGATCGTCCAATCTCCGTTCGGGCAAATCCTCAGGGCGGTCAAGGAAAACGAGCCTCGATCCATCTCCCTTGGCTACGATGCCGATCGATACAAGCTGATGGCCTTTGTCCTGTCTTCCGTCCTGACCGGTTTGGCAGGCTCTGTCAAAGCGATCGTGCTCGGCTTCGAGACCTTGGTCGATGTGCATTGGGGCCTGTCAGGCATGGTCGTACTCATGACGCTAGTTGGCGGAGTTGGCACCCTGATAGGGCCCATTGTCGGCGCTGTTGTCATCATGGTGCTTGAGAATGAGCTAGGCGAAATTGGTGAAGCGCTGGCAACAGCTACTCATATCGAGTGGTTCGATGCCCTGGGCGAATCCGTCACGATAGTCACCGGCTTGACGTTCATTTTCTGCGTGCTCCTATTCCGGAAGGGTATCGCCGGCGAATCCAACGCATTCGTCGCGAGAAGGCAGTCGCATGCGATAAGGTCACACGTCCGTCGACGGCGTGACTTGGCTCATAAGCCGGTCAACACGAGGTAGCTGCTGCTGCTGAGATTTTCTGAAGGGCTATCGCATGGTAGGTGCGAGCACCAAAGCGTAGAGAGGAACATACGATGCGTGTATTCCAAGTTGAGCAGGACTGGTCCATCGAGCATCTCCAGATGGCGTCCAAACCGATGCCTCAGCCAGCCACAGGGGAGGTGCGTCTCAAGATGCGGGCTGCGGCTTTGAATTATCGCGATCTCATTATTCCTAGCCACGGTTACGGGAAGCGAATGAAAGATCTGCCACTCATCGTTCTAAGCGATGGTGTGGGTGTCATTGATGCCGTAGGCGCTGGGGTAACTCGGTTTCAGGTAGGTGAGCGTGTATGCCCGATCTTTTATCAAACGTGGGTGGACGGTGCACCAAACGCCGAACGAATGCAATCTAGCTTGGGTTGCGAGCAGGATGGAACCATGGCGACCCATTTGGTGATACCCGAGGAAGGGGTATGCCGTGTGCCCGCCTACCTCTCTGATTTTGAAGCCGCAACGTTGCCTACTGCGGGTGTAACGGCGTGGCGAGCCCTGATCACCGAGGGGCGACTGAAGCGAGGGGAAACCGTCCTCGTGCAAGGGACTGGCGGAGTCTCTCTGTTTGCGCTCCAGATTGCGAAGTCACTGCGCGCGGTCGTGATCATTACGTCTTCCAGCGACAAGAAACTTGCCAGCGCGAAGTCGCTTGGAGCGGACTACCTGATTAATTACGAGAAGGAGCCACAATGGTGGCGCACGGTGAGAGAGCATACGCGGGGCGTCGGCGTCGATCACATTGTTGAAGTCGGGGGGGCAGATACGCTAGCCCAGTCCGTGCGCGCTGTCCGGACAGGAGGAACAATCAGCTTGATCGGTGTCCTTTCCGGTTCTGATCCAAAAATTCCACTCGGCCAGGTTGTAACGCGGCACATCAGGTTGCAAGGCATCACTGTCGGCAGCCGTGCCGACTTGGAAGCAATGCTAACCCATTTCGAAGCGACCAGATTGCGCCCCGTGGTCGATCGCATATTCCCATTCGAGGCGCTTCATTCAGCAATGCATTACCTCGCTTCAGGCAAGCATTTCGGAAAAATCTGTATTCGCCACTCGGTGTGATGTCGTCGGCTCGAATGCGCAATAGCAGGCTGCTGAAGTACTCATCGCGCTAGCGATGAGTTTTTCCCCGCAAGGAGGGGAGCGCTGTTTTTCACAATCCGGAAGCCGGACGTCACTGCCTCGGCTTTTTCCGCGTTTTGGCGCCCATTCCGGCCTCATTAGCGCGATTACTGCAACTGCGGACGGATTTGTCCCAGCGAGCGCATGCGCACGAGGTGGTAGGCGGCCATGCTCAGCACAAACATCTGATCGACTTTCTTCAGACCGCGCACCATCACCTGACGCATGCGCCCCACGGTCTTGACCCACCCGAAGCCCTGTTCGATCAGCTTGCGCTTCTGTTGCGAGACGGCATAACCGGCGCTGGAAGCAATGGCATCAGGAACGGCCGAGCGACGACCCGATGTGTTCTGCGCCACGTGGGGCGTCACCTTCATTTCCAGGCAGGCCTCAATGAACTCGTGCGCGTCATAGCCCTTGTCCGCGCCCACGGTGACTTCCACATTCAGGTCTTCAATCACCTGCCTGGCATCGTTAAGCATGACCTTTGCGGCCTCCCGCTCGGCGTGTCCGTCCGCCTTGGTCACCATGGCGCTAACCACCAGGCCATGGCGGTTGTCGCTCAGGGTATGACCCATGTAGCGCAGCTCACTGGATGTCTTGCCCTTGCGGTAGAGCTTGGCATCGGGATCGGTCTTGGATTCGTGTGTCTCGTTGCTGCGCTTGCGACCTTTGAAGCTGCCGCCGGCGTCATCGTCTTGGTCGTCGCCATCCTTGCGCACGAAGCTCTTGTGGCCTGCCCACGCCTGTATCAGCGTGCCGTCCACGCTGAAGTGCTCACCCGACAGCCAGTTCTTCTTCTGCGCGATGGCCAGCACCTCGTTGAAAAACTGGATCACCGCATCATGCTTGATCAGTCGCTCGCGGTTCTTGGTGAAGACCGTGGGCACCCAAACTGAGTCGTCCATCGACAGCCCGATGAACCAGCGAAACAGCAGGTTGTATTGCGTCTGCTCCATGAGCTGGCGCTCAGAGCGAATGCTGTAGAGCACCTGCAGCAGCATGGCCCGCAGCAACTTCTCCGGCGCGATACTGGGGCGGCCACCCTTGATATCGGCCTCGTACATCTGCGCGAACAGCCGGTCCATCTTCACCAGCGCCTGGTTGGCCATAGTCCGGATCGAGCGCAGCGGATGGGACTGCGGCACGAAATCCTCCAGCCTCCGCATAGTGAACAAGCTTTCCGTGAAGGTATCTGCGCCGCGCATGAATGTGGGATTGGATGGGATCCTCAAAGCAACGCTTCAGCCAGTCGTCGCGCTGACGTCCGCTGGAGGTATTTCAGCGGCCTGCTATGCGCACACAGCGCGGCCAGAACGGGTGCGAAAACGCGAGAAAGACAGCTTGAATCGGCCTATCTCTCCCGCATTGCGAAAGCTGAAGTCCTTGGCTTGTGCAACATCAAGCGCAAACCTCATTGATCAGATGGTATGGACGCCTTCCCCCTGGCAACGGCGCACCTAGTTGCAAGAGCCCTGTGAGGATCCTCCGCTGGCGATAGTTCCTTTGTGCCAAAGTGGGGGGAGACGTCGAGTGGGCAGCGACCCTAAGCAGGAGGCGATCCAAAATGGAACTTACCGTCATCGGCATGGATATTGCCAAGCACGTTTTCCAACTACATGCTGTGAATGTCAGCACCGGCGAAGTTGAGCGTATCAAGCTGAAGAGAAGCCAAGTCACAAACTTCTTCACTAGGCGTGAGCGTTCGCTGATCGCCATCGAGGCTTACCGACAAAGAAATCGCTACGCTCGAACGGAGAGGTGGCGGCGGAAATTCGGACAGTCGGTTAAGTGGAAGAGCTGGGGCCTGAGCCGGCCATAATGGCGGGCATAAAGGATCCAGAAGATGACGAAACGAAGCAGACGGACCCACTCGGCAACCTTCAAGGCCAAGGTGGCCATGGCCGCGCTCAAGGGCGACAAGACGCTGGCGGAATTGGCCCAGCAGTATGACGTGCACCCGAGCCAGATCACGGAGTGGAAGCAACAGTTGGCGGAGCACGCCGCGGACGTGTTCGGCGGCGGCAAAACCAAGACTGCGGCCGAGCCGCCGGTGGACGTGAAGGCGCTGCATGCAAAGATAGGCCAATTGACACTGGAGAACGATTTTTTAGAGCACGCGCTCGGCAAGGCGGGATTGCTGAGCGGAAAGCGATGATTGACCGCGATCACCCGCTGCCGGTGAGCCGCCAGGTCAAGCTGGTCGACATTTCCCGATCGAGCGTCTACTACCAGCCGCGTCCAATCAGCGACGCGGATCTGAGGCTGATGCGCCGGATCGACGAACTGCATCTGGAGCATCCCTTCGCGGGCGCACGCATGCTGGCCCGCCTGTTGCGACGGGAGAGCATCCCGGTCGGCCGCCGGCACGTGCGCACGCTGATGAAGCGCATGGGCATCGAGGCGCTGTACCGTCGCCCCAACACGAGCCGCAAGCATGCGGCGCACAAGATCTGGCCATACCTACTGCGCGACCGGACGATCGATCGCGCCAACCAGGTGTGGGCGCTGGACACGAGCTACATTCCGATGGCGCGGGGCTTCGTGTATCTGATGGCGGTGGTGGACTGGGCGAGCCGCAAAGTACTGGCCCACCGGGTGGCGATCACTCTGGAGAGCTGCCATGCTGTCGAGGCGCTGGAGGAGGCCTTTGCGAAATACGGCACGCCGGAGATCGTCAACACCGACCAGGGCAGCCAGTTCACCGCGACGGGGTTCACAGACGCTGTGCTCGACCGCGGCATCCGACTGTCGATGGACGGCAAGGGCAGTTGGCGCGACAACGTGTTCGTCGAACGCCTTTGGCGCAGCGTCAAATACGAGGAGGTCTACCTGAAAGCCTACGACTCGGTCAGCCATGCGCGCCGCTCTATCGCTAACTACCTAACTTGGTACAACCAACGACGGCCCCATTCCAGTCTGGCGGACCAGACCCCGGATGAGGCATACTTCGCCACGCTGCCAGCGATCAAATCGGCAGCCTGACTGCCCCAGCGCTTCCACTTAAAAACTCCGGATCTCTGTCCGAACAAACGGCGCCACCTCTCGGCGGCTCAAGGTTGCCCTTCGCGACAATCACGAATGCCGGATGATTGCTGAAATCCCCGGCGTGGGATTGCTGACCGCAACGGCGGCGGTAGCTGCCATCGGCGATGCCAAGACTTTCCGCTCTGGGCGCGAGTTTGCCGCGTGGCTAGGCTTGGTGCCCAAACAAACTGGCACCGGAGGTCATGTACGCCAACTAGGGATAAGCAAACGTGGCGACACCTATCTCCGCACCTTGCTCATACACGGCGCCAGATCCGTGGTCACTCGAGGTGCGGGAACCGCCTGGCTCGACGAATTGCTCAAGCGACGTCCCTTCAACGTCGCGGTCGCTGCGGTAGCTAACAAACTCGCCAGGACCATCTGGGCAGTATTGGCCAGGCAAGGGAGATATGAGGCACACCTGCCCATAGCTGCATCATAGCCTCCCAAGCGGATACACCAGGACTGATCAACCCTTCTCAAGGAGCGCAAGCAATGATCGCATGATGGCTAACAGGTTGGACCGGGACGAGGAAGACCCGATAGGGAACGTGAGCCGCAAGGCTCGATAATCAGCTGGGGACCTCGTCAGCGAATTCCATATGGGCCAGCAGGCCTTAAGGCCTGCAACAAACGGGCCGGACATAAGCGTGCTGCCTCTACCTGTCGACCACCATGTCAAATCGAGCTTGCTATCCGGGAGGCGTCCACATAAGCACTTCCCTAGCGCTTGACCAACGCAACGAGATAGATGCACGGGTTGTTGCCAGGATTGATGAAGGTGCATGGTGCGGGAGGACCGAGTTGCAGACAGTCGCCGACTTCTAGCTCATGTACCAGTTGACCTTCCTCAAACACCAGGGTCCCTTGCTGTACCCAGATCTGCTGGTGCTGGAAGATGAAGGCCGATGACGGGTAAGAAATCCGAACATTGGCTGGAAGCATGATTTCCACGAGTTCCAGCATGCCACCATTGCGCGGCGACACCGCGCGTCGGGTATAGCCAGTCTCGGGATCGGTCCAGACTTGCTGATCGGCGGCACGGCAAAGGCGATTGCCAAACTGTTCGGCCAGTGCCAGCAACATCGAGAGCTGCAGGCCAAAGGCTCCGGAGAGCCGACCCAGGACTGTTGCGGTCGGACTCGCTTCACCACGCTCGATCTTGCTGATCATGGCCTTTGACACGCCGGCGCGCTCAGCGAGTTCGCCCATTGACCAGCCTCGCGATTCGCGCTCGATGCGCACGCGCGCTGAAATCGCGCCTGTTGGGTCCACAGGCGACCGGGTGGAAGAGGAGGAGGTATCAATCATGGCCGCCATTATACCGACCTCGCGATCGCGTCCTTCTGTCCTAGGTTGCAAATCGGCCTCGCCAAGTGTGGCGGTTAAACACTGGGGCTATTTGGTGTTCTATCGTCCTCTATAGTAAACCTATTCGGCTTTCCCTGCACAAGCTGGCTCTGCTTCTGTCAAGTGAGGGTTCCTCCCCAGATTCGGTCATCTGTTCTGCAACAAATCCCTGAGCATTGCACTAATGCTAACCCCCCGCCGAACGTCGGAAGACTTTGGTTTCACGCATGTCCTGAGCCGTTCGACAAACAACTATTGTGGATTTCAGCACCCATCGTATGACTGTACCGCCATGTCATTTCGTTGGCATCCGGTACTGAGTGGCGCTTGCAACTCGCTACTTCGCTATGCGACTCCGTTGCACGGACGGCGCGTCAGTCGTAAGAGATCAACGCCTCTCGGGGCGTCCCTATGGCTGAGTGGCGAAATTTAAGCAGCTCGCGAATCTCGATCTTCAGCAAAACCACTGCGCTACGGCTGATGAAGTGACCCGCAGCATACGGCGGCATCCATCGATGCCGCATACCCCTGCATGAGAGCTTCCTCCGTGTTGGGGCCGTCGTCAGCCGGTTGATTGATTGCCTTCTCAAATACTGCAATTTCCGTGGCGCCCGTAAGTTGTATGTCGATACACCTATCGAATCCGAGTCGATGACCCGCCTTCATCATCATCGCTGGCGTGGCCCATTTGACTTTCACGCTTCTCGCTCAGCGCGCTTTCCAAGTCCCTGGACGAAATGTCCCGAGCGAGGCGTTGTTGGTCGTCAAGGCAACGTCAATCGTGCACGAAAGCAGTTGCTCAGATCGCGCCGAAAGAACTGAATGCTTAAAACATACAGAACGCCGGATCTCGCGCGCGCTTCCGCGTGAATGCCATTACAATGATCCTACAGTTCCATGGGTGATGGTGAGGTTCCGTATCGAATCGCCTGATCGGCTACACTCAGAGGTCACGGGCTCTTTCGCACGCCAGTGCATTTTCTCAAAAGGGAATGTGAGGGACTCAGTGCCATCATTCGTTAAAGTCGGCGACGCCCAATCTCGATGAGATACTCATTGCCACATCGCGTACGGGTTTCGCAAAAGTTTCCGAATAGCGAGACGTGGGCATTGTAAGTGTGACGGCGCCAGCGAGTTCTCTTGCAGCATTGAAAACAGGAGCTGATATGCCGCTGAGCACCGGTACGCGATCTCCGACTAGCATAGCAATGCCATCTTTACGAATCCGATCGTAGATTTCCCCTTGCGCACCGGAATAGGCCAGCAATACGCGGCCGCCAGCGCCGCGATCAATTGGGAGAATCTCACCCGCCCGTATATGATCGCGAACCAGCTGTGGGGAGTCAACTCGATAGAGGCAGAGACGGAACTCCTTTTGTCGTACATAAAATGCAGCGCTCTCCTTGGTTTTTTCTGTGAGTTCACGCAGCGCCGGCATAACGATTTCTTCGAGCGAAAATGACGACGCGTAGATTGCATAAAGACGCGCGATTTGTGGGCCGAGGCAGTAGGTTCCATCTGTTTTACGTTGAACATAGTCCTTGTGTTGCAAGGAGGCTAGCAACCTCAGTACGGTGCTTTTATATAGCCTTGTCTGTTTCGCTATCTCAGTCAGTGAGAGCGAAGCAAATTGTGGTGTGAACACGTCAAGCAAGGACAAAGCGCGGTCCACACTTGAGGCACCTCCGGGCGCAGAATTTTGGTCAGAAATTGATGTGTTTTGTGGCTTGCGTGGCATCGTTGGATAAAGAGAGATACAGCTGTTGACCTCGTAAAGGCGGTACCTTAAACTGAATCAAGTCGTCATCATTACATACGGAAAAAACTTGCCGTGTCAACAAAATGACGCTCTTATTTAGGTAGAAGGGTGGTGGCGCCATGGCTTGAGGCTATCTGTCGACACGCACTCAGCAAATTTCGTGCTCACCTTCATGAGCGAAGAAGCTAAGCGCTGGAGCGAGCTTGCAAAGGAACCTACAAAATGTGTGGCAACGATCTTGAAGGGAATCGCTGATCAATGAGGTTTGCGGTTGATGTTTTACACGCCGTGGCTTTTCTTGCTTGCATTCTGCAGACTTGTGGGCCGATGGCCTCACTATGGACGCGCGTAGGGCCCTTCAGGCTGCATTCGGTACTTAGCACCAAAGGAAAGCCGGAACGGATTCTGGTAAGCCTGACTGGAGCGATCCCGACAAATCTCACATTTTGTCCGACAGCGCTGGCGGAGGTGCCGTAAATCTTTTGTGACTGAGTCGGAAACTGGACTGACCCTTCGGGATCACACCGTGAACTGACGTAGCTTCCTCAAAGGGTTACGATCGCTCCATGATCAAGCTTTGCCAGCCGTTCGGGCGTTGGAGGTGTTGATTCCTAAAGCCTTTGCAGACTGGGGGCATTGTTTAACAGGTTCCCGCCGGCACCGACCAGAAAACAATTGCAGATGGGAACGAGGTCATTAAGCGCCAATCGATGGCAATCATCCGCGTCGGGTGATGTGCTTGACGCATGAATGCGAGCAAAAGCAAGAATTGAGTCGACGCACTTGCGGTGCTGTGGACCATAGCAAGGCGCTGTCGAATAATGGAAATGTAATACCGACCCAATGCTCATTAAAAAAGGAGAGTTTGGATTCAAATGAAACGCTATAAATTGTTCATCGACGGCCGTTACGTCGATCCAGTAAGACTGGAGTGGTTCGATACGGTCAACCCGTACACCGGCGAGGTATGGGCACGCATCCCTAGAGCTACAAAGGAAGACGTTGATATCGCGGTAGCGGCAGCTTCGCGTGCCCTGAAGGCGGGACCTTGGGCGATGATGACAGCCACGGCGCGCGGCAAACTAATGCGACGTCTCGGTGATCTGGTCCTTGAAAACGCCCAGCGCCTGGCAGAAACTGAGGTACGGGACAATGGCAAGGTGATGACTGAGGTGCTGAACCAGCTTCGGTCGCAGTCGGAGTGGTGGTGGTACTTCAGCGGCCTAGCTGACAAGATAGAAGGCGCTGTTGTTCCTTTGGATAGGTCCGATGCCTTTGCTTTTACGACCCACGAGCCAGTTGGCGTGGTCGGTGCCTTGACGGCCTGGAACTCGCCTTTGCTTTTCGTAGCGATGAAATGCGCGCCCGCCTTGGCAGCAGGCTGCACCGTGGTCCTGAAGCCATCAGAATTTGCTTCGGCGAGCACACTGGAGTTCATGGAGTTAACCCAGCACGCCGGCTTCCCGAGTGGAGTATTCAACGTTGTCACTGGATTTGGTCCGGAGACCGGGGCTGCGTTGGTGGAACATCCTGACGTCGCCAAGGTGAGTTTTACTGGATCGGATGCCACCGGGGCAAAGGTATACGCGGCTGCTGCAAAGTCTATGAAACGGGTTTCAATGGAATTAGGTGGCAAGTCGCCCAATATTGTGTTCGAAGACTGCGACTTCGCACAGGCAGTAAGTGGAGTTGTGTCGGGGATCTTTGCAGCGACCGGTCAAGCTTGTGTGGCAGGGTCCCGCTTGCTGGTGCAGAATAGTATCAAGGACCTTTTCGTCGATCAACTTGTCAGCATGGTTGCATTGGCGCGAATCGGTGATCCAAACGCACCGGAGAATAGCATCGGTCCTCTAGCAACACCGGAGCAGTATAAAAAGGTTTTGCGGTACATCGACATCGCCAAGTCAGAAGGTGCTCGCTGTGTAATAGGAGGTGAGGCTATGCGGGATCTCTCTGGTGGGCAGTTTGTACAGCCCACCGTTTTTATCGACGTAAAGAGCGACATGCGCATCGCGCAAGAAGAGGTATTCGGCCCCGTGCTCTCGGTCATGGGCTTCGATGACGAAGCGGACGCAGTGAGGATCGCCAATGATGTTATTTATGGGCTCGCCGCCGGAGTATGGACAGCTGATATCTCCAAGGCGCTTCGTGTTTCAAAGGCGCTCAGGGTCGGCACAGTGTGGATTAACGCCTATCGCGCGATGAGCTTCAACCTCCCTTTCGGTGGCATGAAGCAATCCGGTATTGGCCGTGAGAACGGTATCGAAGCTGTGCGCGAGTTCCTCGAGACCAAAAGTGTCTGGGTTTCAACTAAGGCAGGGACGCCGGCTAAGAAAGTCAGCGCAAATATGCAGTAGCAAATTGGCCCCGCAGTAGGAAATTGGCCTATACATAGGGAATGAGGGTAAGATAAAGGGAGAAAACAAAAATATCGATTTTTTTGTTGATCGTTTAGGTGACGCGATATTTTTTCATTTTGAAGCTAATGGTAAACTCTAACAGGGCCATCACGAAGCTGAATCATGACCACAAACGCTTTTACCCGCCAGCAATTAGGCAGCTATTTTGCGTCTTTTCTCGGCATGGAAGGAGGAAACCCGTCCGCTGCAGTTTGGTTTTGCAATTATTCGCCGAGAAGGGGCTGCATATCGCTAGTCTCGCCTCTGATGCCGAAGCTTGAATGTCCAGCTTGGGACGCCGCCTTTCGAGCTCAGCATGCAACGGCGATAGTCCGGTGGCAGACACATCAGCGGATCGCTCGTATTATGTCAGCTGCTCGTCAAATGGTGCTGTTTGGCGACGAAGATGGTGGTGACTGGAAGAAATATCTTTCAGATCTTCTGTACCGACCGCAAGGCTGGGAATTCATGCTCAGCCTATTTCCGCTCCCAATTCGTACAGACGATGGCCAGAGCTGGAGGCGACGCTTTAGCATGCAACCTGAACTCACTTCGAAAGTCGCTTACATGTCTCTTTGCCGTGATGGAGGACGCTTTCGCTTCATCGAGGCGTTACGTCGGCGCGAGCAGCCGAAGGTGGTGGTGTGTCTAGGCGAGCGTCATGAAGATGATTATGTGCATGCCTTCGGTATGCGCGGGCTTTCATATAAAGAGCACACTCTGAAGCCGGCGGACCAGGTCCGAATACTTCATGTCTACGACGACACAGGCACGCAGCTCGTGCTTTGCCCTGCATTAGCCGGTTCCGCTGGTATGTGCTCTGATGCCCTTCTGAAGGCACTGGGAGGATACATTAGCCAATGGCTGGCGAAGGAGGATTTTGAGATGTGACGTACAGATGTATAAGGAAATCATTGCTGACACGCCTAGCTTCACGACCAACCAAAGGCCAATGCGCGGTTAGGCATAGACCAATTCAAAATGAGCCAGATATTCCGACTAAGCATGCCGCTATATTAGCTGTAAGCCTGTTCCGTTCTCCGGGGGTAACCCAATTATTAGGCCAATCGATCGCGACAAACTGATGGGAAATTTTTTCATCATCATGACGAACATTAGTCGTTGCGGCTAGCTAGTCTGTCTTCCATCTATTCATTTTCCGTGTGAGGCAAAAAAATGATATCGAAGCGACGCATGCTTCGATAGTGCACGGCAGGTTTTCTTCAAAATCGGGGCGGATGAGGGGAGTTGGAATGAACCGCCCATCTAACGCTAAGCCAAAGCCTCGAAGGCAAAAGGGGCTCTCGCTTGATCGGCGGCGTCGCTGTGCCAGAGTGAGAACTGGATCCAACACTCAAGGTGGAGGAGAGTACGCGTACCCGGCAGAGCAACCAAATGCCGGGGCTGCTGGGGTGAGGCTTGCACTTCGGTACGCTGTCCTTCCGGGCCAAGAGCGCTGGGCCGTAGTTCGCTCGCGTCGTACCGCTCTTGCTGACACGGCGCTGGAGCGGAAAGTCCGTGCGCTTGGCGAATTCGATGAATAGAAGATCCTACTGGTTGCGCGTGACCTACATAGTGGCTAAGGTCTGATCCGGCCGCGCAGATTGTGGACCAGATGTCCGGCTTGGGCCCTATTACCGCTACTGCCTTGGTCGCACCATTCTCTGCCCAGCCACTCGCACAGGCAGGGCATTCGCCGCAAGCCTGCGGCTATTCCGGCACAGACCGGCACGGCGGTCATGTATCGCTTGGGCACATCAGCAAGCGCGCGGCAACGCTTCTGCGACGACAGGTGGTCAACGCAGGACAAACGATGCTCACGCGCACCAGATATCCTTAGGCACGGGCACTGCCCATGCTGCAGCGGCGCCTCAAGGACGTCGTGGTGGCACTGGCCTACAAGATTGCCGAAAAGCTTTACTGGCCCATGGGCGCCAATGGCCTGAGTTGGGGGCGTCGCCCGCCTTCACCAGCTCTTAACAGGCCGCTGAAATACCTCCAGCGGACGTCAGCGCGACGACTGGCTGAAGCGTTGCTTTGAGGATCCCATCCAATCCCACATTCATGCGCGGCGCAGATACCTTCACGGAAAGCTTGTTCACTATGCGGAGGCTGGAGGATTTCGTGCCGCAGTCCCATCCGCTGCGCTCGATCCGGACTATGGCCAACCAGGCGCTGGTGAAGATGGACCGGCTGTTCGCGCAGATGTACGAGGCCGATATCAAGGGTGGCCGCCCCAGTATCGCGCCGGAGAAGTTGCTGCGGGCCATGCTGCTGCAGGTGCTCTACAGCATTCGCTCTGAGCGCCAGCTCATGGAGCAGACGCAATACAACCTGCTGTTTCGCTGGTTCATCGGGCTGTCGATGGACGACTCAGTTTGGGTGCCCACGGTCTTCACCAAGAACCGCGAGCGACTGATCAAGCATGATGCGGTGATCCAGTTTTTCAACGAGGTGCTGGCCATCGCGCAGAAGAAGAACTGGCTGTCGGGTGAGCACTTCAGCGTGGACGGCACGCTGATACAGGCGTGGGCAGGCCACAAGAGCTTCGTGCGCAAGGATGGCGACGACCAAGACGATGACGCCGGCGGCAGCTTCAAAGGTCGCAAGCGCAGCAACGAGACACACGAATCCAAGACCGATCCCGATGCCAAGCTCTACCGCAAGGGCAAGACATCCAGTGAGCTGCGCTACATGGGTCATACCCTGAGCGACAACCGCCATGGCCTGGTGGTTAGCGCCATGGTGACCAAGGCGGACGGACACGCCGAGCGGGAGGCCGCAAAGGTCATGCTTAACGATGCCAGGCAGGTGATTGAAGACCTGAATGTGGAAGTCACCGTGGGCGCGGACAAGGGCTATGACGCGCACGAGTTCATTGAGGCCTGCCTGGAAATGAAGGTGACGCCCCACGTGGCGCAGAACACATCGGGTCGTCGCTCGGCCGTTCCTGATGCCATTGCTTCCAGCGCCGGTTATGCCGTCTCGCAACAAAAGCGCAAGCTGATCGAACAGGGCTTCGGGTGGGTCAAGACCGTGGGGCGCATGCGTCAGGTGATAGTGCGCGGTCTGAAGAAAGTCGATCAGATGTTTGTGCTGAGCATGGCCGCCTACAACCCATTTCCTTATACGGAAGTCATGACTCTTCCCTCAGTGTTTGAATAGTGAGCGCGGCGTCCATGGTTCGCTGCATGCCGATCCAGATCGTCTTGGCGCCGGGCTCGCCATCGTTCTTCCGCCCAAGGAACCCGCCCAGGGAAGCAACCAACCGAATCATCTGATTGAGTGTGACCGGTGTCTTCGGGCGAGCTTTCTTGGAGAGCACGTATGCCCCCCGAATCTCGTCGGCATCGAAGAACAGCGACGCATCCAGATCCGGACAGGTTCTGCCCAACCGCATCAAGCGGGCAATGCGCCATGCCACCACCATATACAACGCCAAGGCCCGCTCCACACGATCCATGTGCGATAGCTGTAGCGCCTCGACCTTGCAGCCGGTCTTCAGGACATGGAAGAACATCTCGATCTCCCACCTTGCCCGATACCATTCAACAAGTTCGTTGACCGCATCAGCGTCCTGCGCTTCTCGGTTCGTCACCAATCGCCAAACCACTGGCTTGACGCCTGCGGGCGCTTCGATCTCCCTTGCCGCCACACAGGTGAACTCCGCTCCGACCAGACCCGGCAGCTTCATACGCTGGGCGCGTAGTTCCTGTTTGACCTCGCGCGCCTTCTGGCCTGCTCGCCCTGGCAAGATAAAGGTGATTTCCCGAGTACCGGGCTGGCGTCGACGCTATCCCACAACTTGCCGCCCTCGGCCAGGTTGCGGTTGTGTTGGCTGCGGATCAACCAGTCGGCCGGTTGGCCAAGTTCCTGGGCGCGCGCCATCAACTCGGCAATATCACCCTCGCGGTCTGTCACATACACCAGCCGTGTCTGCGGCAATAGCGCGGCTTGCTCCGCAACCCGTTCATATCCTTCAATCCAGCGTACGCTTTCCTTGATCCCGCCCCGGTTGCCATCGGCGTCCTTGGGCTCCCGAGCCCACATCCAGGCATCGATCACCCCCAGCGGCTCGCGGTCAGGCGTCACCGCGTAGGTCGGATGCAAAAACATGCCCCGCTGGGCTTCATAGGTCAACGGACCCAGCCCGTCGATCTCCTGGCCATTAAAGTTCAATTCGGTTGTATCAGCGATGCACAGCACCACCGGAAACTGCGCGGCCCTCGCTGCAGTGCGCTCCCAATGCGGCTGCATTACGTCCCGCCAATCGATCTGCTCATTGCCGAGAAACCGATATGCCGCGATGGTTTGCGACCAGTCATCGCATGCGCCGGGGATGCTCGCCGTCGGCAGAGCCGCAAACCGCTTGAGCAGCTCCTTGGCGCGCCGATCCCGCCGCGGATCACCAAGATCCAGACTCTCGAATTCCTCGTCCACCCATGCCCCCGACTCGTTGCTCATTGCTGCGCGAAAATCCGAGAGTAAACGCGAGTCTGGCGAAGTTAACAACCCCCTTACCTCGAAATTCCCGGGACTTCAAGCTCCAAGCCTCGCCGCGGAGACGGTCCTACTTCCGTATAAGGGGATGCCTTATAACTGATCGCCGTTAAATTGAGTTCGTAGGACTTTTGTATAGTCACATTCAATCGTTTGCGTTGGGCTCAGGACTGCTATTGCTTTCCTTCGTTGAACGCAAGCCCGCAAGATTCGTGCGCATTCCACTGATGGCGGACAGTGATTCCAGACTCATCGCGGACAGTGTTCCATGCGAAGGCGGACACCTTGCGCTGGCGTCCTGAGTGACGGGGTGAATCGTAACCGAAGTGTCCGCCATCAGGATGCAATGACGGTTCGGCGGCGGTGTTTCAATCGCGGCGTTGAGCTTGTCGGGGCGGCTGCGCGGCCCGCCAGGCAGCCCCGGCACTGCGGGTATGGCATCAACCAGGGCTTCGAAGACCACCGAGTCGTGCCAATTGGCACCGGTCACGGCCAGCGCCGCGCCGGTCTACGACGAGGTGGCGTTTGGTGCCGAGCTTGCCACGGTCGGTGGGGTTCGGGCCGGTCTGCTGCCCCCCTGGAGGCTAGTCACAGCCGCACCATCGATACTCGCCCGGCTCCAATCGACCTGGTCATGCTCACGCAATCGCGTCAGCAGGGCCAGTTGCAAGCGTTCCCAGATGCCGCTGGCCTACCAATCACGAAGGCGACGCCAGCAAGTCATACCGCGGCCGAAGCCCAGTTCCTGCGGCAAGTCTTCCCACGCAATCCCCTTCGCAAGGGCTTGCTTGCGATGCTGGTTTCGGGGCAAGTCGAAAACCTCTGGCTCGATCGAGTTGGACGCGCAGGTCACGTGTGGCGAGTGGTAGCCAATCGATGTGCCGCGCAGCGCGCAAATCATCATGGAACTCGACTACCTCAACCATGTCGAAATGGCACGATTAGTTGAACCGAATCGGGCGATTTGAAAGATGAAGCTGTTCCTTCTGAAAGTACTTTAATGGATGATTCATTATGATAAATTCGCAATCGAAAATTATTTGGCCGCCGACAGGTAACGCTGCCGATCCGTATATCGATCTCGAAGAACTCGATAGTCCCACTGTCAATTCATGGGTTTTCGCTCAGACAGCCCGTACTATGGAAATGTACGGACGCACGTCAGCCGCCGACGTGCTAACTAAGCGGCTCGTCGAGACCATGATGGACCAAGATCGCATCGTCATATGCTCGCGCTGGGGTAACTGGGCTTACAATACTTGGCTTGACGGAGCGCATCCGCTCGGTTTCGTACGGCGTACGCCCTGGAATGCCTGGATCGAGGGCAACCCACAATGGGAAGTGGTACTGGAGGTCGATGCGCTTGACTTGAACAACCGAAACGGGGACGGCACGCGCTGGGCTCTGGCGGGCTTTCATCTTATTTATCCCACTGCTGATCGCGCACTGGTCTTCCTGTCGCCCGGCGGTTCCGATACTTGTATCGTGCGGGAATTCGACGTGGAAGCGCGTGCGTTTGTTGAGAACGGATTCGAACTACCAGATTCCGGTCACCACAGCGTTGCATGGATCGATCGAGATACGGTTTATGCGAGCTGGGATGACAGCGCAGTAAACGCGGCCCCCGCTGTCACTGTTTCCGGTCACCCGCGACAGGTGCGCAGATGGAAGCGCGGAACGCCAGTAGCGGATGCGCCGGTGGTGTTCGAATGCGAGCCTGACGACTTGGGTGCGTCAGCGAATTACGACCCAATCCAAGCACGTCATATTGCAAGCCGCAGCACGACATTCTACGAACGGGAGCAATTCTGGCTCGATGAAAAGGCTCGTGAATGGCGGTTGTACGATGTGCCGCGTAATACGGCTGCTTTGTTTGAGTGGAGCGAATGGCTATTCGTCACGCCGCGCACCAATTGGCACGTCAACGAGACGGCTTATCGGGGCGGTTCTTTACTGGCCATTCGACGTGACGCATTTCTCGACGGTGATCGCCACTTCACCGTACTTTTCACGCCAACTGACGAGAATGTACTGTCGGGGGTGCGTTATACGAAGCACTGGCTAATCGTCTCTGACAAGAGCGAAAGCGTTACCCGCGTGACGCTTTGGCGTCCGCCAGACTCGGTCGACGACACGTGGCAATCTCGAGCGTATCCGTTGCCGGCCGGATGCGAAGCATCTGTGACCGCCGTCGATAGAGCACGCGATGACACTGTACTGATCTACGTCGATCACTTCCTGACACCACCAGCGCTGTACCATGCCGATCTCTCCAGTGACACACCTTGGCACCAGCTCGGACAGCTTCCCGCACGCTTCGATTCAACCGGATTCCTCGCGTTGCGCCGGCATGCCATGGCACCCGATGGCGTGCAGATTCCCTATTGGGTGATCGGCCGCGAGGCAGATCTTCAGGGTACCCCTCGACCTTGCCTGCTCTATGGATACGGCGGATTCGAAATCCGGCTCGATACACCCGCCTATATGGGCACTTTGGGATTCTCCTGGCTAGAACCGGGCGGTGTGTACGCAATCGCGAGCATCCGGGGGGGAGGTGAGTTCGGGCCTGGCTGGCATCAAGCCGCGCAACGAGAAAAACGTCCGGTCGCATTTGGTGATTTCATTGCCGTCGCTGAGGCATTGATCAGCTCCAGTGTTACCACCCCGGGGCAACTCGCGATCCAAGGGGCGAGCAACGGCGGGTTGTTAACCGCAGCGTGCATGATCCAGCGTCCGGATTTATTCGGTGCCGTTATCTCGCATGTGCCAGTGCTCGACATGTCACGCTTTCACCTGTTGTTGCAGGGCGCTTTGTGGGTCGACGAGTACGGCAATCCCGACGATGCCGACGATCGCCGGATGCTTATGGCTTACTCACCCTATCACAACGTAAAGCCGGACGTCTCCTATCCGCCGGTTCTATTCACATCATCGTCCACTGACGATCGCGTGCATCCAGGCCATGCACGAAAGATGGTCGCGAAAATGCAGGCACTCGGACATCGCGAGGTCTTCTACCTAGAACAGCGCGATGGCGGTCATGGCGCTGGCGTCGAACCCGAAACCAGAGCCCGCGCCAGTGCAACGACATTTGAGTTCCTGCGGGCAAAGATTGGGGCGTCGTTACGACCGAACGCGTGACCCGATTTTAAGCGTCACACACTGGCTTTCTTGCGGCAAGAATAGTCCCCCGTGCAAATACCGATGATCGTCCTACGACTCCCCACCGCTAACCTATATTAGCGATATAGGCGTGTTTTCTGGTGAAACTGTCGCTAAGCGGCATCGTGATTGCTTTGCACACCGGCATTCCGTGGAAAGACTTGCCGCAGGAACTGGGCTTTGGCAGCGGCATGACCTACTGGCGTCGTCTGCGTGACTGGCAGGCCAGTGGCGTCTGGACGCGCATGCACCTGGCCCTGCTAACCCGCCTGCGCGAGCATGGTCAGATCGATTGGAGTCGGGCAAGCATCGATGCTGCGGCAGTGGCCAGCCCCCGGGGGCCAGCAGACCGAAGCCGCGGTGGCATCGGACATCTTGACCAGCAGCACGGCGCGGCTCATGCGCTCCACCAGTACGCCCACTGCCGAGCGGTTACCCGCACCCTTGATGGGGTCGCCTTCCCAGTGCCCGGGCATGAGCCTGTCGTTGACCTCAGGCGGGCGCTCATGGATGCTGACCATGTCGGGAATTTGGCCACGCCGGTCGGTGCCACGCGAGCGCAGCAGGTGCTTAGCGTGGCCCTGGCGCAGACAAGCGATGAGCTGGCGACGCAGTTCGCCGCGCGGGTAGGCGTAAATGGCGTTGTAGATGGTCTCGTGGGACACGTGGCGCTCGCGGTGGTCAGGAAAGGCGCGCTTGAGAGTAGCGGGATTTCCTGGGGTGACCACTTTTGGTCAAGGAAGTGGCGCACCACGCGCCACAGCACACTGTCGGCAGCGAGTTTGCGGGCGGGACGGCTGGCCTGGCGGCGTTGCGCGCGGCGGGCTTACGCTGTCATTGCCCCATAGCCACCGCTTGCTGTCGCGTTGCGGCGAAGCTCGCGCTTCAGCGTTGAAGGCGCACGCCCCAGCCTGCGCCCATCTCGCGCTGACTGACTTTCTCCGCCTTCCAAATCTCGATGCGCATGCGCTCTTCGGATTGCAGTTGCGGTACTTCGTTTTTGTCATTCACCACACCTTACCGGATGGCAAGGTGTTGCACTTCAGATTTTGAGGTCGCCGTGATTATTACTTATAGAATTCAGAATTAAATTTGCGAATGACTGCATTTTCTTTCCTCGAGTCAGAGTTGTATTTTGCAGGGATGGATGTGACGCGAAACTTGAAGTTAAGGATGCTCTGCAAAAATTAGCCAGCAGATGTGCTTGAAATGAATCGTCGAGCCAGCGAGCATGTGGCGCATGAAACAAACTGACCTTGCTGAACTTGTCGACCAAGCGCAACCGCAAGCGCGAATTCCTGGACGAGATGAACCGTGTGGTGCCGTGGGCCGATCTGGTGATGCTGATCGCTCCGTACGCCCCAGAAGGCAAGCGCGGCCGTCCCCCGTTCGCGGTCGAGGCGATGCTGCGCATCCACTTCCTTCAGCAATGGTTCGGCCTGTCGGACCCGGCGATGGAAGAAGCGCTGCACGACGTTCCGCTGTATCGGGAGTTCGCCGGGTTGCGGATTTCGGTGAAGGTGATCAGCGGTTTCGGCGAACGTGATCAGGGAAGGAAGGTGGTACTGCGCGGTCAGGAGATTGTAGCGTAGGTGATCACGATGCCCGTTTCTTGGCGTCGGTTGCCGTGCGCTTGCGCATGGATTCGCCTTTGAGCGCCACTTTGTGCGCCTGGTGGACCAGCCGGTCCAGGATGGCGTCAGCCAGCGTCGGATCATTCGTAAGCGAGTAGCCAGTACCGTCTTGACGGCCGCAGCAGTTACGCTGGCGTAACCAGTTGCTCAGTGACGACCCACGGCATGAGTTCGTCGACGCGGTTGATCGGGTGATCCGCGATGCGTGCGAGCACGAAGCGTAGGTAAGCCTCGGGATCGACGCCGTTGAGTTTTGCCGTGCCGATCAGGCTGTAAATTGCAGCGGCGCGTTCCCCACCTGAGTCAGCACCCGCGAACAGGTAATTACGTCTTCCGATGGCCACCCCGCGCAGCGCACGTTCGACCGGCAGGTTGTCGATCTCCAGTCGTCCGTCGTCGCAATAGCGCGTGAGCGCCTCCCACCGGTTCAGTGCGTACAGGATCGCTCGACTCGTGTCAGATTTGCGCGAGAGCGTCTCCAACGTGGCTCTCAGCCACGCGTGGAGTTGATCGAGTAGTGGACGCGCTTGCGCCTGTCGATACGCCTGGCGCACATCGGGTGGTTTGCCCCGGATCTGCTCTTCGATCTTGTAGAGCGCGCCGATGCGTTCCAGGGCCTCGGTATTCAAGGAATTGGGGCGAGCTGCATACAATTCGTAGAACTGCCGCCGGGCATGGGCCCAGCACGCTGCTTCGGCAACCCGTCCCGTTTCGTAGATCGCCTGGTAGCCGCCGTAGGCATCGGCCTGCAACGTCCCGTTGAACGATTCAAGATGCTGCTGCGGGTGGATGCCCTTGCGGTCCGGCGTATAGGCAAACCAGACGGCCGGCGGAGTAGCATCGCCCGACGTCCGGTCGTCACGCACATACACCACAAGCGTCCAGTTTTAGTCTTGCCATTGCCTGGCGCGAGCACCGGCACTGGCGTATCGTCGGCATGGAGCTTCGTCGCCGCCATGACGTGTCGACGCAGTGTGTCGACGAGTGGTTGCAGCAGCGCCGCACTGTGACCAACCCACTTCGCCAGCAACGAGCGATCCAGCTCGACGCCTTCACGCGCATAGATCACCGACTGTCGGTAGAGCGGCAGGTGATCCGCGAACTTCGCGACCAGCACGTGGGCCAGCAGTCCCGGGCCAGCCATGCCTCGCTCGACCAGCTGGGCGATGTGATCGCAGCATGCAGCCAGGTCGCACATGCCGGATGACCCGGAAGCTCGCTGGCACATATTCGAGCTGTTCGGAGACATCCTCGCCAAGCTGCTTCATCGGCGCACCGCATGCCGTGCAGGTATCACGTGATTCGGGCCAATGAGTCTGGAACTCGCGCGGCAGGTGTTCTGGCAACGGCTTACGTTGTACCTGTTCCGGTGCCGTACGCGGCGTCCTGTGGATCTCGATGGGTGCGGCACCTTCGTCGGCCTCGAGTTCTTCTAGGCGAAGTTCGAGCTGTTCGATCTGGCGGTCCAGCTTCTCCGAGCGACGGCCGAACTGCATGCGGCGCAGCTTTGCAATCAGCAACTTGAGATGCTCGATCTCCGCCTTGTCCGTTGCCGTCGCTGCCTTCTGCGATTCGACCACGTCTTGCAGATGCCCGATGCGGGCATCGCGCTCCAGCAAGAGGGCTTTGAGCGCTTCGATGTCGTCCGGGTACGCGTTCGCCGTCGTCATGCCAGCAGTCTACGCGCCGGCACTCAGGTTTACAACGCCGAGATCGGCTCCGCCGTGCGCACCGGCTGTCGCCTGGGCGGCGACAATCATTTTGTCCGGCGTAGCGACAAACATCTTGGCCGGTGGCGGGAACTCGGAGGCGGCGTAGCCGCCGGAGAGTTTCCGCCACCGGCGGCGCCGAGTTGGCCGGGTTCTACGATGGCTGATCGCATCAATAAGCGGTCAGTCCATGTCTGGAACCCGTATTACCGACCAACAGGTTAGCCTCTACATGTCCAAACGCAAACAGCATACCCAGGAGATTGCCGCTGCCAAGGCCGGCATCAGTGTGCGCAGTGCCCGGCGTATCGAACGTGATAGCCAACTGCCTTCGCAGAAGCCCCGCCGTTACTGGCGCTCGCGGCCCGATCCATTCGTCGAGGTCTGGGACACCGAGGTCGTGCCGATGCTTGCTAGCGAGCCGCGCCTGCAAGCCATCACCATTCTGCGCAAGCTCCAGGACGACCATCCCGACCAATACCCTGACAGCATGCGCCGCACGCTCGAACGGCGCATCAGCAAGTGGCGGGCTGTGTCTGGACCGGCCAAAGAAGTCTTCTTCCCACAGGAACACGCGCCGGGGATCCGGGCACTGTCGGACTTCACCGATATGCAGGCGCTGGGCATCACCATCTCCGGCGTTCCATTCCCTCACCGCCTGTATCACTTCGTGTTCGCGTTCTCGCGCTGGGAGTACGCCCAAGTGGTTGAAGGCGGAGAGAGCTTCGAGGCGCTGTCCTCGGGCTTGCAGAACGCGCTCTGGCAGGCCGGCGGCTGCCCGCGAGAACATCGCACCGACAGCCTCTCGGCGGCGTTCAAGAACCTGAAGGAGCAGGAGGACTTCACAACGCGCTACGAAGCCCTGCTGGACCACTATGGGATGACCGGCACCCGTAACAACCGCGGCCTGGGCCACGAGAACGGCAGTGTGGAATCATCCCACCGCTATCTGAAGGAGGCTGTCGACCAGGCACTGATGCTGCGCGGCCACCGGGACTTCGAGGATCGAGCCGCCTATGAGGCGCTCCTGCGCGAGGTCGTGATGCGTCGTAACCGGCGTCATGCAGCGGCGTTCCGTCTCGAGCGCGAGCAGTTGACGGACCTGCCTCCCCGGCGCACGACGGACTTTGCCGAAGAGGAAGCGCGTGTCACCCGTTGCAGCACATTCACCGTGCGCGGCATCCTCTACAGCGCGCCGTCCCGCCTGATTGGTCACCGTCTGAAGGTGCGTGTGTACGGCGACCGACTGGACTGCTACCTGTCCGGAGCCATGGTGTTCAGCACTCCTCGGGGCTCCCACGCCGCGCACAGCACCCGCCGCGCTATCGACTATCGGCACTTCATTGAGGGGCTCAAACGTAAGCCGCAGGCCTTCAAGGGCCTGGCGTTCCGGGACGATCTGTTCCCTCGGGAGGCCTATCGGCGAACCTGGGAGCAGCTTGATGCCCGGCTGTCGCAACGCGACGCGTGCAAGACGATGGTTGGCCTGCTTGAGCTGGCGGCCATGGACGGTATCGAAGCCGTGCTGGCCGTGCGCCTGGAAGCCATGTTGGGCGATGGTGATCTGCCGGATCTGGAAGCGCTGCGCGAGGAGTTCTCGCCGCGGCAAGCCGATCACCCGTCATCCATGTCCAGATGCCGGCGACCAGTTGCTACGACGCCCTGCTGGGCCAGGGGGTCGCAGCATGAACGCGCCGCTCCCAATTGATGCCGCCCGCCTGACGTTGATGCTCAACGAACTGCGCCTGCCCACCATTGGCCGGCTCTGGCCAGAGTTCGCACAGCGCGCCGACAAGGAAAGCTGGCAGGCAACCCGGCTGCTTGGCGCCTTGCTCGAACACGAACTGGCCGAACGGGCCAAGCGGCGTATCGAACGACACCGAACCGAATCCCGCTGGATCCAACCAAGACGCTGGCTGCCTTCGACTTCAGTGCTGTGCCCATGGTCTCCAAGGCGCACGTGATGGCACTGGCGAGCGGTGATTCCTGGCTGGAGAAAGGTGCCAATGTGTTGATCTTCGGCCCGCCGGGCGGTGGGAAGAGCCACCTCGGATCGGCCATCGGCATGCCCTGATCGACGCTGGGTACAGGGTACTGTTCACGCGTACCAGCGAGATCGTCCAGAAGCTGCAGGCAGCCAGGCAGAGCCTGCAGTTACCTGCAGCCTGGCCAAGCTCGACCGCTTTGACCTGATCATCCTGGACGACCTGTCGTACGCCCGCAAGGACAGGCCGAAAGTGTCCTATTCGAACTGATCGCCGAGCGCTATGAGCGGCGCAGTCTGCTGATCACGGCCAACCAGCCGTTCTCAGGCTGGGACAACGTGTTCCCTGACCCCGGCATGACCATCGCCGCGATTGACCGACTCGTCCACCATTCGACGATCTTTGAAATGAACGTCGAAAGCTACCGTCGGCGCACCGCAAGCGACAAGCAGTCTGCTCGCCGACGACAATCATCCAGCGACAACGACAATCACCGCGACATCGATAACGGAGCGACAACCATGACCTAACACTCACCGACAATCATCCCGGCCAACCGGCCAAAATGATTGTCGCTGGACCGGCCGTCCTGCTTGACGCTATCTAGTCGCCAGTCGATGCCTTCCAGCAGCATTGAGAGCTGCGCCTGGCTCAGGCTGACGACACCTCCATCCGCACGAGGCCAGACGAAGCGGCCGCGTTCAAGCCGTTTCATCAGCAGACACATGCCATCACCGCTCCACCAAAGCACCTTGACCAGATCGCCTCGTCGGCCACGGAACACAAACACGTGGCCGCTGAACGGGTCCCGCTCTAGCACGGTCTGCACCTTCGCGGCCAGGCTGTTGAAGCCAGAGCGCATATCGGTCACACCAGCAGCAGCCACACCCGCGTTCCAGCGGGAAGGCCCGGCATCACGAACCCACTCCAGCAAGCTCGCCAGCACGAGCGCAGGACATCAGGCTCGGGCTTGCTTCGAAACTCACACGCATGCCACGACTTCGATGACGAGCCGGTCGATCCAATGGCTCCGGCCTCGGCGGCGATGCTATCTGAACGGGCAGGAATAATTCCGAAGGCTCGATGCTGACGTCGCAGCTCGCTCATAATCCGCCGCCACTTCGACACGAGATTCGCGTTCAGGCCATGCGAGCGCGCAATTCTGCAGTGAGCTTGCCGGGTCCAGCGTTTCCGCCACGACCTGCGTGCGGAATTCCTTCGAGTAGTTCTTGGAGCTCGCGGCGACCCGCGCCTTGATTTCCATTTCTTCTGGTTCCACAAATTCTGGTGGGAACCAGATTGCCGCTATGGTCTTCATGAACAGACGGTGCTGGGGCCACGCTTACGATCATTCAACCACTGGTGCCAATGCTCGATCGGAGCTGGCTTGTCACGATGGTCGAGCGGGTACCGACGCGGTCGTCCAGAACTTCCAGCAGATCGCCGCGGCGCTTTCAGAAGGCTCCTGTAGGCCCAGTCGTCCAGCACAGAACATCGATGCGTGCGAGTTGCGCCAGGCGGCGCGTAAAGCTCCCGTCCGTGGGCGATCTGCAGTTCTCGAACAGTCGAGGCACCGCAGATAGAGAGCAGAATCCTGTCGACAGGCCTGCTGAGCAAACGCACAGGCCAACCAGGACTTGCCGGCACCGGTCGCCCGGTCAGGATGAGGCTCTGAGCGTTGCGGATCCAGTCGCAACTGGCCAGGGTAGCGACCAGCCGCTGATCAAGGCCGCGACTGCGTCATAGACCACATCCTCGAGGCATGCCTGGGTGTGCTTGAGCTTGGCCGAGCGCAGCAGCCGCTCCAGGCGCCTGGTGTCGCGCAAGCAATCTCCCGGTCGACCAGCATGGAGAAGCGTTCTTCGAACGGCAGGCTGGAACTGGCGGTCAGGGCAGACTGTTCTCGAAGGCGCGCATCCCGTCGAGCTTGAGGGCCTTGAGCTGGCGACGGTGTGTTGCATCAGCATAGTTTTCCTAATGGTAGTAGTCGGGTCCGCGCACGTTGTCGTGCATGGGGAATGCCATCGGTTTGCGATACCGGCAGAGTGGCTTGCCGGTCCAGATGGTTTTCAAGGATGGAGACCAAGACTTACGCGTGAGCGAGCCAATGGCGACGGCGCGAGCGCAAGCGGCTTCGAGCCGCTCCTGTACTTCTTGGCCAGACTCAGCAGACCAGGCAGGCGCGATAGCCATCTCGGGATGGCTCTTGTGGGTGAGCTGGTATTCGACGATGACGGCGACGTTGGGCCAATCGAGGCTGCCAGTTGAGCAGCCGGCGGGCGTCCATTCGAGGTGCGCGCGGTGGGCACCGGCATGTGTTCCTTGACCGTGCTGTGGCTGCCCTTGCGGGTATTGCGCGCGTGCAGCGCACCGTTTGCCACGTACAGGATCTCGATGGTGTGGCGGGTTACGCGAGCCTCGACCGCCTTTCGCACCAGGCATGCGGCACGCTGTAGTAGTGACCGTCGATCTCGACGTGGTAGTCGACGTTGACGCGGCATTGTTTGAACGTTGCAATTCGTAGCGCCGCGGCGGCAGCGGTCGCAACACTGGCGGTCCAACGCTCGAACCTCCCGGCGCGTGCCAGGCAGCTTTTGAACGTAAGCGCATTTCTTATACGGAAGTCATGACTCTTCCTCAGTGTTTGAATAGTGAGCGCGGCGTCCATGGTTCGCTGCATGCCGATCCAGATCGTCTTGGCGCCGGGTCGCCATCGTTCTTCCGCCAAGGAACCCGCCAGGGAAGCAACCAACCGAATCATCTGATTGAGTGTGACGGTGTCTTCGGGCGAGCTTTCTTGGAGAGCACGTATGCCCCGAATCTCGTCGGCATCGAGAACAGACGCATCCAGATCCGGACAGGTTCTGCCAACGCATCAGGCGGGCAATGCGCCATGCCACACATATACAACGCCAAGGCCTCACACGATCCATGTGCGATAGCTGTAGCGCCTCGACCTTGCAGCCGGTCTTCAGGAATGGAAGAACATCTCGATCTCCACTTGCCGATACATTCAACAAGTTCGTTGACCGCATCAGCGTCTGCGCTTCTCGGTTCGTCACAATCGCCAAACACTGGCTTGACGCTGCGGGCGCTTCGATCTCCTTGCCGCACACAGGTGAACTCCGCTCCGACCAGACCGCGGCTTCATACGCTGGGCGCGTAGTTCCTGTTTGACCTCGCGCGCCTTCTGGCCTGCTCGCCCTGGCAAGATAAAGGTGATTTCCCGAGTACCGGGCTGGCGTCGACGCTATCCACAACTTGCCGCCCTCGGCAGGTTGCGGTTGTGTTGGCTGCGGATCACCAGTCGGCCGGTTGGCCAAGTTCCTGGGCGCGCGCCATCAACTCGGCAATATCACCTCGCGGTCTGTCACATACACAGCCGTGTCTGCGGCAATAGCGCGGCTTGCTCCGCAACCGTTCATATCCTTCAATCCAGCGTACGCTTTCTTGATCCCGCCGGTTGCCATCGGCGTCCTTGGGCTCCCGAGCCCACATCCAGGCATCGATCACCCAGCGGCTCGGGTCAGGCGTCACGCGTAGGTCGGATGCAAAACATGCCGCTGGGCTTCATAGGTCAACGGACCCAGCCGTCGATCTCCTGGCCATTAAAGTTCAATTCGGTTGTATCAGCGATGCACAGCACACGGAACTGCGCGGCCCTCGCTGCAGTGCGCTCCCAATGCGGCTGCATTACGTCCCGCAATCGATCTGCTCATTGCGAGAAACGATATGCGCGATGGTTTGCGACCAGTCATCGCATGCGCCGGGGATGCTCGCCGTCGGCAGAGCCGCAAACCGCTTGAGCAGCTCTTGGCGCGCGATCCCGCCCGGATCACCAAGATCCAGACTCTCGAATTCCTCGTCCCCATGCCCCCGACTCGTTGCTCATTGCTGCGCGAAAATCCGAGAGTAAACGCGAGTCTGGCGAAGTTAACAACCCCCTTACCTCGAAATTCCCGGGACTTCAAGCTCCAAGCCTCGCCGCGGAGACGGTCCTACTTCCGTATAAGGGGATGACGTAAGCGACCGAGAAACGGCGTCCTAGTTTTGTAGGGTGAGTCTTGGCAGGCTTGCGTCCGCAAACACTTTGCGGACGCAAACCATGATCACTGACGATATTGATCGTTGACTGCTTTCCACTGCGAGTAGTGCGTGTCCGGCGCAATGGGAAACGCGATTACGAGCCGGTGGCCAAGCGGCGTTTGATTGAGCTGTGTCTTCGGCCTGGCGCATCGGTGGCAGGCATGGCGCTCAAGGCTCAAGTCAATGCCAATCAACTGCGCAAATGGATTCGGCTGCATCGGGAATCGAGGGCAGTGGAACACGGTTCGCTGGCGGCGTTCGTGCCGGTTGTTCAGGGAATCCGATCCCCTGAAGTCGAAGCTGTGGTCACTGCGCCGCGTCGCACGACGGCCGTGGCAGTTGAACCGCAACCTCAGCCGTCGCGATCAGTCGCGCTGCTGAGTGCGAAGTTGCCAAACGGCGTAGCGATTGAGCTCGCATGCGGTGAGCGTGACGGTGAACTCGTAAAGGCGATGATCGAAGCGTTGGGGGCGAGCTGATGTTCCGCTTCGACGAAGGGCTGAAGGTCTACCTGCACCGGGAAGCTGTGGATTTCCGCAAGAGTATCAATGGTCTGTCGGCGCTGGTCGAGCAGTCGCTGGGGCTCGATCCGTTCGCACAAGCGGTCTACGTGTTTCGCAATCGACGAGCCGATAGGATCAAGCTGCTTGGCTGGGACCGGAACGGATATTGGCTCTTTTTGAAACGACTTGAGGCAGACCGTTTTGCTTGGCCGCGTGGGGCGGCAGTGGCGACGCTCTCGGTCGAGCAACTTCACTGGCTGCTGGACGGCATCGACATCAGTGCCGTCCAGCGGCACCCGCCGCGACATTACCAACGGGCCGTGTGAACGCTGCATGACATCGACGGTCAAATCCGCCATGTCGTCAACGCCTGTCACGATTACCGCCGCGGAACTCCAGCTCTTGCGCAATGCCGCCAAGGAGCGCGATGCGCTCAAAGGCAAACTGCGCGTGGTGACGGTCGAGCGTGACCTGCTGCTCGAGAGGCTCAAGGCCTTCCAGCGCAAGCTGTTCGGCGCCACGAGCGAGGTTCGGGGATCGCAGCAGAAGGACCTGTTCCTCAATGAAGCCGAGACGCTGGCGCCAACGGCGGCGACACTTCCGGCACAGGAAGAAGAAGGTACGCCAGAGATTGAGGTGGCCGGTCACAAGCGCAAGAAGCGCGGCCGCAAGCCGTTGGACCCGGCGCTTCCCCGCGTGCCAATGCGCCACGAACTGCCGGAGTCAGAGCGGGTGTGCCAGCATGATGGACAAGCTCTGGTTGAGATTGGCGTGGAGATCAGCGAGCAACTCGACATCATCCCCCAGCAGGTCCGAGTGATCCAGCACCAGCGTGTCAAGTACGCGTGCCCGTGCTGCGACGGCAGTATCAAGGTGACGCCCGCCCCCGCACGCATCATCCCCAAGGGCTTGCTGACTGAATCCGCGCTAGCCTGGTGCATCACCTCCAAGTACCAAGACGCGCTGCCACTGTACCGCCAGGCCGCCTTGCTGCACCGCTTCGGCGGCGACCTCTCGCGCAGTACATTGGCCGCCAGCGTAGTACGTGTCGGCGAGGCCGTGCAGCCCATCATCAACCTGATGCGCGACCATCTGCTGGACGATGACCTTGTGCACGGCGACGAAACTACCGTCCAGGTGCTCAAGAAGCCCGGCAAGCTTGCCCAGACCAAAAGTTACCTCTGGGCGCAGATGAATGGATCAGGCCCGCCGGTACGGCTGTTTGCTTACAGCCCAACGCGGTCAACGAAACATGCTGCGGAGCTCTATGCCGGCATCAAGCCAGGAACGGTGTTGATGACCGACGGGTACGACTCATACGACAAGGTCGCGCACGCGAATCGACGGATCCATCTTGGATGCTGGGCTCATGCCCGTCGTTACATGATTGAGGCCGAGGAGGCTCTGCCCAAGGAGCAGCGCGGTGGCGAACATCCAATCACGCAGTTCATCGCGCTCATCGCCAAGCTCTTTGCTGTCGAGGCTCGGACTCGCGAGATGAAACCAGAGCAGCGCCAGCAGATCCGTGCCGAGCAGAGTCGGCCTGTGCTAGACGAAATCGAAGCCATGCTGTTGCAGCACCTGCACACCGTGTTGCCGCGAAGCAAGTTCGGCGAGGCACTACACTACTTCCATAACCAGTGGCCCAAGCTCGTCCGTTACGTCGAGAACGGCGCCTGGCCGATATCGAACAATGTGATTGAGAATTCGATCAGGCCGTTCACCGTAGGGCGCCGGAACTGGCTCTTCTGTGACACCGTGGCTGGCGCGAACGCAAGCGCGAATCTGTACTCGATCATTGAGACCTGCAAGGCCAATGGCGTCGATACGTACCGCTATCTCGTCGCCTTGTTCAAGGCGCTGCCGCTCGCGAAGACCGCTGACGACTACGAGGCCTTGCTGCCTTGGAATCTCAAGACATCCGCTGTTTAGCCGACCTCGTATCCGGCCGCAAGAGGCGTTGTTAGTCGACCGCTTACGATGCACCGTACGACGATCAACTCCCAGTTGCCTGGCCACCGCCTCAATCGAGCAATTGCCTTGCGGCAGCAGGCGAGACATCATTTGCCGCACATTGACAGCTATGCAATCCGTGCGCAGTGCCAGCATCGTGTCGAGATGCGTGCGCGCGTGAAAGGCCATGGACGGATCGTTGGCTTCAAACGTGGCATCCTGATCGTTCGTTCACTGGCGGCTCGCCATGGCGGGCCGTACCATTGGCTCGATGGCGGATTGCGTTAGCAGGCTGCTGAAGTACTCATCGCGCTAGCGATGAGTTTTTCCCCGCAAGGCGGGGAGCGCTGTTTTTCACAATCCGGAAGCCGGACGTCACTGCCTCGGCTTTTTCCGCGTTTTGGCGCCCATTCCGGCCTCATTAGCGCGATTACTGCAACTGCGGACGGATTTGTCCCAGCGAGCGCATGCGCACGAGGTGGTAGGCGGCCATGCTCAGCACAAACATCTGATCGACTTTCTTCAGACCGCGCACCATCACCTGACGCATGCGCCCCACGGTCTTGACCCACCCGAAGCCCTGTTCGATCAGCTTGCGCTTTTGTTGCGAGACGGCATAACCGGCGCTGGAAGCAATGGCATCAGCAACGGCCGAGCGACGACCCGATGTGTTCTGCGCCACGTGGGGCGTCACCTTCATTTCCAGGCAGGCCTCAATGAACTCGTGCGCGTCATAGCCCTTGTCCGCGCCCACGGTGACTTCCACATTCAGGTCTTCAATCACCTGCCTGGCATCGTTAAGCATGACCTTTGCGGCCTCCCGCTCGGCGTGTCCGTCCGCCTTGGTCACCATGGCGCTAACCACCAGGCCATGGCGGTTGTCGCTCAGGGTATGACCCATGTAGCGCAGCTCACTGGATGTCTTGCCCTTGCGGTAGAGCTTGGCATCGGGATCGGTCTTGGATTCGTGTGTCTCGTTGCTGCGCTTGCGACCTTTGAAGTTGCCGCCGGCGTCATCGTCTTGGTCGTCGCCATCCTTGCGCACGAAGCTCTTGTGGCCTGCCCACGCCTGTATCAGCGTGCCGTCCACGCTGAAGTGCTCACCCGACAGCCAGTTCTTCTTCTGCGCGATGGCCAGCACCTCGTTGAAAAACTGGATCACCGCATCATGCTTGATCAGTCGCTCGCGGTTCTTGGTGAAGACCGTGGGCACCCAAACTGAGTCGTCCATCGACAGCCCGATGAACCAGCGAAACAGCAGGTTGTATTGCGTCTGCTCCATGAGCTGGCGCTCAGAGCGAATGCTGTAGAGCACCTGCAGCAGCATGGCCCGCAGCAACTTCTCCGGCGCGATACTGGGGCGGCCACCCTTGATATCGGCCTCGTACATCTGCGCGAACAGCCGGTCCATCTTCACCAGCGCCTGGTTGGCCATAGTCCGGATCGAGCGCAGCGGATGGGACTGCGGCACGAAATCCTCCAGCCTCCGCATAGTGAACAAGCTTTCCGTGAAGGTATCTGCGCCGCGCATGAATGTGGGATTGGATGGGATCCTCAAAGCAACGCTTCAGCCAGTCGTCGCGCTGACGTCCGCTGGAGGTATTTCAGCGGCCTGCTATGCGTTCATGGCGAATTTCATCGCTTCCTATAACTCGCTGTTTGCCAAGGCACCGGCACCAAGTTGGGCGCCATTCTTTGCACATTACCTTTCGTGGATGATGGCCTCTGCCAAGATGACTCGTAATCGGAGTTAGTCCACGACAACTACGCTCCACAAGAGGATGGCTATCTCGCGTAAAGTTCATCTTGCAGGCTCGTTCGCTTTTTTGGGGTCGCCTTTCGTGGAGAGCAAATCACCGCCAGCCTGATGGGCAACTGAAGACGGCGTTCTGTCTCGCCAAAATGGACGCAAGCACGCGCCGAAATCGTCGAGGTACGTATAGATCACCGGCACCACCACCAGCGTCAGGATCGACGAGGTGATGATGCCGCCGATCACGGTCTGTCCCATCGGCGCGCGCTGCTCGGCGCCTTCGCCCAGGCTGAAGGCCAGCGGCACCATGCCGAAGATCATCGCCAGCGTCGTCATCAGGATCGGGCGCAGCCGCACGCGCGCGGCTTCGACCAGCGCGGCCTCGCGCGACAGCGGCTCGCGGCCGTCGACCCCGTGGCGCGCCTGGTTGGCGAAGTCCACCAGCAGGATCGCATTCTTGGTCACCAGCCCCATCAGCATGATGAAACCGATGATCGAGAACATGTTCAGGGTCGAGCCGAACAGCAGCAGCGCCGCGAACACGCCGGCCAGCGTCAGCGGCAGCGAGGTCATGATGGCGATCGGCTGGAAGAAGCTGGCGAACTGCGAGGCCAGGATCATGTAGATGAAGATCACCGCCAGCGCCAGCGCCGACACGGCGTAGCCGAACGACTCGTTCATCGACTTGGTCGAGCCGCCGAAGCGGTACTTGTAGCCGGCCGGCCAGTTGACCCCATCCAGCGCGGCCTTGACGTCGCGCGCGACTTCGCCAGCCGAGCGCCCGGCCACGTTGGCGGTCAGCTCGACCTCGCGGTTCAGGTCGCGCCGGCTGATCTGGTTGGCGCCGGTGGTGGGCACCAGCTCGGCGATCTGGCGCAGCGGCACCATCTTCGGCGAGTCATCGGCATTGGCGTGGCTGCTGGCGATCATCAGCGCGCTGAGGTCGGCCATGCCGGTGCGCGCGTCCTTCGGCAGGCGCACGCGCACGTCGTAATTCTCGTCGTCGGGCGCGCGCCAGGAGCTGATGGCATCGCCGGCCAGCAGCGGGCGCAGCGCATTGCCGATCTGCGCCACGCCCACGCCCAGGTCCGAGGCCAGCTCGCGCCGGATGCGGACTTCGATGGTGGGGCGGTCGTCCTTCATGCTCGAATCCAGGTCGGTCAGGCCGGGAATCGCCGCCATGCGCGCGCTGGCTTCGCGCGACAGGCGTCGCAGTTCGTCGAGGTCGTCGCCCTGGATCGATACCTGGATCGCCTTTTGCCCGCCGGCGCCGTCGGGCATGCCGACCATGGTCAGCGTGATGCCGGCAATGCCGGCCAGGCGCTGGCGGATCAGCGGGTTGAGCTGCGCGGTGGTCAGGGTGCGCGCGCGCCGCTCGGTCAGGCGCACCGACACCAGCGCGTTGTTGCGGCCCGAGGCGTTGCCCGAGTTGATGGTGGCGTAGGTGTAGGCCACTTCGGGGAAGGCCTTCAGCGCGGCTTCGACCTGCCGCACCTTGGCTTCGGTGACGTCGAGCGGGGTGCCGACCGGCGTGGTGAAGCCGACCTGGGTCTCGCCCAGGTCGGCATTGGGCACGAACTCGGTGCCGATCAGCGGCACCAGCGCAAAGCTGCCGAAGAAGGTCGTGGCGGCGATGACGGCGGTCGCCAGGCGATGCTTCAGCGCCCAGCCCAGCATGCCGGCGTAGCCGTCGCCGAGCCGGTCCATCCTGGCCGAGAACCAGTCCAGCAGCCGTCCCACCGTGCGTCCGTACCAGCTGGCCTTGTTGCCGGTACCGTGCAGGTCGGGGTCATGCCAGACCGAGGACAGCATCGGGTCCAGCGTGAACGAGACGAACATCGAGATTAGCACCGCCGCCACCACGGTGATGCCGAACTGGTGGAAGAAGCGCCCGATGATGCCGCCCATGAAGCCCACCGGCAGGAACACCGCGACGATCGAGAAGGTGGTGGCCAGCACCGCCAGCCCGATCTCGTTGGTGCCGTCCAGCGCCGCGCTGCGGTGGTCCTTGCCCATCAGGTTGTGGCGCACGATGTTCTCGCGCACCACGATGGCATCGTCGATCAGCAGGCCCACGCACAGCGACAGCGCCATCAGCGTGATCACGTTGAGGGTGAAGCCGCACAGGTACATCACGCCGAAGGTGCCGATCAGCGCGATCGGCAGCGTCAGCCCGGTAATCACCGTGCTGCGCCACGAGCCGAGAAACAGGAACACGATCGCCACGGTCAGGAAGGCGCCTTCCAGCAAGGTCGAGCGCACTTCCTTCACGCTGCTGCGGATGCCGCGCGCGGTGTCGTTGACCACATTCAGCTGCACGCCGGCGGGCACCAGCTTGCGCACCTCGTCGGTCATGCGCACCAGGCCGTCGACGGTATCGACCGTGTTCTGGCCCTGCGCCTTCACCACCGACAGGAACAGCGCGCGCTTGCCGTCGAGCAATGCCAGGCTTTCCTGTTCTTCCTGGCCGTCGCGCACGTCGGCGATCTCGCCCAGCGTCACCGGCTGGCCGGCGCGGCGCGCGACGATGATCTGCCGGAACGCATCCGGCGTGGGCACGCGGCCCTTGATCTGCACCACGGTCTCGGTCGCCGCGGAACGCAGTTCGCCCGCGGGCAATTCCTGGTTCTCGTTGCGGATCGCGTTCATCACCTGGTCGACGCCGATGCCCAGCGCTTCCAGCTGCGCCGGACGGATGCGGATCTCGACCTCGCGCCTGGTGCCGCCGACGAGATTAATCGCGCCCACGCCGCGTACGGTTTCCAGCCGCTTGCGCACGATCTGGTCGGCGATGGTGGTCAGCTCGCGCTGGCCGCGGCCGGCGCCCGGCGCGTTGGACACCGACAGGTAGAAGATCGGCGCGTCGGACGGGTCATAGCGCAGCACGCGCGGTTCCTTGACCTCGTCGCGGAACTGCGGGCGGATCAGCGCGATCTTGTCGCGCACGTCCTGCGCGGCCTGGCCGACATCGACGCTCAGGTCGAACTTGATCACGACGACCGAAGTGCCCTGGTAGGAGTGCGAAAAGATCTCGTCGATGCCGGAGATGGTATTGACGATCTCCTCGACCTTGCGCGTGACGTCGGACTCGACCGACTCCGGCGCGGCGCCTGGGTATTCGGTCTGCACCACCACCACCGGGAAGGTGATGTCCGGGAACTGGTCAACCGGCAGCCGCTGGTACGAGAATAGCCCCACCACGATGAAGGCCATCATCATCATGGTGGCCAGCACCGGGTTGCGGATCGACAGGCGGGTGAACCACATGGGGCGCGTCCTCTATGCTGTCAGGTCTTGACGAGCCTGACCTGGCTGCCGCTGCGCAGCGTGCCCAGGTTGTTGCGCACGATCTCGGCGCCGGCGTCGAGGCCGGCGACGATTTCGACCATGCCGCCGGCTTCGTCGCGCAGGCCGAGTTGCACCGGGCGTTCCGCCAGCGTGTCGCGCTCGATGGCATAGACGAAGGCGCGCTCGCCCTCGGTGCGCACCGCCGACACCGGCACCGCCACCACCGCGGCGCGCTGGCCCAGCACCAGCGCGCCGCGCGCGAACATGCCGGCGCGCAGTTTCTGGTCGGCATTGTCGACGCGCACATAGACCATGATGCTGCGCGTGCCCTCGCTGACCGCCGGGTTGATGCGCACCAGCTTGCCGGCAAAGCCGCCGGCGCCTTCCACTTCCAGCGCCACCGGCTGGCCCACCGCGGCGCGCGCCACCTCGGCCATCGGGATCGGCGCTTCCAGCTCCAGCACGCGCAGGTCGACCACATCGACCAGGCGCGTATCCGGCGACACCTTCTCGCCAGGCTGCACCGCGCGCGCGGCCACCATACCGTCGAGCGGCGCCTTGACCACGGTGTCGGCCAGCGCCTTCTGCGCCACCGCCAGCCCGCCTTGGGCAGCGTCGAGGTTGGCGCGCGTCACCGCCAGGTCGGACTGGTACTTGTCGAAGGCGGTCTGCGAGATAAAGCCCTTGCCGACCAGTTCGCGGTTGCGTTCCCAGGTCTGGCGCGAATTCTCGAACTGGCCGCGCGCGGCCAGCATCTGCCCGCGCGCCTGCGCGGCCCGGGCCTCGTATTCGGCCGGGTCGATGCGCACGATGACCTGGCCGGCGCGCACCGGTTCGCCCTCGCGCACCAGCACCTGCTTCACCTCACCGGAGACCTTGGCCTTGACCGAGGCCTGGTTCAGCGCGCGCAGGCTGCCCGACAGTGGTAGCGACAACTGCAGGTCCTGGCGCGCCACTTGAACCAAGTCTGTCTGCAGGAATTCGACGCCGCTGGCCTCCTCAGGTTCAAATATCCGATGCGAACTTCTAGCGGTGCGCACGTAGGTCACAATGCCCAGCACTAAAAAAGTGCAGCCAATAGTGACTAGGAGGTTCTTTCGTTTCATGTCGGCCTTTTGGACGGTTACTGGCTTTGGCGGCAACCCCTTACCCATCCTTCAAGGCTTGCCCGAACATATCGTCGCGGAAATACTCTGCGACACCTCGGGACTTCTTTTGCGTCACTCACGCTCAGTCCCTTACCAAAGGGGTGATCACGATAAGCACCCGCCAGCACACCGCTCTTAGGCCTGCGACTTGGTACCCCCAACGAGAACGCACAACGGTGCAAGCCCGGTGAATTTAATGACCCGCTATACACAGAACCTCTCATTCCAAATTATCTGCCGCACCATAATAATCTGTCCGTCAGTCAGACCCGAATTGCGCGTAGGGATTCTCTGATAGATCATCAATCTGATGGCGCACGGTAAAGCGCAACCTTTTAGGGCTGTCGAGCGCCGAGTATAGAAGGTTCTCATTAACGCGCAATCCCTCGTAGGTACTTCCGTATGCTTCCTTTGTGCTGGAATTGGCTTTCAAGTGGCCGGCCTGCTCAATCACCTCCCATTCGTGACGCAGGGCAAGATCGGACCCGACCGCAAGAGGCCGGGATCACTAGAACCTATGAGGAATCGCCGGAATACATGTAGCCACAACGCACATCCTTGCGGCCGCGGCCCGCCCACAACGCGGGCGAACCGAATTCAATCTGGACACAATATGAATGCCCACGTCAGAGACGGATCCCTTCGTTGCCAACAACTCGCGGCCGGCTTCACACTACCACAGCATTGAGTTGCTTTTCAGGTTGCAGGCCGCAACGTGTGGCTTGGCCCGAGGGCGAGAGCCGCACGCTGTCGCTCTATCCGATGCTGTCAGCAAGGTCATGCATTGCGAGGAGTGCGCGGCGCGGTGTCATCAGACTCACAGACGTTAGTTCGCCGAGTCAGGGATCTGCCGCTGTTCGAGTACCGCGTTGTGCCGCACTTCCCGCGGCGTGGGGTGTGGTGCGGCCAGTGCGGCGGCCCCCGGCTTGAACGGCTGGAATAGCTCGGGCGCGATCAACGCGTCCCACAGCCCGGCTGGCACAAGCTGCGGCCATTTGCTTACGCAGCTGCACGGTGCAGGCCGTGGGCGCCTTCTACGAACTGGGCTGGCGTACCGTCAAATCCATCGACAAGGCACGCCTGCGCGAGCCTGTGGTCGACCAATCCCTTATCTGGCTACGGACGATTCACCCTGCGCAAGCGACATCGCTACACCACAGTGGTCATCGATCCGATCGGACGTGCTCCGGATCGGAAAGGGCCACTCGCGCGAGACGGCATCAACGTTCCTCGAGCAACTCCTAACCGGACGCGGCCAAGCGCGTCGCGGCAGTCGCCCATCGACATGACGACCGCGTACGAGCTGGGCTTCGGAAGCGCCTATGACCTGTTCCAACGTCGTGGCCAAGTACGGGCGCGAGGCCCTTGGCCGGGTTCGCGTCGACCAGGCCAATCGCCTGCGGCACGATCACAGTACCAGGCGGGTGCTCAAGTCCACGCGCTGGCTGCTGCTGCGCAACCCGCAGAATCAGAGTGCCCCTCAGGAGGTACATCCGCTGCCGGCAGCCGTTAAACACGGAGGGGATCAGCAACACGATTAAGGTCATCAAGCGCCATGTCTACTGCTACCCAGACCAGGAGTATTTCTTCCTCAAAATCCGCGGGGCCTTCCCCGGAATTCCTCGTTGAACCAAACAAAATGCCTAAACAGGACGGCAACCTTGGCATGTTTGTCGAAATGGTGTTGCCATGGTTTCGCGGTCACCAATGTAGCAGCAAAAGTCTGCTTTACGACAAAATCGTCGTCTTTCCAACCAATAGTCGCCGCCATTGATCATATAGCGACATACCAATAAATAAAGTAAAGAGTGCCTTTACTATATAAGCAAACGGATCATTGCTAATTGTCTCGATCAAAATGCGCACAGCCTATCGAGACCCAGCCAAAGCCCGCAGCCAGTACCGAAGGCCCGAATAGTCCACTCATGCCGGGCGCGTTGAAGGTCCACGCCACCCCTCATAGACATTCAACGGCCCACGATCGGCTTGTCATTTCCTTCGAAGTCCCCGCTCTCAATCAATCCATTGAGTTGTGAGCATTTATGTGTTTAGGTTTGGCACGCATGTTGCTCTATGTACTTGCGGCGCGTCGATGTGGAAATTTACCTAATGCCACATAATTTCGCTGCATTTGGACCACAAATCACACCAAAAATACGGAACATATTATTAGCCTGGAGATCAATAACTTGGACAAATCAAACTCCTCCATGAGGATTTTCCCAGACGCCGCCCCCTTCAAAAACACAAAAGCGAAAACATTAATCGCACTCAGAGCAGCCGCCTCTAAATTCGACGTTTATCCGCTTCATCGTGTGACGCATGCACAATGGAGCACAAGTTCCACAAAGATTGTCAAATTAATAAAAATTTCTTTCGGAATATCGGATCCTCTAGCAGTTAGATCTAGCGCAGCATCCGAGGATAGTCTGGAGCAATCCAAAGCCGGCCAGTACCTTTCTGTATTAAATGTCCGTACCGATGAGCAACTGATTCAAGCAATAGATGATGTGTTCTCTTCGTACGGCACCCTATTGCCATCCGACGAGGTGTTCGTCCAACCGATGGCCAAAGATATCGCGGTAAGTGGCGTTGTCATGACATGCGACCCTGAATCTGGCCTTCCATACTATATTGTTAGCTACGATGAGAGCGGCGATACTACAGTTGTGACTTCTGGTGGAAACGGCACCCGCACTTACATATTTGTACCGGGCCACGATGCACCGGAGCCTCTCCGGCGTTTGGTGCCAGCAATAGAAGAAGTGATCGAAATTGTTGGCATTAAAGAGGTAGATATCGAATTCGGGATCTCGAATAATGGAACCGTGGTGATCTTCCAGGTACGGCCCATAACAGCCCCGCGGAGATGTGGATACAGCGCAGGCCACCTTGCCATGCTTCTCCAATCACTGAATGGCGTTGAAGCGTCGATTGAGGACGTCAACAGCTTCAATAACCGCCAGGGACTCGTAGGGGAAGTTCTTGGAGTCATGCCGGATGTGAACCCCGCCGAGTTGATAGGAACTAAGCCACGGCCATTGGCCGCCTCCCTCTTTCGTCACCTGTTCACTAATACCGCGTGGGCTTCCGCGCGGGCAAATTTCGGGTACCGAGATTTGCGCGCAGTTCCCCTAATGCATATGATTGGCGGCACACCATATGTTTCTGTATCAGCAAGCGTCGCCTCTTTTCTACCGGCCGCATTGCCCAATTCCATAGCAAAAAAAATCATCACCGATGCTCAACGCAATTTAATTCTTAAGCCAGAGCTTCATGACAAAATAGAATTTCGCGTTGTTCCAACTTGCCTCAAACCAAGAATGAGGGACGGTCATTGGCGCGAGCTATTCCCAAGCCTTTCTGAGAACGAATGGGCATCGTACCTAGACCTGCTACGTGCTTTAACGAACCGCATTATCACTGGCGATGACCTCTTTGATCGTGCTAGACACGGCATCGAAGCGTTAGAATCCACTGCAAAATTTACAAATTGGAATGAGGACCACGGATTGCTTGATGTCCTGTCGCTGATCGAAAAAGTGCACGTGCATGGCACAGTGCTATTCTCTGAGATTGCGAGAGCGGCCTTCGTAGCGACGGACATTCTCAAGTCATTAGAGTCTGAGAAATTGCTTCGCCCGGGGTTCCTGGATGCCGTCGTGCGCGCCTCCGACTCCGTTGCAGCCCAACTAGTAAACGATTTTTTTGCACTACAGCCTGCAGAATTTTTAAATTTGCACGGCCATATTCGCCCTGGCACATACGAGATCACCGTTCCTCGATACGACGATCCTATTAGTAAATACTTCGACTGGATGAATCGCACCATCAAAGAGGAGACGACAGAAGTATCCGCCATTGACTTAGCTCTGTCACCTGCCCAGATATCGGCCCTTTCTTCCGAGTTCGATCGAACCGGCTACGCTTTCGATTGGCCGATATTTGAAGCCTTTGCAATGAAGGCGATTCAGGGCCGTGAACGCGTCAAACATTCTTTTAGCCGTCTAATTTCGGACGCCTTGGAGATGCTCGCACTCGTTGGAGCAAATCTTGGTCTTAGCAGAGACGATCTGTCGTTCCTTACGATGCCCGACATTGCATTCTCTTTAGAGATTCGCTCCAATCCTTCGACCTTTCTGCGGTCTGCAGTCGAGAGAAATCGACAGCACTGGGAAACAACCAGATATCTCCGCCTTCCTGATCTTTTGTGCTCCCCAAAAGACATCTTCGGCTTCCATGTCTTCCACTCCCGCCCGAGCTTCATCACCGCGCTCACAGTTGAGGGGCTTGTGACGGATGTACATGGTTCGTCGTTCAAGGACAGCATCGTTTTTATGGAAAATGCTGACCCCGGTTTTGACTGGATATTCACGCACGGCGTCAAGGGATTTATCACGAAGTACGGTGGCGAAAATTCACATATGTCAATCAGAGCGCGTGAACTTGGTGTTCCCGCCGTTATCGGCGCCGGCAGCCGCTTTGAGCAATGGCGGAACGCACGCGTTATTCGACTCGAATGTGCAGCTCAACGCGTCCAAGTTCTCAGTTAAGCTATGGAAATGGAAGCGATGTCTGAACACGGAGTACGGCGATGCCCTCGCCGCATTAGAACGCTCCCACGAGCGGCCTTATCGAAACTCGTGAAGACCTCATAGCCAAGTTGCTTCGCTTGGCCCTCGGCAGGCACACTGATCACGGCCCGCCGAGGGGCGGTCAGCCCTTCGACTCCATATTCCAGGATGATTTCGCGCAACAGGTCGCCCTGATGCTCTCATAGGGTAGGAGGTAACCAGCGTGATAAATCCGATACCATGATCGAACTTACTCAGCAAGGCGAACGGTCAATACAATTGTAATCGCTAGGTGATGTCAGGCTCATGTTGACATCATGAGCGTCGCCAACTGAGGTGCCCGTTTGATTTGGAAGCGCGTGAAAATAAACAAATCGATGGCGGCGATGATCACTCAGCCGTTATATGAGGGATTCTAGTCAGGCACGGGGTCAAGCCCATAAACACTTGGAAACTCATATGTGTCCCGCCGTTCTCAATACGGGCTCCCGAAGCGGTTAGATTTATCGAAAACTTCATAGAATGGAGAATCACCTCACCGGAACTGGTCAATACTTGGCATATCCCCCACGCTGACTTCGATCACCGTCGGTACACTCGTCGTTGAGATGGCCCGACGTAATGCGAACCGCAGTCCTTCGGGAGAGTCCGTTCGGAACGCTTGTGCACCAAAGCTTTCCGACAAACGGCAGAAATCTGGATTTCGAAGATCAGTTGCTATAATTCTACCGCCGTAGTCGTTGACTTGCATCTGGCGGACATTTCCAAAACAGTTGTTATTGAAAAGCAGAACGATCAGAGAAATCTTATGCTGTACAGCAGTGGCTAGCTCTTGAACGGCAAACATGAACCCGCCGTCCCCCGTAATAGAAACCACGGGTACGTTTGGCTTTGCAACCTTCACTCCGAGCGCAGTCGGAAAGCCATATCCGAGTGTCCCCTGATAGCCGGTAGATATGTAAGTGCGGGGACTGTATACAGGATAAACGATGCGACTCGCAAAGCCAACCTGGGTTAATTCGTCTACAAATATTCCATGTTCACCTATTTCTTCACGGATAACCTTCAGATAGCTCAATTGTGGTTCGAGCACCGCTGAACGCGCTTCCCATGCGGCTTTGACTTCCATCAATGCAGTTTCTCGTGGACGTCGAACGGCATTGTATTCTTCAAGCCTTCTCAGCAAGAGTGGCAAGGCTTGCTCTGCCCGAGCCGTAATTTCGCACTTCGGCGTAAAAAATCTACGATGTGTGGTCGGGTCAACGTCAATGCGAATAATATCCGGCCGATGTGTCCGAATCCATTTTTTTGCTGGTATTCGCATGTTGGTACCGATGGCCAGAACAACATCGGTTTTTCCCCAAAGGTCCTTCGCGGCAGGCAGGTGCAGGGAGAGATAGCTACGGGCATCCACAACCCCCATACCGGTACGATATGCCACGACCGGTGCCTGTAAGACCTCCGCTAACTGCCGGACCAATGTGCTCGCGCCTTGCGCACCGCTTCCGACAAATATCATTGGAGCAACAGAGGCACCTAGCACTTTGGCGACCTCTTCGATAGCTTCCTCGTCCAGAGGAGGTTCATAGGGAGTCCGTAGTTTGAGTTGGGGATCGGCGGGAGCCGTGCTGGCTAACACGTCCATTGGAATCTCCAGCCCAACTGGTCGAGGTCGACCCGAAAGCATCTGGTGAAAGGCTTCACCGATCAAGATCGGAATCTCCGATGGGGTGTGAGCAGTTGCTACCCATTTGCTAAGGGAACGCAAGATTGAGAGCTGATCATTAATTTCATGCAATTCACCCCAACCTCTTCCTATTGCCGCTGAGTTTATCTGACCGGTCAAACACATCAGCTTTGCGTTAAGTGCGTACGCCGTTGAGATCGCGGCGGTTGAATTGAGAAGGCCTGGCCCCGGAACAACGTTGAATACCGTGGGCAAATCGCTGACCAGAGCATGACCGAGTCCCATATATGCCGCACCTTGCTCATGTCGAGTGTGAATTATCCGGAATTTTTCTCGATGATCGAAAAATGCATTATAGAGCCAATCGTTCTGCATGCCAGGTAGACCGAATACCGTCCTTATTCCGAGGTTATGCAAAGAAAGAACTGCTGCCTCACCACCCGTCATAGCTCTCATAGTCTTCAGCCCTCCAGAAGCGTATCCAATAATGCGAGTAATCTCGTGTTGTCACCTGGTGCACCGACCGTGATTCTTATGCAGTGCGGCAGATCGAATGCGGGACGTACCATGACCCCGTTCCCAACCAAGAGCCCTGCCAGTTCCTCAGCGTTGAAGCCTTTGGGACAGCGAACCATGAGAAAGTTTGCCTGGCTTGGTGTCACCTCCAGATTCAGGGCTTTTAGCCCGGTCGCGAGCCTGAGCCGCTCGGCATGGTTGTTATCGACGGTGCGCTGCAAGTGAACCCTATCCCCCAAAGCGGCAATTGCAGCATCCATTCCTGCTGCGCTTAGGTGAAAATTTCGTTTCCGCTTCTTCACACTCTGAGCTATCCGTTGCGGCGCGATCCCATAACCGATGCGCATACCAGCCAAACCATAAGCCTTGGAAAAGCTATGAACAATCACGACATTTTGATCGTCGAGGACATGCCGTATAGCATCAGGAAGGCCTTCTTCTGTAGCAAATTGATAATACACCTCATCATATATTACGGTGACATCATCCGGAATTTTTCCCAACACTGTACCCAACACACTTTCCCCAAACCAGGTCCCGGTCGGATTATTTGGATTACAAAGATATAGCAACCTGGTATCCTTGTTTATCCTGCGTAGGATTGCATCGACGTCCAAGCGGAAATCCGATCCAATCAGCGGTACTCTGTCTATCTCGCATCCCTTATTTGCAAGAGATTTTGAATATTCACTAAAACACGGCGGACATATGATGGCACGTTGACCAGGCTTAATCAGCGCATCTTCCACTAAAGACAGTACTTCGACACCGCTGTTTGCCGAGAAAAATTGCGCGCTTGTAAGGCCTCTACCATGAAAGGCAGCTAGGGCGTCGCAGAGCTTTTTGTCGGTGCGTTCTGGATAGCGATTCGCAGAGGCAATTGCTAGTTTCGCGGCATCAACTGCTTTGGGTGATGGGCCAAATGGGTTCTCGTTTGAGGAGAGTTTCGTAATCTGCATTATTTCTTCGTCCGCCATCATTTCATCAAATGATTTACCATTTATAATAGTGAAATAGGAGATATTTCACTATTTCAGCGCTGGATACCCGATAACGACTCGGAAAAGTGGACTAATCTTTCCTCCGCTGGATTGAACTTCCCCCTCGATAATTCATGAGCATTATGTTCGCGGAAGTGCCTTGTGTGTGCCGTGTGTCCACACGAAATTGATTCGTCCGCTTGATGCCGGATGAGTTCAAGCTCAATGGAGAATATCACTCAACATACGACTAAGAATATGGCAAGGCATAATCAACGAGGCTTGCGCAAAGGGCCTCCTTTATTTGCGGCGATGCTGGATACCGCTACACTTCCTTATCCCATGCCCCCTCGGGATGCACTAAAATTTCTACACTTCTTAGCTTGACCCTAGCCGCTTTCTTTTCAAGCCAAGTCTTTATTGTAATTGCTCGGTGCGAGGTCGGTAAAATGATCCGTTTTCAAGACGCCATGAAGTTATTTCATGGAACGAACATTTACTGATATTTTTACGGACTATCTTCGTCAGGATAGCCGTACGCGCGAACCCTGCTGACCTTGAGATATTGTGGTTGCCTCGATCAGGGGCCAGCGGTCAGGCGTTGTCGATCGCCGGCATAAAGGAACCGGGCATCTTCGGCGTAATGGAGCCAGGCGGAGTCGCCTGGATCGGGCTCGAACGGGGTCTCAAGAATGGCGCGGACGGCGGCATGCCCCAGTGCCTGGGCCAAGTGGCTCTTGCCGGTACCGCACGGTCCGGCGATCAAGATGCAGGCCTTCTCCTCAATGTAGCGGCCGGTGGCCAGGTCATAGACAGTCGCCCGGTTCAAGTTTGGCAGGCGGTCGAAGTCGAAGCCCTCCAGGGTCTTCTCCCCGCGGAAGCTGGCGCGGCGCACGCGTTGGCTGAGTTTCTTCTGGTCCCGGCGAGCCAGTTCGTAGTGGACAAGCAAGGCGAGGAAGTCGGTGTGGGCCAACTGACGCTCGACGGCTTCGCGATTGCGTACTTCCAGCGTGTCGAGAACGCCAGACAGGCGCAGTTGCTTGAGGGCGGAGGAGAGTTCGGGGATCGGATTCATGGGATTCAATGAAGAAGCAGCGTCTGGGTGTCGCGGCAGAAGCGGCCGCCTTGGGCGTAGGTGGTGGCCAGCGTGCTGACCGTGGGCGCTGGTTCGAGATCCAGCCCCCTTGGCCAGAATCTGCTTGACCGCGCCGTAGTTGGGCGTGCCGAAGTGGTTGGCCCGCCGGCAGGCGGCTTCCAGCCGTTCGTCGCTGCATTGCTGTGCGAACCGCAACAGGCCTTGGACAGCACGCAACTTGATCAGAACTCGATCGCCGAACAGCACGCGCACCAGAGCGGAACAGGACGGACCGATGCGCTTGGCCTCGCGCAAGCACCACTGGACATCGTGCAATTGCCAAGCCTGTGCCTCGGGTGGCAGATGGTCGGTGACGGGACTGCGGGCGCCGAGCGCACCCTGTCGCAAGTGAGTAGCAAGCAGGATGTATTCCTCATACAGATGCACCATCGTCGCCGTAGCCTTGAGCCACACGACTTGCCGGCCAGACGGAACGGCGCCGAGTAATAAGCCCGCTCGAACTGAACGTGACCATCCCGGTGTGCCGTGGATGCGAGTGCCGGCCTCGGCCATGACCCAGGCGCGCACCTGGCGGTTGGCATCGGCGAGGTCGCGGAAGTCGCGCAGCGGCCCGAAGCTGTTCTTTACGTACTTGACTCCCGATTCCACGATACCCTTCTTCTGTAAGCGGTCTTTTAAGGGCGTCCCTTCCGGCCGCCGGCGGTATCCGAAGACGGTTGAGGGCTTGAGCCTCCAGGGCAGCAGAGCCTCGTAGTCGTCGGCTGTCTGTGCGTGTGGCAACGCCTTGAACAAGGCAACGAGATACTGATACGAATCGACGTCGTTGGCCTTGCAGGTTTCCACCAGCGAGTAAAGACTTGCGCTGGCGTTGGCACCGGCCACGGTGTCGCAGAAGAGGAAGTTTCTCCGTCCGATCACGAATGGCCTAATCGCGTTCTCGCAGGGATTGTTCGAGATCGGCCAGGTTCCGTTCTCGATGTAGCGCACGAGCTTTGGCCACTGCCCATGCAGGTAGTGCAGCGCCTTGCCGAACAGGCTTTGCGGCAGCACGGTATGCAGATGTTGCAGCAGCATTGTTTCGATCTCGGCCAGCAGCGGCTGGCTTTGTTCGGCGCGAACCTGCTGCCGTTGTTCCGGCTTCATCTTGAGCGTGTGGCTTTCGATGGCAAACAGCTTGCCGATGCGCTGCAGGGATCCGGTGACCGGGTGGTCGGGGCGCTTGTCCTTGGGCAAGGCTTGCTCCGCCTCGACCAGGTAGCGGCGCGCGTGTGCCCAGCATCCGAGATGCACCAACTGATAGGTGTTTGAGACGTCGTCGTATGGTGCATAGCCGTCGGTCATCAACACCGCCCCAGGCTTGATACCGGCATAGAGAGCCGTAGCCTGCTTTGTCTCGCGTGTCGGGCTATAGGCAAACAACCGTACCGGCGGCCCCGTGCCATTCATCTGCGCCCATAGGAAGCTCTTTCTCTGGGCAGGCCTGCCGGGCTCCTTGAGCACCTGTACCGTTGTCTCGTCACCGTACACGACGTCTGCTTCCAGCAGATGGTCGCGCAGCAGGTTGACGACTGGCTGCACCGCTTGGCCTACTCGCACTATGCTTGCGGCCAGGGTGCCGCGAGAGAGGTCCCCGCCGAAGCGATGCAGCAGCGCTGCCTGGCGGTACAGCGGCAGGCCATCCTGATACTTCGAGGTGATGCACCAGGCCAGCGCCGATTCGGTAAGGAGTCCCTTGGGAATAATGCGCGCCGGTGCCGGCGTTGTCTTGATGCCGCCGTCGCAGCATGGGCAGGCGTACTTGACCCGCTGGTGCTGGATCACGCGGACCTGCTGCGGCACGATGTCGAGCTGTTCGCTGACCTCGACGCCAATCTCGACCAGAGTCTGGCCATCGAGGGGGCTGACGCGTTCCGACTCGGGTAGTTCGTGACGAACCTCGACACGGGGCAGCGCCGGATGGAGCGGCTTGCGGCCACGCTTCTTGCGTTTGTGTCCGGCCACTTCGGTCTCGGGCGTACCTTCTTCTTCCTGCGCTGGCTGCGCGGCCGCCGCCAAGGCTTCGGCTTCATTGAGGAACAAGTCCTTCTGCTCCGAACCTCGCGCCTCGCTCTTGGCGGCGAACAGCTTACGCTGGAACGCCTTGAGCTGTTCCAAGAGCAGGTCTCGCTGGACCGTCATCACACGCAGCTCGCCCTTGATTGCCTCGCGTTCCGCGAGTATTGCCTTGAGTTCGCGTTCGGCATCGCGCAACAATTGCAGCTCGGCGGCGGTAACGGTGACGGGCGTGGATGGCATGGCGGGTTAGACCGCTGCCGCCAAGCAGCGTTCACGCAGCGCGATGGTATTCTCGGTGCGGGTGCCGGCGCATCGCCTCGATGTCGATTCCCTGGAGCAGCCAGTGCAACGGTTCGACCGTCAGCATAGCCACTGTCGCCTCGCGTGGCCAGGCAAACCGGTCCGCCTCCAATCGCTTCAACAATAGCCAGAAGCCGTTGCGATCCCACCCGAGAATCTTGATACGATCGGCCCGCTGGTTACGGAACACAAATACAGCCGATGCAAACGGATCCAGCCCGAGCGCCTGCTCGACCAGCAGTGCCAGGCCGTTGATGTTCTTACGGAAGTCCACTGCGTCGCGATGCAGATACACCCGCAGCCCAGCGTCGAGGCGGAACATCAATGGCCTCCACTCAGGGCTTCGATCATTGCCTTTACGAGCCCAACGTCTCGCTCGCTGCATTCCAGCTCGAGCGATACACCGTTGGGCAGCTTTGCGCTCAACAGCGCCAGCGGTTGCGCTCGCCGCGGTGGCGGATCGCCAGACACCACAACCTGTGCGGGTGTCTTGATTGGCCGCGAATCTAGAACCTCCTCGACAACCGGCACGAATGCCGGCAACGCACCTTGCGCCTGCGCTGAATCTCGGATCCCGAATCCATTTGCGCAACTGGTTAGCGTTGATGCCCGCCTTGAGAGCCGTGCCTGAAACCGATGCTCCCGATTGAAGACAGAACTCAATCAGACGCCGCTTGCCCGCTGGCTCGTAGTCTCGCTTCCCATTGGAGCGGGCACGCACCGCCTGCAGCGGAAATAGGTCAATCTCGTCGAGGCTAACAGAATTAAAAAACCTCCCGCACATAAAGAATGCGGACAGGTCCGCGCCGCCCGCATAAATTCCCGCGCCTCCAAAAGGCATACACGTCCACCACCGTAACCACGCCCGCACTGAGGGAAAGCCTGTCGGACAAGCAGCTAAGGAACGTACGTTGAACAAGCGCCTTCACACGTGAGACTACCGCGCCCGCTCCCAACAGAGCTCATCTCAATGGCTATCGGCAGGAAGAAAGCCGCTCGGAGCGAGCGATCACTCATTCGCTTTCCCCAAAGACGAGTTTCTTGCTTATCCGATTCAAAATCCTCACGCAAAAACGAAGAGCCGTTTGGCTATTAGACCTTCGATAGGCTACGCAGTTCGTTCACCGAACAATGTCATAGCTGTAGTCGGTCTCCGAAACAGCAATAGTGCTAGCGTCCAAGGCTTCAAAATATTCATCCAGTAGCGCCATAAGAATGCGCAGACCGCCAGCGTATCCCCAAGTAGGGTACCGATGATAGTGGTGACGGTCAAAAATTGGAAACACGAGCCGAACGAGAGGTGTCCCGGCATCGCGCTCCAAGTATTTTCCGTATGTGTTGCCGATCAGATAGTCCACCGGCTCCGTGAATAACAAAGAGCGCAGGTGCCAGAGGTCACGCTTCGGATAGACTTTGCATCCTACACCATATGGCGACGCATCGAGCAACGCCTGCACTTTCTCAGCCCAAGCATCGTTACCGTTTGTCGATAACACGTGGCTTGGTTCAGCCCCAATCTCGAGGAGAAATTGGGTGTATCCCAGCATCTGGTCCGGATCACCATACAATGCGTACCGCTTACCATGGAGGCTTGCCTGACTGTCCGCCATAGCGTCTACGAGTTGACCTCGCTCCTTTTCCAGTTCAGCTGGTATCGGCTTACCGGTCACCCGTGAAATCTCCATAAGGAAATGGTCAGTGCCACCAACGCCAACTGGCGCATTTAAAACCACGACATCCTGACCCTGTTCAGCGATAAACTTACTTGTTCGTTCGCAGCAGAACTCCTGGAAAACGAATGTTGCTTTAGCGTTCAGTGCGCGTTCCACCTCCTCTTTCGTTGTCCCACCTTGATACATTCTGAACACGCCATCCGTAGGTGTGTTCCAGGTTTCCGACGGGTCGCAGATAATGTTCACTTTTACGCCGAACAGATCAAATATTCTCCTGATTTCGCGCATGTTTCCGACGACAAAGCCATCAAAGCCGCCGATGAAGTTCACACTGTCGTCAGGCATTCGTACCAGCGGGTTGGACGTTCCTGCCCTACCGCCCCAAAAGTGCTTCAGGATGCCCAGTAGCGCATTGTCATAACCCGTCACGTGACTACCGACAAATGCTGGCGTGTGGGCGAAGGGCACGTCGTAATCTTCAGGGACGCTGCCCTTCTGCTTGCTGTTTTTGATGAATGCATCGAGGTCGTCCCCGATCACCTCCGCCATGCATGTTGTGGATACAGCAATCATCTCGGGCTTGTAAAGGTTGTACGCGTTAGCCAGCCCATCAATCATGTTGTTCAGGCCGCCGAACACCGCCGCATCCTCAGTCATAGAGGAACTCACACACGAAGTCGGCTCCTTGAAATGCCTTGAGAAATGTGAACGGTAGTATGCAACGCAGCCTTGAGAACCATGAACGAATGGAAGTGTCTTGTGAAAGCCGTTTGCTACAAACACGGCTCCAAGTGGCTGACACGCCTTGGCCGGATTCACAGTCAGTGATTCTCTTGCGAAGTTCTTTTTCTTATAGTCTTCTGTCTTAGTCCATTCGGAAAAATCCCTTATCTTTTCCTCGGGATCCTTAAATTCAAACTCTTTCTTCTTATTCTGAAAGAGCGCCCTGTATTCCGGCTCCCGGAAGAGTAGTTCATGGTCGAGAATTTTGTCAGTCGATTGTGGCATCACTCACTCCTGTACGTAAGTTCCAAATAAACGTTCGCTAGACGCGCCCGCCGCTGCGATCTCTGTGCTCATGTTCGATCTTTCCACGGCGTCTTCGCGAGGTTCCATACAGGACTTGAGATGGCAATGTCCATATCACGGGCGAATATCGCAAATCCGTCGTAGCCGTGATAAGGGCCTGAGTAATCCCAGCTATGCATTTGACGGAACGGTACACCCATTTTCTGGAATACGTACTTCTCTTTGATACCAGAACCGACAAGGTCGGGGCGCACCCGGTCTACGAATCTTTCAAATTCGTACCCCGTCACATCATCATAGATGAGTGTGCCATCCTTTAGATAATGCGTCGTTCGTTGGTAATCGTCATTGTGTGCAAACTCATACCCCGTTCCGATAACCTCCATGCCTAGATCCTCGTATGCCCCTACAACGTGCCGCGGGCGTAATCCACCTACAAAGAGCATCACCTTTTTACCTTGCAACCGAGGCTTATATTTCGCAGTGACGGCATCAGATACCTTGCGGTATTTAGCGATCACCTTTTCTGCATTTTCCATAATCGCATCATCAAATCGACCTGCAATTTCACGCAAGCTTTTCTCAATCATTGTGGGACCAAAAAAATTATATTCTACCCATGGGATGCCATACTTTTCTTCCATGTGTCGACTGATGTAGTTCATCGATCGGTAACAATGCAACAAATTCAGCTTTGACCTTGGGGTGTTCTCTAGTTCCGCCAATGTACCGTCACCCGACCACTGTGCGATGACCCGCAAACCCATCTCTTCAAGAAGAATTCGACTTGACCACGCGTCTCCCCCAATGTTGTAGTCGCCTATGATAGCAACGTCATAGGGTGTCGATTCAAGCGCGAGACGCTTATTGGAGTGAGCATCGAACACAAAGTCGCGGATCGCGTCGTTTGCCAAATGATGACCGAGTGACTGCGACACACCACGGAAACCCTCGCAGCGCACAGGTACGACGGTGTGCCCGCCATACTCCTTACTCTTCTTCTTTGAGACAGCCTCAATGTCGTCGCCGATAAGACCAATCGGACATTCTGTCTGAATAGAAATCCCCTTGTTGAGCGGAAACAATTGCTGTATCTCATCAATGATCTTGTCAAGCTTCTTGTCACCTCCGAACACTATGTCCTTCTCCTGGAAATCAGAGGTGAACTGCATAGTAACGAACGTATCGATGCCCGTGGTGCCAACGTAGTAATTGCGACGCGATCCCCATGAGTACTGGCCACAGCCAACGGGCCCATGGCTTATATGGATCATGTCTTTGATCGGCCCCCATACCACGCCCTTTGATCCAGCATACGCGCACCCGCGAATCGTCATGACCCCAGGCAGCGACTTGATATTCGACTTCACCCCGCAATCTGGCTTGCCTTCCTCGAATGAACTTAGGTGCTTGGCCCGTCGTTTTCCCATCTTTTCAGGGTAAGCCCGTAGCACTTCGTCAATGAGGGCCTTGTTAGCGGCCTTCCGTTCCTCAACCGTCGTGGTCATCGCGTAGTCCATAGGTAATCAACATGCTCGTCGCAAATAGCCGCCGTGCGTGCACGGCGGCTGTCGTTCAAGCCTGACTAGGCAGTAAGTTCTGACGCAGTCTTCCCAACTTTTGACTCGTCGATCTGCACCAGAATCCCCTTCGCCATCAAGAGATCCTCCAACTGGTCCATCGTGATTGGCGTCGGAATAACACCATTTCCGCCATTGTTATGGATCTTCTCGGCAAGCGCACGATACTCCCCTGCCTGAGCGCAGTCTGGCGCATACTCAATGACGGTCATTCGACGCAGTTCTGCATGCTGGACTACGTTGTCGCGAGGCACGAAGTGTATCAACTTCGTGCCTAGCATCTCCGCCAGCGATTCTGCTAGCTCAAGTTCCTTGTCCGTCTTTCGCTCGTTACAGATCAACCCACCCAAGCGCACGCCGCCGCTATTTGCGTACTTCAAAATTCCTTTAGAAATGTTGTTTGCGGCGTACATCGCCATCATCTCGCCAGACATAACAATGTAGATCTCTTGGGCCTTGTTTTCACGTATTGGCATCGCGAAACCGCCACAGACGACATCGCCGAGCACATCATAGGAAACGTAATCAACACCGTCATACGCGCCGTTCTCTTCCAGGAAATTGATTGACGTTATAACACCTCTGCCTGCGCAGCCAACCCCCGGTTCAGGCCCCCCCGACTCGACACATCGGATGTCCTTGTAACCAATCTTCATTACGTCATCCAGTTCAAGATCCTCGACGGATCCCGCTTCAGCCGCAAGCGAGAGGATTGTATCCTGTGCTTTAGCATGCAAAATAAGCCGTGTGGAGTCCGCCTTTGGATCACACCCAACGATGAGAATCTTCTGCCCGAGGTCGCTCAGCGCCGCTAGCGTGTTCTGCGAGGTAGTCGACTTGCCGATGCCACCTTTACCATAAAAGGCAATTTGCCGAAGGTTAGACATTGTGATACTCCATTTTGAATTGAAGGTGTAGCTAGAAAACCATGGTTTGCAAGGCCACGATCATGTCCTCAGTCTGCGGTGTTTCCCTATGGTCTTCTTCTTTCAAAAGCACGCATCGGCCAGCTCGTGTCCGCGCGACCGCGTTAGCGCAGCTTTCGTGCCATGTCGCTAAGAACTCCAGAAAACCCGCGAAATCGCGGCTTTCCGGAACTTGTTGTAGCCCTAACTATGAACCATGGTCCGCGTCGCGATACTGACAAACCGATCGCACTGTGTCGAAATACGTCGCTTGGCAACTAACACGCCCTCGCGTCGCCCCCACTGACCTATTAACTTGAATCATTAAGGCTGGCACAGCCTGTGTGAAACAGAGACGTGTTTGGCAGCTTCACGCTAGCCATCGGACAATTTCGTAAAACTGAACGGCAAACGCCGTGCCCAGCGGTAATGTAGAATACCTTATGCTTTTTTTGGAAATCCATCGTAACCACGTACGGAGAGTCGTCGTACATTCGAGAGGTCCTAGAGAAGAGACCCCGAGGTCGACTTAGCCGTTGTTTAGCCAACTTTTAAACCATTATGGTCGTCTATGAGAGGCCATTTCCTCACTTAGTAAAGATGAAATCCATTCAGTTATGAAATCCCCCATTCAAATATTATGGTAATGTTATCCATCTTCATTGGATGCCCAATTTTCCGTGAGGATCAGCATATTCGCGTGGCTTGGCTCCGATGTTATAGAAATGCAGACGCCCGTGGATGCACCAAAATAGACGCGCCGCCCAGCCAATTCTATAACCGGTCTTTCGTACCGCATTTCGAGATCGCTCACCCGGATTGCACGAACATCCGGATAGCAGCTTTGCCACTTAGCCGCAACTTCGGGAAGTGATGATTCCTTGCGAATCAATTCCGTTATAATATTGATCTGATCGCCAGTGAGCGCCATGTCATTTGCCTCCAGAATCAACTCTTCTAGCTTCGACAGTCACTGGAAGCCTAGTATCTGGCGCCATCTCTGGTAACTGAAACTGCCAACCATTCCCAAGCTTAACGAGGCCGCCCCACATTTGATCCTTCGTCATGGAAACTATCGGCTCTTCAAGGTCCTTTCTTGGCAGATATGCCTTAAGTGTACCTGTAATATCCTTTCGAATCATAATTTTCATTTTTGGCCTCCAAAAACGGAGAAACTGGAAACACAGTGTATGGCAAACACTCCGTTACAAAGGATTTGTCAGGTTCACCGCCATGCATTGACCTTCGCGTATTGAAAAATTCTCCAGACAAACCACACACATTTTGTCATTGCCCCGACAAGCATAATCGACTCATTACGTACAAAAGGACCTGTAAGGACAGCTTACCCGTTTGGTCTGGTTCCGCCACATCTCGCCGGGGAATCGATCTCTTGCGCGACAACAGCGACAACAGGCAGTTTCTCTTAGCCGGCAAAATACCGCCGGTTCGTCTGGATTCCATACAACAGCACGCCGGCACCTTTTAGCGATCGACTCCCCCCTTGGAATTTAGAACGGCCCCGTCAAAAATTCCCCCGTCTGTGATGGACGGTGGACCCGCGATGTGGTCACGTATAGGCGCGCATACGCCTTCATTTAAGTAGTCCAGAGTGCAGAGTTCTCTTGCGCGCATGCCAACGCGACGATCATCCGCGACGAAGTGAACAGCATAGATGTAGAATCGTTGCAGAAAGGTGTCGATTCTAGTGACGTAGCCAATATCTCCTTTATTCACGATAACTTCGCCAATGCTTTTCCCAAAAAACGTACCATCATTGCGAACCATCGACCGTGCGATTACGCGCTCGCCAACCTCAAACCTAGGTTCAAAGGCTATTTCAACGGTGTCACCCCTCTCGGAGTTACATAAGAGCTGCTTTGGCCTCGACATCGCCTTTCCCCGAGATCAGTCTCTAAATTAGCATCCACAAACTTGCCCTCCACTATAGAAGCATGTTCGCACCCCACCGACGATGTAACGCCGACGGATCCTAGTTCCATATTTTCCGGCAATTCATAGTTTCGCTACCGGTAAGGCTTGAGCCATGAAATGAACCAGATCGATAAACACGCCTTCAAGAAGAGCGCTATGGCCAGGCTAAGCCGTTACTATGCAATCGTCCACGGGGCACACCGACAGACACTGCGGAAAATCGAGTCCCTCGCACATAGTGCACTTCTTAGGATCAATTGCCAACACGTCACCTTTCTCACTAATGGCAGCATTTGGGCACTGCGCCTCGCACGCCGAGCAGCCGGTGCAGGCTGAGGCAATAATCTTCAAGGCCATAGATACGCTCCTTACAATTTAAAGTACGGTACTACTCCTCCGCGCTTGCATGGCCTTTGCACATCAAACGGTCGTTGGAGCCTTTTAGACATCCTTTGCCTGATCATGCGTCTCGTCGCAATGTTTACGCAGCGATCCGCCACCAGCCACACGGCTTGAGTAATCATTGAACCAAGATCGTGCTGCGACCTCAACAATTTCCCCCGCGTACTGCTCCACCGACTCGATGCCCGCATCGGCGAGTTCCTTACGCGGACAGATACCAATTTTCGCCACAAAAATGGCATGACAATCGTTGATCGCGCGTATGATACGTACTAGTCGTTCATCGTCACCGTACCCCCCTTGGCAATACAATTCAACCCGGCGGTAACCCACAAAGTGCGCGCCAGAGGCGCTAACTTCGAAGATTTTTAGCTCAGAGATATTCCCAAAGTGCCCATTCACGCGACCCCGGCCTTTCGTTGCAACGGCGATATTGACCTTCAGTGCTCCTGTCGCTTTCCTGACCTTGGTTAAGGCTGGCACTTCCCGCTTTGCCTCACGTTGCGCCATGAGCTCAGTCTCCGTGCGGAACTGGTACTCTTGGCGGATGTTTCGGTCATAGCCGATATCCATCTGCTCGATACTCTCCAGTGAAAACTCGGCACCGCGATCCTCATCCAAGAGTCCTACCGCGTCCGCTCGGCACTGCCGGCAATGCCGCATCAATTTCAGACCGCCCGAACAAGCTTCCTGTACTGTCCTCAATTCACGGGAGGTAGGTCCTCGTGGTCCGTGCAGGCCGAAGTACGTACCGTGCGACGGGTCGGAGATTAGCGGCATAATGTTGTGAAGGAACGCACCTCGCTGTTTCACAGCACGATTTACCTCAATCAAATGTTTATCGTTAATACCCGGAATCAACACCGAATTAATTTTCGTCAGTACGCCTCGTTCTGTTAGCATCTCGAGCCCTTGCATCTGCCGCTCATGCAACACGCACGCGGCGTCCGTCCCTGTCAACCGGCGACGGTTCCAAAAAATCCACGGGTAAATTCTTGCCCCGACAACCGGATCGATCATGTTGATGGTTATTGTCACATGATCAATGTTGTATCGGCAGATGTCATCCACAAAGTCAGGCAACGCGAGGCCATTGGTTGAGAGACATAGTTTGACATCGGGAACTCGCTCCTTAAGCAAACGGAACGTCTCAAACGTGGTTCCTGGGCTCGCGAGCGAATCACCGGGCCCAGCAACACCCACCACCGTCAGTTGCGGTATGCGACTCGCGACAACCATCACCTTCTTCACTGCCTGCTCTGGCGTCAGCTTTCTCGACGTAACGCCAGGTCGCGACTCGTTTGAACAGTCGTACTTGCGGTTACAGTAGTTGCACTGAATGTTGCAGGCGGGCGCAACCGCTACATGCATGCGCGCGTAATGGTGATGCGCTTCCTCTGAGTAGCACGGATGATCTTTTATCTTATCCCACACCCCCGGCCGCATCCCCTCGGCCTCTCCAGGCGACTCGCACTTCAACACGCTGGCTCCAACAGACGGAGTACCCTCGCCCCGTAGGGCCGATGTTCTGCTAGTTGGCATTAGGGGCACAACTTTCTCCCCGCCTTCAAAACAGGCAGCCGATGGTCGCGTGCACGCCCTATTTCGCATAACTCTTTCCTTCACATCGAGAGTAGTTGTACATCCGCCAAAAAGCGAAATCCGTGCCATCGCGCAAGGAGCATCTCGACCGGTATGAGGGCGCAGCATCTGCCGGCGTTCTATAAGTTCGACAGCAGCGCATTCGTCTTGCGTGTGGGTTGAAGCCAGCTCGAAGCTCACTGCGAAAACAGGGTAGCTAAATTGGCCTAATACGGCTCCCTCTTCTCGGCACCCAGCAGCTTGTCCGGACAGAGACATTCGCGACACGAAAAATGTGCGAAGCCCCCAACGTTTACTGACAGCGTCGCCGCTGCCGCTCTTGAAGATAGCGCTCCAGCTTATTGAACTCGGCTGGCACAACGCTTGCTCGACCGTGTAGGACCAATGAAGCGCAAAGGCAACTACCGCGATGCTTAAACCGATTATTATCGAGAGAACATTGTCCGGCCTAAAACGGCCCGCAATGAGCCTTTATCGGATAGAAGAAAATTGTGCGATTGCCGGCATACTCGCGCATGGAGAAATTCCGGAGCTGCTTACAGCAATATTTGCAATGGGTGATGAGGAGATAACGCTTATCGATGCTACTGGGGACATAAACCTCAAGCCGGCAACAACAATTTCCGGCTGCTCGACAGACACCAAGCAAATCGCTGCCCTGTGCTGCAAAGCTGAGTTTGTATACTTGTCCATCTCCGTTTCCGATCGCTATTTTAACCATCTGCGGCTGTCGCGAATTTTGGCATTATCTCTGATCGCGTACCTTATCCGGAAGATAGAGGAATGCCACACAGGAAGCTCTATTCGTATGGCAAACCTTGCGCGTCCGCACCCTTCATTCCTTGTGGAAGTCGCGCTGCGCCCGAGGATGTATGGTGAACAGTGGATCCAATTCTCCAACAAAGTTGGTGCAATTCTCCAGTTTTCGGCCTACGACCTCATTGCAAGGCTGCACGATGTAGAAATCTATTTGCAACATGATGTCGGTCTCGCTACCGCACATACACTAGCTGCGCTCAACTCCAGCGCCCCACATGTGAGCCCAGCGGTAAATGGCATGGTTCACCCGAAGGGCAAGGCAGCGCTCAAGGAAGTCGTGACGGGTTCACGGCATTTGATTGAGCAGGATACAGGTGTCGATAGTAATACGTTCGTCCAGATCTCTTCTCTTGCCCAAGATTCGTCTCACTGGGCAGTGCCGTCGAAAAAAATAAGAACGCATATGTGCTCCCATCGAGTTAGGCGTTGGGATACACACTCCCGCGTATCCCATTTCGATTCCCGGCTGAGACGATGCGACAAGCACGATGCATTGCCTGCTAAGACGCATCCGCACCCAGATTACAAAGATTCGGGTAACTCTGAGGCCGTTTTCCAGGACCGAGTAGTTACAAAAATGTTGTTATCGCGACAACGCGAGCAGGCGCCGGAGATATCAAGCAAAGCCAATGATTCCTATTCTTAGCGACCATAGGTTGTCCATGTAGCGTTAGCTAACAATAAACGTCGGCCCGTCGAAATAGCGCGGCCCGCATCTACGTCACACACCCTATTTTTAACCTACTTCAAAGATATGCAAGGACACCTCCATCAGCAGCAACACCTCTCTTCGACTGAGGACTTTTTTCGGCATTTTGACATCGCATTCGACGAAACAGTTTTGAACGTTAGCCGTCTACATATCCTAAAAAGGTTCCTCCAGTACATCGAGCAACAAGAAGAGCCTCCCTTGGACAACGGCACCGCGCTGTTCGAGTTTTATCGCAGCTTGTTGCTCAAAGCCTACAACGATTTCGTGTCGTCAACGCCAGCGGAACAGAAGGTTTTCAGGTGTTTTGGGGAGGCAGAAGCACGAAGGTACGTTAGCCTTGACAACCTTCGCGCTTCGGTGGGAAAGCGCGACACCGTCTGACGCGGAGAAGGAACCATGCATATTGTTGTCTGTATCAAGCAAGTCCCCGATTCAGCGCAGATTCGGGTGCATCCGGTGACCAATACAATAATGCGCCAAGGCGTTCCAGCTATCATCAACCCATACGACCTCTTCTCACTAGAGGAGGCGTTACGGCTGAAGGACCGCTTCGGCGGACGACTCACGGCGCTATGCATGGGGCCGCCCCAGGCCGAGGACGCGCTACGCAAGTGCATCAGCTTCGGCGCTGACGATGCCATACTCATTACCGACCGCGCTTTCGCCGGAGCTGATACGCTTGCGACGTCCTACGCGCTTGCCGCTGCCATCCAAAAGATCACGACTCAACAAACAGTGGATATGGTCTTTACCGGTAAGCAGACCATCGATGGCGACACTGCGCAAGTCGGACCTGGTATTGCGACACGGCTCGGCTTCCAACTGCTTACCTATGTATCAAGGATCGTTGAAACGGATTTAAATAAGCGTTCAATCGTCGTCGAGCGTCGTGCGGAAGGAGGCGTGCAAGTGCTTCAGACCACGCTGCCTTGTCTCATAACGATGCTTGAGAACACGAACGAATTACGTTTTGCAACACTCCCCGCGATGATACACGCGGCGGCGGTTCCGATACGCAAATGGAATCGAGAACAAGCCGGCATCACTGACTTGAATAGGATTGGGCTCAAAGGCTCGCCCACCGTAGTCAGCAAAGTCTTCGGCCCAGCGCAAAAGGACGAGAAAGCCGAAATTCTGGAAGTGGGTGCCGCGAACCTCCGCGAAGTCTCCCACAAACTTGTTCAAAAGATCCTGGCCCGTCATCCAACATTGGAGGCAGACCTGTTAATGAAGAGGTTCTCATGAATTCCCCCGTTAGTTCACACAATATGCCGAACACCACCGTTAGAAGGGGCAGCAACCGCCACCTTGAGTTGCCTGAGCACCTGAAAACTTACAAGGGTGTATGGGTGTTCCTTGAACACGATCAGGGTCAGGTTCATAGCGTGTCGTGGGAGCTCCTAGGAGAGGCATATAAGCTCGCAGACAAGCTGGGCAGTGAGGTAGCAATTGTCGCGCTCGGCGGCCCTGAAGAGCCCCTTGAGCAGTTTGCAACTGAAGCATTTGGTTTCGGTGCAAATAAGGCGTATGTGATCCACGATCCCGTGTTGCTGGGGTATCGGAATGAACCATTCACGAAAGGATTGACCGATCTAGTTAGCAAATATCGTCCGGAGATCCTGCTTCTCGGGGCGACCACTATGGGTCGAGATCTTGCCGGCTCTGTGGCAACGACTCTTTCGACGGGGCTGACGGCCGATTGCACTAGCTTGAGCATAGACTCTACCTCGCGCGCTCTTGCGGCCACTCGTCCAACCTTCGGTGGCTCACTTCTTTGTACGATCATGACACTTGCATGCCGACCTCAGATGGCGACGGTCCGTCCGCGCGTAATGGCGATGCCGCCAGTTCAGACCGGCCGTTGCGGAGAGATTATTCATGAGCAACTAGGTATGATCGAGTCCGACATCGTGACGAAGTTGCTCAATTTTATTGCCGATTCAAAAAGCAATAAGATTAACCTTCCTTATGCGGATGTGATTGTAAGTGGGGGAAAGGGCCTTAAGAACCCTGAAAACTTCAAGCTGGTCTTCAATCTGGCGCGTGTCCTCGGCGGCGAAGTGGGTGCGACTCGCCCCTGCGTGCAAGCTGGCTGGGTCGAAGCCGAGCGCCAAGTAGGGCAAACGGGTAAAACCGTTCGACCAAAACTTTACATCGCCGCAGGAATTTCCGGTGCCATCCAGCATCGCGTCGGGATGGAAAGTTCTGACGTGATCGTGGCCATCAACACTGATGAAAACGCACCAATCTTCGACTACGCGCATTACGGTATCGTAGGAGATGCCATGCAACTACTGCCTGCATTGACTCAAGCTTGCGAGGATCACTTGGCGCAGCATAAGTCCAGACATATGAGGGTAGTCAAATGACAGAACCTTTGCGTTTTGACGTAATTGTCGTTGGCGCAGGCCCTTCCGGAAACGCCGCTGCCTACTTGATGGCCAAGGCCGGTCTAAAGGTTCTCCAAGTTGAGCGCGGTGAGTATCCGGGCAGTAAGAACGTTCAGGGAGCGATTCTCTATGCGAATGCCCTCGAACAAATTATCCCAGAATTTCGCGACGACGCACCGCTCGAGCGGCACATCATTGAGCAACGCATGTGGATGCTCGACGATACGTCGTTCGTAGGCACGCACGTACGAAGCGACGACTACAACAAACCACCGTACAACCGTTACACCATTATCCGCGCTCAATTCGATAAATGGTTCTCATCAAAGGTCCGAGAGGCCGGCGGATTTCTCATCTGCGAGACGACGGTGAATCAACTGATTATGGATGGAGATCAAGTTGTCGGCGTTCACTGCGACCGGGAGGAGGGTGACGTGTATGCAGACATTGTGATTCTCGCAGATGGCGTCAACTCAACTCTCGCCCGAAAGGCAAAATTTCACAGCGAAATTGAAGCGCATAACGTTGCGCTCGCTGTCAAAGAGATTCTCTTTCTTCCCGAGGAAACCATTCGCCAGCGCTTTAACGTTTCAGGGGACGAAGGCGTCGCTATTGAAATGGTCGGCCGCATCACCAATGGCATGACGGGCACGGGCTTTCTTTATACAAATAGAGAATCCCTGACCATCGGCGTTGGTTGCATGTTAAGTGACTTCAAGAATTCCGTACACCGCATGAGCCCTTATGAGTTGCTCGAAAAGATGAAGCACCACCCCTCGATAGCGCCGCTAATTGATGGAGGCGAAATGAAGGAGTACTGTGCACATCTGATTCCAGAAGGTGGCTTCAATACGATTCCAAAAGTATATGGCAATGGATGGATGATAGTGGGCGATTCCGGAGGCTTCGTCAATTCCGCGCATCGAGAGGGGTCTAACCTAGCAATGACGACAGGCCGCCTTGCTGCTGAAACGGCAATTCGAGCAAAGGCCATGGGTCGTGGCTACCGCGCCGAGGTACTTTCTGCGTACAAGAGCGCGCTCGATAGGAGCTTCGTGATAAAAGATTTACACAAATATCGCCACATGCCAGAGATCCTCCGACAGAACCCCCAGTTCTTTACGACGTATCCTGACCTGCTCGCATTCGCAGCACGTACGATGATTACCGTGGACGGCATCGATAAGACGACGAAAAAACATGAAATCATCGGAAAGTTTCGAAAGAGCCGGACTCTGCCCGGCCTTCTTGGCGACGCGTACAAACTCTGGAGGGCATTTCGATGAGAAAAGTAATAGTCAACATCGAAGAAAAGCTATATCAAAACCGCTATCGCGTGGATGTAGGTAGGCCACATATCCATGTCAAGAACGCGGAGGTATGCGCCAATAACTGTGCCGACAAAAGCTGCACCTACATCTGCCCAGCCTCTTGCTATCGCATTGAGACCAACGGTGCCGTTACGCTCATTACCGACGGCTGCCTCGAATGCGGCAGTTGCCGCATTCTCTGCACCGACCACAGTAACGTCGAATGGGAATACCCGCGAGGCGGACATGGCATCCAGTTCAAGTTCGGCTGAGTCCACAGCGCAATGAAATGAGCAGTATTGACCATACTGCTGCGCCACATTTACAAATAATCTCAGAACTTCTTCCCTAAGCTGAATCCTGCATACCGTCTGAGACGTTAATCCAAGTGGCCTTCTGTATGGACTGCTTCTTTATGATGCACGTGCGCCCAACTCACCATTCCGGCGGTCATCGCATCAGCCTGGAAGCAAAGACACCATCCGGCGCCCCACCTTGCAGGAGAGAAGAATGAACCTCATTACCGATATCGAATTAGCCGAATTTTTTGGCAGCACTGCCACTCCCCCGGGCATGCAGTTGATTAATACAATTCCGGAAGGGGGAAATGACGATGCGGAAGTAATTTTATGGACGACAGTTCTTTCCTTCCCCACCTGCTTACCACCGTACTATATGCTGTATAAGTTACAAGCAAGCTGCGGCAAGCTTCGAAAAGCGCGGGAAGTCGCAGGCAAAGCCCTGGTAGCTGCTGCGCGCCAGGCGTCTATCAACATTGATTGGCGGGCAGTATGGCCTGGCGACGCTGACTTCACTATTTCAGGCCCTGCTCGCTTCTGGCTCTTTACCCTAAAAGCCCAGACGTTATTTAGTATACGGCTTGGCGAGCATGCCATGGCGCTCCAACTGATGAACAAACTTCGCTGCCTGGACCCCGACAACAGCATCGGTTTAGATATCGTTGATTCCTTTCTCGCTCGTTCACCATTGAGATAACGCCAACTGATATGAGTCTCCTTATCCTTTTTATATGTTCCGGCCCTGACAGTTCTCTACTTGTAAAAAGCGATTATTTTTTCGTCATTCAGGCCCAAAACAGTCTCCGAAACTGGGGCAAACACTGCAACTCGGAGCCCTGCACACGTATAGCGCATCACGCTCACATAGCTGTTTGTAGAGGAACTTTTTCCACTTCATTCCATGGACGTTCTTTTCGGCAAGCATGGGAAACCAGTACCTCAGAACCTCTAACAGCGCGGCCCGGGATGGAAGGCGTAAGTTTTGCCAGAGATGTTTGTCTTTCAAACACCCGCAAGCCAATGCATGAGAAACACAGCGCACCTCGATGGGTGTACCGGCACTCGGATCTGCGTGTGCCTCAAGCAAGGCTACGAGTTCTTCGACTTCGTCATAGTACATCGGGTCTGGCGCGTTTGCCTCCCTATTTAGCTCCAAAGATAAGGCATACTCGGCACCTGGAAACCAGTGTGCAAGCAGCCACCTAGTTTCATTGGCGTCAAGTCCTATTATGGGGAGGCCATGTACATTTCCTTCCTCTAACGTCGACGAAATGGCGCCAGCTAGCGTCAGCACCGTGCAGTCGTCGTCATCTACCGCGTGACGCATTAGGGTACTGTGAAAATTCATCTTCGTCATAACAAAGGCCTAAGCAGGCGCGTGCGTATAACATTTTTTTGGACAAATCTTCGCGCAAGCGGTGCAACCTATGCAATACTCGCGATGCAAGATTGTCATAACCTTCTTCTCAAGCTCCTCCTCATTCTCGTTCTCCCCCTCAAGGGAAATATGGCTGCCATCCTCGCTCACTCCAACCAATTGAAGGACACCGCGCGAACACACACGAAAACATCGGCCACAGCCGATACAATTATGATGATCGATAGAATTTACGAAGCTCGGTGTCCAGATCGCGCCACTTGGTAGCACTACAGTAAAGTTGTCATTCACGTTTGCATTCTCGCGATATTCACTTATAAGCCAAGCCGGCGGTTTTCCGCGCCTCCATCAACGCGGCGTGGATTTCGTGGCAGCGTCTGGCAACCACTAAAATTTTCTCCCAACTGGCCGGCAACTCTTCGGATAAATCGTGTAGATCCATCTTGGCTTGCACCGCAAGCGTGTTCAATCTTTTCAAACGAGCTTTTGTTGCCTCAGGGTCATCTATCCTGTCTTCGCTGTCAGTTTCAGCACCAACAGTTATTTGTGGCGGAGGATAGTCCTTCTCTTTGAGGTAGGCGCGATTATTCGCTAACCCGTCGTCCGCGCCCAAATCGTATGCCGTGCCCGAATCCTTCTTGATCACCTTCCTTAACCACGGAGGCGGCGTCCCCTTCAACACCTCCTGCAGCTTTCTAAGGATCGTTTCAATAGGCTCCGCCTTTGCCACCTTGATAGGGTGGATCTTCAGCGCAACAACCCGCGCGGCTCCGGCACCTCCAATCGCGGCGACGTACAATATCGCGCAGTCATGGATTGCTTCAAGCCTTTGACCCAGTTTCTCTTCGTTGTCGTGCTTCTGTGGCGTGTCGCTGAAATCGAAAGCCTGGATGAACCTGTGCGCGGCGGCTGTCACGTCATAGACGAGTATATGTTTCGCCCACCCAAAGTGGGCGTCAACATGCTCCTTATCTTGCGTAGCGAAGGCGATTTTCATGTGCCGTCTCCTTGTAGGATCACATAGTGGCTGGAGGAAACCTTGAGATCAGATCACCGGTGTTTCCGGAGCGCGATGGGTATTGATCGTGGATAGGGGCTAATCCTTCGGTGCGCGGAACTGGATTCGCTCGAGCATCAGATTTGCAATCTCGAAAATCAGGTCCATCGTGCCTCGATATCCTATCTGACATCGATGTGCATTTCCGACGCGGTCGAATACGGGGAAGCCTACGCGCATCAGCGGCTTACCGAGTCGCGCAGCCATTTGGCGGCCATGCGAGTGAGTGATTAGCACGTCGCAATTGCCAGCCGCACGTTCCATGTCTTCCAAGTCGCCCAGCACTACTTCGCTTGCGGGCAAAAGCGCATGCGCTGGAGATGGGGTCGTGCTGACGCAGACTGATAGTTCTGCCCCTAGCTCGTGCAGCAGTGACCCAACCGAAAGGAGCATGTCCGGATCTGCACCAATCGCAACCTTTATACCCCCCGTATAGAAGTGACTGTCCAGCATTGCATCCAGAAGTTGTTCACGCTGCCGACGATACTTCTCTGGAATGGCTCGCCCTGACAACTGCGCGAGAAGCCGCAATAATCGATCGTTAGGTTCTAGACCCGTGAGACGTTCGAAGATTTCAAATGGCGTGCCACATATTTCCTGTAACGCTCGCGCACCAGCACGAGTCTGCTCTCCAATGCCAATTGTGAAAGAAGATGCCCCAGCAGCGCGGATTTGTTCGAGCGTGGTTCCGCCCCGCGTTACGCCACGCCATTCTGAATCAAAGTGGCCATCGAGCGAACCGGAAATGTCAGGGAGGATTATTGGGTCTAGGCCAAATGACTGGACTATCACGCGTAGTTCTTCAACGTCGCGCGGCGATAAATGGCTTCCCGGCAACACGCTAATTTGTCGATAAATAGCAGGCAGCGGCTCTACCAGCTCCATGACAATCTCCACCACAGCTTTGCTGTAGCCGTCCTCGAAAGCGCCAACATAATCTGGCGTCGAGACATACACAATTTCTGTATTGAAAAGTTCTGGATTACCTTTGCGTATAGCTCTTAGATGACCATCGAGATCCTCGCCATTGGTCTCGGTGAGACCTGTTGAACAGACCACAATGATTCTCGGCGCCTCGCGCTTTCGGATGTTAAGCAATGCCGTCTCGACATTATCGTATCCGCCCAAAACCGCAGAGATTTCATCCATTGCGGTAGTCTGCAGCGGGATTGCTTCCTTGAAATGTCGCGTCAGCAAAACCAAGGCAAACGACGTGCAACCTTGTGAGCCGTGCAATACGGGCATACAGGCCTCAAGCCCCATAGCCGCAAAGCTAGCGCCGAGCGGCTGGCTAGTCTTCAACGGGTTTACCGTGCAGGCTTTTTCAGATTGGATCACGATAGCCATAATGGTCTCCTCACTTTCCTAGACCGCCGCCACGCGTAGAGATGTACTTCCTGGATTCTGTGGCGGCTTAGTATTCCGAGTACATTAGCTGTGCCGCGAATCTTTTGACCAGTCGACTTCACCTCCGTTATTTCACGGCGCTGGGATTCGCACCTGTTGCCACACCGGGTTGTAAATAGTACGCTCTATCTCTCGGATCAACTCCACGATCCCTTCATACCCGGCATACGGATGATGACGTTCTTGATTTACGTCAAGCCAAGGCATAAGCGCCTTCAATGCGATAAACTGTGAGCGCCCACCAGACAGCATGATGTCGGCCTTTGCATCGTGCAATAGCTTGTACATCTCGCGCGCCGTCATGTTATCGAACATGAGCGCGTCCTGTCCGAGGATCCCTTTGATTCTTTCTTTGTCTTCCTTGGTACTCTTCTTCACGCTTGTGCCAATGATTTCTAAGCCGGCCTCCTGTAACGCAGCCACAACTGACCATGATTTCACGCCACCTGTGATTAGCAGCGCCCGTTTACCTTCAAGACGCGCACGGTACGTGGCAATCCGCTCCCATGCCCGCTCCTCCTGAGCTTGAATCAGGCGCTCTGTACTGTCTAACAGCTTTCCAGATGCCCCTCGCTGCACCAACAGACTCGCGATCTGGCGGAGAGCGTTGCTTGTGTCGCCAATTCCGTAGAATGAGCACTCAAGGTATGGAATCCCATAACGCTCTTGCATCTTAGTTGCCACATGGACCATGGACTTCGAACAGACCACCATGTTTGCTCTGGCCCGATGCGCGCTCGCAATATCGCTGTACCGGCCATCGCCAGTTATACACGACAAAAGACGGATGCCAAGTTCGTCCAAGAGCGGCTTTACCTGCCATAACTCGCCTGACAGGTTGTACTCGCCGATTACGTTGATGTCTGTGGGCGTTGTATATGCCGGCTCACGGGTACCTATCACATAATTCAAAAGCGCCTCGCCGCCAAGCTTATTGCCGAGGTTCTTTGATCCAGCGAACCCAGGCGCGTGCACCGGTATAACTGGCTTACTGAATTCTACTGAAGCCTGCTTGCACACTGCATCTATGTCATCGCCGATTAACGCAGTAACACACGTTTGATAAACAAAGACCGCAGGTGGATTGTACTTTTCAATGATCTCGCGGACGCTACGGAATAGACGTCGTTCACCCCCGTAGATCACGTCGAACTCATTGATGTCAGTCGTGAAGCCAGTGCGATAGAGCGTCGGCCCTGATGAGGCCGCCTGGCGGTTGTCCCAAGAGTTGCCTTCGCATGCGATTGGTCCATGCACGAGGTGCGCCACGTCAGCTACAGGCTGAAGTGCAATTTTTGCCCCATCGAAAGCGCAGCCCCCAGCGGCCGCGCCCGGTGAAAGCTGCCTTGAGCAGCCCAGCTTTCGCTCTTCCTCGCTCTTGGCCCGGTTCTTCGCACAATTCGGTTGGTCAAAAAGATCGGCAGCCCTCGCCTTTCGCGACATAACGGCTCCATACGCTCTGCGGTTCGCGAAGATCAGCAAGTTGCGTACCATCGTCGCAGCCATGCATTTACCGTTATGCAGCCCTACACGCCCGCTCCCGCGACTGTCGTGGATGGCCGCTCCTGTCGCAGAGTTGGAATCGATCCCGACACTTTGAAGTTCCTCGAGGGTAGACCAATGCGTTGAGTTGTCACAAACTTTTGTCATAGGTGTAGGGAAGCACCCAGGCTGTAGTGGTCAAGTAATAAGACGGTTCTGACCGACGACGGGCCGCTGCGGTTAGACATCCCTCGCGATCGCGACGGCAGCTTTGATCCGATCCTGATTCCAAGCACGAGCGGCGCTTCACCGGGTTCGACGACAAGATCATCGCCATGTATGCGCGCGGCATGACCTTGCGCGAGATCCAGGCGTTTCTGGCCGAACAGTACGGCACCGAGGTCTCGCCCGAATTCATCAGTTCGGTGACCGATGCGGTCATGGACGAGGTGACCGCCTGGCAGGCCCGTCCGCTGGAGGTGATGTACCCGGTGGTGTTCTTCGACGCGCTGCGCGTCAAGATGCGCGAGGACGGCGTGGTGCGCAACAAGGCCGTCTACCTGGCCTTGGGCGTGCTGCCCGACGGCACGCGCGACATCCTGGGCCTGTGGATCGAGAGCACCGAAGGCGCCAAGTTCTGGATGAAGGTGTTCAACGACCTGAAGACCCGGGGTACCCAAGACATCCTGATCGCGGTGACCGATGGCCTTAAGGGCATGGAACAGGCCCTGGCCGCGGTGTTCCCGAACACCACCCTGCAGACCTGCATCGTGCATCTGATCCGCAACAGCCTGGAGTACGCCAACTGGAAGGAGCGCCGCGCCGTGGCGGCGGCGCTCAAGCCCGTGTACACGGCCCCCACCGTCGAGGCCGCGCTGGCCGAGTTGGCGGCCTTCGAGAACGGGGAATGGGGTCGGCGGTATGCACCGATCGGCGCATCCTGGCGTCGCGCCTGGGATCAGGTGATCCCGTTCTTTACGTTCCCGCCGGCGATCCGCAAGATCATTTACACGACGGATGAAGTTGACAAGCGCGTGGTGTGCTTTCGCTCGTTTATGGCGTCCGTATTGGTGGCCACGGAGCGCGTACCGCACTTGCCTGCGGTCGCGCTTGCTTCCAGCGCGAGAACAGCCGTTGGTAAGCGTGCTCAGCTTGTTCGCCTGCCGCACGCTCCAGATCCCGGACGGACTTCAGATTGTAGGCGGCGGCAGACCCCTTGCGGCTACCGCGACGCGCAGGCATGCCTGCCTGCAGTTCCAGCTCACGGGTCTTGCGCGCAGTCAGCGCCGGGCGATCCCAGGCGAAGGCTTCGTTACGCGTGAGGACGTGCCACACGATGATCGCCACCTTGCGTGCCGTGGCAACAGCCGCGATCTGCTGACCGCGACGATCCCGGATACGAAGGAAGAAGGCTCGGACGGGGCCGGCCGTTTGGGCTGCGGCCCAGGCAGCGTCGACCAGCATGGCACGCGCATAGGAACGTCCGCGCTTGCTGATGTGTCCGTGCTTTGCTGGCTGCAAGCCGGATTGGTAGACCGAAGGATTGAGGCCAAAGTAGCTGACCAGTTTCTGCGGCGAACGAAAGCGAGCGATATCGCCAATGGCCGAGATCAACCCGATCGCAACGGTGGTGTTGATGCCGGTGATGGTCAGCAGCTTGCGCAGCCTGTCGTCCTGAATAGCGGATTGGGCCAGGACGCGCTCAACCTGCTGCAGATTCTCTGCCAGCCTGTCGAGCTCATGCAACCGCTGGTCAATCCCGATGCGCTCGTCCATGGGTAGCGGCTGAAGGCTCAGCCAGGCCCGCCCTTTCTTGCCAAACAGGTCTGTCGCAGGACACCGTGCGATGAGATGTGCGGCAAGGACAGCGTGAATCTCATTCTTGAGCCGCGTCCGCTGCCGCACGATCTGGGCGCGGCGCGACACCTGCCGTCGCATCGCTTGCGTGGCCTCGTCTGGAATCCACACCTCGGGCAGGAAGCCACTCGCATAGAGTTGCGCAAGGATCGCGGCATCGATCTTATCCGTCTTGACGCGCGCTTCTGCGATCAGGCGGACTTGCAACGGGTTGGCGACAATCACTTTGCCGACATGACCTGTCAGCACGTTCGCGATGGCGATCGTGTTGCCGGTCGCCTCGAGTACCACGTGGTCGTCGGGCTTTAGCTTGGCAGCAAAGTGTTCCAGCTCGTCGCGTCGCAGTCCGACGCGCCCGCCGGCGCGTAGCCGGCCATTCTCCAAATAGGCGATCTCGGCCACCGATCGCGATACATCCAGTCCTATCACTCGCATTGGCGTCTCCCATGGGAAACATCGCAAATGGGAGCCGGTGGGACAGCACGACAACTACGGATTCGCGCTCGCAGCGCAACCGGGCGGGTCGCAGGGGCGGCCAACTACTAACACGAGCTCGCAGCTCAACGTATATGAACGGCCTGCCCACCCGAAGTGCTCCCCGGTGCCCCTGTCCCGGATGGTCGAACCATACACCAAGTTACACGGTGAGGAGAGGAAGGGCACCGGTTCCTATCATGCCGGTTACCAACGCGATCGAGAGCATCAACGCGCAGCTGCGCAAGATCATCAAGACGCGCGGTCACTTCCCCAGCGACGAGGCGGCGACCAAGCTGCTGTGGCTGGCGCTGCGAAACATCACGGTGAAGTGGGGCAGTTCAACCCATGACTGGAAGGCTGCCATGAACCAGTTTGCGATCCTCTACGAGGAACGCTTCACCCACCCTTATCGTTAAGATATTGCTGGCTCACCGTTCCATCGACGGTGAGCCTTTACCTGCCCTGCACACAAAAAAACTGACAGGCCCCGCCACACGCGCTCCATCTTCAGGTTCAGGAAGAACCGCTCCATCACCGCGTTATCCCAACAATTGCCTTTTCGACTCATGCTGCAAACGATCTGATGCCGTCTCAGCAAAGCCTGATACTCTGCGCTCGCGTACTGACTGCCTCTGTCCGAGTGCAGCACCAGTCCTGGTCCTGGCCGACGCTGCTGCAGCGCCATGGTCAGCGCCGACATGACCAGGTCCGTCGGCATGGTCGGCGCCATCGCCCAGCCCACGACCTTGCGCGAGTACAAGTCCAGCACGACAGCCAAATACAGCCAGCCCTGGGCCGTGCGGACATAGGTGATGTCCGACACCCAGGCCCGCTTCGGCTCAGCCACGTCAAATTGACGATCCAGCACGTTCTCGGCCACTGGCAGAGCGTGCTTGCTGTTGGTCGTCGACACGAACTTACGCTTCCAGTTCGTGCGCAGCTCTGCCTCGCGCATCAGCGTACGAATCCGGTACCGGCCAAGGCGCAGCCCTTGTGCCCTCAGCGCATGCATGACACGCCGGCTGCCGTAGCTCGCGCCGCTGGCAGCGAACGCCGCTTTGACGTGGGTCTGCTCCTGCAGAGCCTTCGTGCTCGGCTTGGCGCGGCGGTGCGCATAGTAGCCGGAGCGGCTCACCTGCAATACCCGGCAGGCATCACTGACCGATACGGCCTCCTGTTGCAAATGGGCTACCAGGCGGTAGCTCACTTTAGTTCCCGTGCAAAGAAGGCCGACGCTTTTTTTAGCAGAGCATTGTCCTCGCGCAGTTGCCGATTCTCCGCCTCCAATTGCCGGATGCGCTGCTGTTCTGCCGTCAGCGGCTTTCCCACCCCAGGTCCACCAGCGCACTCCGCATCATACTGCGCGATCCAGCACCGAACGGCCGACTCACCAAGCTCCATCGACCGGCAAACTTCGCTCACCGATAGGCCTTGGTCTCGTACCATCCGTACTACTTCCAGCTTGAAGCTGGCGTCAAATTGTCGGCGCCTTCTTGTCATCTATCTTTTCACTCGTCGATTACGGATTATCCTCCTATCGACCTGTCCAAGGACATTAGACCACCGCAGGCAGCGATATTCTGCCATCAGAAACGGCGAAGCTCGATCCCGTTCTTACGCAGCGCGTAGCCAATCTGCCGTGGCGTAATACCCAAGAGCCGCGCCGCTTTTGCCTGCACCCAGCCACAGCGCTCCATGGCCCAAATGAGTCGCTCTCTCTCGCCTTGAGGTCTATCGTTCCTGCTGGGCAGGGCAAATCTGGCGCTCTCGTGACCTGCATCTACGGAGACTGTAGGAGTGATCTCCTCGCTCGCTGCAGCGTTTGCCGATCGGCCCGGACGTACGGCGTCTTCGCGCTCGATGTCATGCAATCCTTGGGTTAGACACTTATCCATCTCACACAGGAATGAGAGCCGATCAATGGAATCGTGGAGTGCCATCGTCGCGGTCCTCTCAACGCAGTTCTCCAACTCACGTACGTTACCGGCCCAGTAGCAACCCGAAAGCACGCTCAATGCTCCTTCTGTGAAGCGCAGCGACCTGCCGTTGTCACGGTTGAATCGATCTAAAAAGTATTGCGCCAAAGCCGGGATGTCCTCGCGGCGCTCACGTAGGGGTGGCAGACGAATGCTTACCACATTAATGCGATAATACAAATCTGCTCGGAATTCACCCTCTTTGACCATCCGTTCGAGGTTGCGATTTGTCGCAACGATTAGCCTCACATCAACCCTTACAGGCGTGGCCCCCCCTACGCGCTCAAACTCCCTTTCTTGCAGAACCCGCAACAGCTTCGCTTGGAAGGACGGTGAGATATCGCCAATTTCATCGAGAAATAGTGTGCCGCCGTGCGCTAGTTCGAATCTACCTTTCCGTTGCGATTGCGCCCCCGTGAACGCTCCCTTCTCATGGCCAAACAGTTCGCTCTCCAGGAGAGTCTCTGAAAGCGCCGCGCAGTTCACCGAAACGAATGGCTGATCATTACGCCGAGACAAGCTATAGATTGCGCGTGCGATCAATTCCTTTCCCGTTCCGCTTTCACCGCGCAAGAGTACTGTCGCCCTCGCCGGGGCGACTTGATGGACTTGCGCAAACACCCTCTGCATCGATGGGGAATGGCCTACCGCGTTCTCTATATTGCGCAAAGGATGATGCTCCTTCTGTGGACGTCTACATACCTGTTCCCTGTAACCGCCCTTGTTCATCGCCTCGCGATTAAGCAGCAGCGCTTGCCCCATCGGCGCTGCAACAACTTTCATAAGTTGAAGATCGTTAGCAAAGGCGCGCGTTCCGTCTCGATTCTCACAAAATGCGACCAGCACCCCGAGCGGACGGCCCTCATGCCGGATAGGAGTTCCCAGGAGAGCGATATGATCACCGTCCAATTCATTAGCAGTTCCGAAGCGGTCCGCGAGAAAATGTTCGTCGTGAATCTCAGGGACAATGATAGGCGAATCACTTGAATGAATGCGGCCCACGACTCCCTCATCGGGAAGAAAGCGTACGCGCTCGCGCCAGCCCTCCGAAAGTCCCGTGGAACAAAAACCAGCTAGATATCCACCCGGCTCCGCGACGGCTATGAAGGCGGAGCGCCATCCTAGCGCAGACGAAAGATGCCGTAAGGATCTGTCCAACGTCTGCTCAGCATCCCGCGACGAAACTAGTGTCTGCACTACCTCGTACACCAAATCGAAATCGTTAGCATAGAAATGCGGCATGGATTTAAACTCCCCGGGATGGCTCGTCAAACGCCGTCAGCAAACACGACTAGGTCACAACGACACATTAGTTTGCTGCGCGCTATGGCAAGTTCGAACGATGCCGCCAAGTGGGCGGACATCTACAATGTCAACAAACGGACAATATCGCAGTGGCGATGTCGGAGGGACACGGAGGACAACAACGCCTCTCTGTGCGCGCATAGGATACTAACTGAAAAAACGGCGCCTTTAACACAATCCTGCGTTGACGTCGCTCCGACCATCGAGGTCGTCTTATGCTTAACGCCTCATATGAGGGGTTGCACACCAACAGGGGTAGAAAGCGCGCGAAGTATGGGTAGAGCCTCATCTGCCGGTGCATCGTAGTTCTGAAACTTGTGCCCTGCTGGATTGAAGGGATCTCAATACCTACGAGATTGAATACAATTGGCACCTCTTGTGACTGCCCGGACATCGATTATCAGTCAGACTTCTTCGCGTCAACACTAGCCAAACTTTTTGCCTCTTCCAATAGCACCTGGCGCATCCAAATGCTTGCTGGATCGCCGGTATGTAACGCAGGCCATTGGATAGCCTCCGTAAACGAGGAAAGTGGCAGCGGTACATCGACAATCCTCAAAGGAACCACTTCGCCAAAATACTGAGCTAGTCGTAGTGGCAGTGTTGCGATGCGATCGGTACGGGACAGCATCGGTGGGATCAGGTCAAAGGTTGGTACAACAATCTCTTCCCGTCTCTTGAATCCCAGCTCAAGGAGAAAAAACTCCTCTATCGAGGGCCGGCGTGAACGTCCGAACCTTACAGTCACATGCCCCATCGAGATGTACTTTTCCAAAGCGAGTCTTCGGGACAGCTGCTTATTTGTCGGACAACCTACGCACACAAGCTTCTCTTCAAAAAGACGCGCCTTGGGATGTGTATCACTCAACAACAACTCCGGTAGTATCAGGAAATCAACATCGCCTCGTCTGAGCAATTCGCCAGGTTCATCGTCAGGAAAGAATAGCTCGAAGCTAACGGAAGGCGCCTCGCATGCGACGCGCTTCATGACCTTCTTAAAGTAGACAAGTGTCATGAAGTCCGAAAGACAAATTCTGAAACGTCGTTTCGACTTAGATGGCAGGAATACGTCACGCGAAATGATCGAGAGCTGGACGTGCGATAGTGCTTCACGGACGGGACCGGCAAGTTCCATCGCACGAGCAGTCGGAACGAACTCCCGCCCACGCATAACAAAAAGACTGTCACTGAAATAGTCTCGCAGCCTCGCGACAGCTGCGCTCATAGCGGGCTGACTTAGGTTGATGCTATGCGCCGCGGCTGTCAGATTCCGGTGCGTCATGAGTGCGTCAAGTGCGACGAGAAGGTTCAGGTCAAGGCCTTTGAAGCGCATATGGAGCCATCCACATCATCGATGATTGATATCGAAACAATCGATTGTACAAATTTGCGCCGCTGACGCAAAGTTGTGGCGACTAACGATTAGCAGATCTCCGTGTCCCATTGCGGACGGCGCACTTTGAGACCGAAGGCATAGCGTGCAAACCACAAAGGTAACGTAACGAATCATGGCTGAAAAGGTGCACAGCGAACCATCGGAACGTTTGTCTTGGCCGAGGAAAATTCGAGAACGTGATGCCAAAGTCAAACCACGTAAGGTTTTTCTTACATTCGATGACGGGCCGAATCCGACATGGACACCGAAGATCTTGGACATATTGCGCCAATTTCATGTCCCCGGCACGTTCTTCGTCCTCGGAGCATACGCAGCGGAACATCCGGAGCTAATTCGGCGAATGATCTCCGATGGACACGAAGTTGCCAACCACACGATGACGCATCTCGATCTGTCCCAATGCAACCGCGATGTGTTGCGACGCGAAATACTCGATACGAATGTAATCATCACCAAGGCCTCCCCTGGCCTAGCTGTGCGTTTCTTGCGTGCACCGTATGGAATATGGACTCCTGAAGTATGCGTCGAAGGAATGAATGCAGGTCTTACACCGCTTCACTGGTCGGTAGACCCTCAAGATTGGGCCCGCCCGGGAGTTGATCTGATTGTCGATACGGTCTTGGCGACCGTAGAGCCGGGGGCAATCGTGCTATTGCATGATGGCAGTCCACCGAACGAATTGGCATCACGCCCGTACACAGCATCACGAGAGCAAACCGTGAGGGCGCTTCCTCGGCTAATTTCGGCGTTGAAGGAACGTAACTTTGTGATCAGCTCACTGCCCAAACTACGCGGACAGATCAATCCAGTACGGACTGCCTAAGAACCTGTTATCCCACATAGACCCCGAGACGAATGTGTTCTCCACTACCCCTGGGTCGTCTTCTAGGGAACATTTATCAAAAGTTCATCTCGTCGGACGTGAGTACATCAGGAATTACTGACACAAGAAACAGATAGTACTGAACCAAGTCCCCGCCTTTCCCCATTGGTAGGCATTGCTCCTAACGCTAACATCAAATCAAGCAGCCGGCTCTCTTACCTCATATTGTACTCGCCGCGCCTCAGTTCCGAAATTTATACATCAGACGTCGCGTGCTTCCAACCGAACCGCGTCGATCTGAGCTTAAATGGCGCTCATAACTCGCCTCGGATTTTCATCTGATTCTCTTTGCGGATCAGCGTAGTCTTGTAATCTGAAAATTTCTTAACGCCCCCCTGACAAAACGACAAAGATGAATATTCCGGCCGCAATCAACACGACTTCTGTTTTATTGTACGCACTCCTATCCACCATTTATAAGAGCGCACAGGTTCTGCATAGTCGACCAACACGGTGTACTCCTGCGTCAACCAAGGTCGTTGATCCGGAATGGCGGCCGGACGTCGACGTTATTGTGCCCTGCTTCAACGAAAACCCGGCCACGCTCAGAGCTTGCCTTACTTCAATCGCAAAGCAGGAGTATGCCGGAGTATTGAACGTTTATGTAATTGATGACGGCTCAAGTAACCGTGATGCGTTGGGCGCGGTCTACCGGGACTATGAGGAAGATCCGAGGTTTAACTTTATTCTTCTTCCCAAGAACGTGGGTAAACGTAAAGCACAGATCGCCGCAATACGTTCCTCGTATGGAGAGCTCATACTTAACGTCGACTCAGATACGACGCTGGCCCATGATGTCGTAAAAAACCTTGTACTCAAGATGCGGGACAGATCGATTGGTGCCGCCATGGGACAGTTGACAGCCAGTAATCGAAAGCAGTCGTGGTTGACTCGATTGATCGACATGGAGTACTGGCTCGCATGTAACGAGGAGCGAGCGGCTCAGGGAAGATTTGGCGCCGTTATGTGCTGCTGCGGTCCTTGTGCGATATACCGTCGCTCCGCGCTTCTTCGTCTTCTTGACAAATACGAAACCCAGTTCTTCCGGGGCAAGCAAAGTGATTTTGGTGAAGATCGCCATTTGACGATTCTCATGCTGACTGCAGGCTATCGAACAGAGTATGTTCCTAACGCTATCGCGGCTACTGTTGTGCCAGATAAGCTCATACCGTATCTTCGACAACAGCTCCGGTGGGCACGCAGCACATACCGTGACACGCTCCTCTCGCTACGTCTGTTGCCCCACCTCAATGGCTTTCTTACGCTGGACACCCTTGCGCAGAACGTTGGTTCGCTATTGCTAGCGATCTCAGTCATCAGTGGACTTGCACAGTTTGTGATGACGGCAACAATTCCTTGGCCGGCGTGCATAACAATTGCCTCAATGACGTTCGTTCGGTCCACCGTAGCGGCTATTCGCGCTCGACAGCTGAGATTTTTTGGATTCTCGGCGCATACCCTGATCAACCTGTTCCTTCTACTTCCGGTGAAGGCCTACGCATTGTGCACGCTCGGAAATAGCGATTGGCTGTCGCGAGGCGAGGCATTAAACAGTTCGCACGATAAGTCCGTCTATCCATCATCGGAATCTCCGGAAAAATATACAGCTGGCGAAACGCATTCAACTTCTCGTTCTGAAATTACTGGTAATAAATGTTTGCCCTCTACGTGCGTGACATCGGGAAATGAATATTATACCGAGTAGGATAGATATTACTTGTTCGAGCTTCCTTCAGTAGACAACAACACACTTTTATTCCCGAGCTTCATGTCCACCGCAGCGATCGAGTTCTCCGGCGTTAGAAAGTCATATGGCGGCAAGCCTGTCGTCAATGATCTATCCTTTTGTGTGAAAACTGGCGAATGCTTTGGCTTGTTGGGCCCTAACGGCGCTGGTAAAAGCACGATTGCTCGAATGGTTCTGGGAATGGCAATGCCTGACGGCGGCACGATCACAGTCTTGGGAGAGCCCGTACCAATACGAGCACGCCGAGCTCGCGCTCGCATCGGCGTAGTTCCGCAATTCGACAATCTGGAACCAGGATTTACGGTACGCGAGAACCTGATTGTCTTTGGACGCTACTTTGGCATGACCACAGCCGAGATCGAGGCGGCGATTCCATCTCTGCTTGAGTTCGCGCATCTTGAAACAAAATCCCATGCTCGCGTCACGGAACTGTCAGGCGGCATGAAAAGGGCATTGACTATCGCGCGCGCCCTGATCAATGATCCCCAACTTCTGGTAATGGACGAACCCACAACCGGCTTGGATCCTCATGCGCGCCACCTGATTTGGGAGCGATTACGCTCGCTGCTAACGAAGGGCAAGACTATTCTTCTCACTACTCACTTCATGGAAGAGGCGGAGCGGTTGTGCGACCAGCTTTGCGTAATAGAGGACGGATGCAAGCTCGTTGAGGGAACTCCGCAGGGTCTGGTCCAGAAACAAATCGGTACCGAAGTGCTAGAAGTATATGGCGGCAAACCACACGAGCTGCGTTCATTACTAGCACCCTACGGTCCCCGCACCGAGGTAAGCGGCGAGACGCTGTTCTGCTACGCCTCCGATTTGGAACAGATTCGGGTACCTTTACGCGAGCTTTCTGGCCTGCGCGTCCTACAACGCCCCGCAAATTTGGAGGACGTATTCCTGCGGCTAACCGGACGTGAGATCAGGGAATAAATAATGCGTGACGTACTCATGATGACTTTGCCCGCGAACGCTTGGAACTGGCGTACGGTATGGCGCCGTAATTTCTTAGCATGGCGGAAGGCTGCTCTCGTTTCCCTAATTGGCAATCTTGCAGATCCAATGATGTATCTGTTCGGCCTTGGCTTCGGAGTTGGGGTACTGATAGATCACGTTGAAGGATCTGCATATATTTCGTTTCTGACAGCCGGTATGGTTGCTGCGAGTGCAATGACTTCCGCAACGGTCGAGACAATCTATGCGGCCTTCTCTCGGATGCACACGCAGCGCATGTGGGAAGCAGTCCTGTGCACAAAGCTTACGGTTGGCGACGTCGTACTCGGTGAAATGACGTGGGCGGCCAGCAAAGCCCTATTGGCAGGCACCGCGGTGGCTGGGGTTGCCGCAACATTGGGCTATGCCGATCTCTCGAATATTTTTTTACTAATACCGGTCATTGTTCTAACTGGCTTCGCATTTGCAAGCCTTGCTATGGTCCTCGTCGCGATTGCGCCGAGTTACGATTACTTTGTGTTCTACCAAACGCTTGTCCTCACACCGATGCTTTTCCTGAGTGGTGTCATTTTCCCAGTAGAACAGTTGCCAGGGGCCCTTCATCTTGTTTCGAGAGCCCTTCCACTTTCCCATTCCGTCGAACTCATCCGCCCCGCGATGCTTGGACGCCCGTCGGCGAGCGTCGGTCTGCATGTGTCCGTACTTTGCCTTTACGCAATAGTGCCCTTCTTCCTATCGACAAACCTTGTTCGCCGGCGTCTGATGTCTTGATGATCGCATCGACACTCTGACCAGGATGAATTTGAATATAGGTCAAATCCTTCTACCGCCGCTAACCACTTGATGTATATCTGTGCAACTCTTTAGCGAAATCATGCCAACAGCCGCACCATTCGTAATCCTTGGGATGCCCAGAACAGGTACGCACTATCTGGAAGAATTGCTGAATTTGCATCCAAATGTGTCGAGCAACGGAGAATTGCTCAATCCGTACGATATGAACTGGCCAGATAATAGCCGACTCCTACGTAGCGATAGGGACCTTCTTGAGCTAGCTTATCAATATTACCCTACCCGCTCTGGAAAGACGGCGCTCACCCACGTTGGCTGCAAGATTAACCAACCGCAGTTCCGCGAGCGGCCAGGATTCTTTGAAACCTTGATCGGTTGGCCACATCTTCGCGCGATATTTGTCCGCAGAAATTCTCTGGAGTCGCTGCGATCCCTCGTTCAGGCAAGGACAAGTGGTCAATGGCTACAGTACGGTACGTGCCACTCCTTGGCCGTTCCACCCAACGTAACGTTGACCATCGATGAATGCGAAGCCTACTTCAGGATCGCTGACGACTTCCACACTCTCGTCGCGAATTCCTTTCAGCGAGATCGGATTATGACTATCGACTATGAGGATCTACTGCGCGATCCAGCCCCCTGCCTCGACGCAATTTGGTTCTTCCTTGGAACATCTCCGCACGCATGCTCAGTACGCACGGCCCTTCGGCGTCAGGAAATGCGACCTCTGCGAGAGACGGTATGCAACTTCGTGGAGCTAAAGCGCCATTTCAGCGGGGGGCCGCATACAAGCTATTTCGAAGCCTAGAATGGCTCAAACCATCGCACGAGCAATGCGTAGTTTTGTGCCTCAACTTAATTAATTGGTCGCCAGGTGACTGTGGTTGGCCTATTACTCTTCCAATAGGTTACTTTTATGTCGTCGCCAAAAGTTCAGTGGAAACTACGCTGGGAAAATGATCTTGAACTCTCCGACCATTTGGAATTGGCTGAGTTTTTCAAAGCGACCTACGGTCCGACAGGGCCTTTCAATGCGAAGCCGTTTAGTGGCGGTCGAAGTTGGGCAGGCGCACGGCCTGAGCTCCGCGCCATAGCTTACGATTCTCAAGGGATTGCGGCACACATGGGTGCACTTCGACGATTCATCAAGGTAAATTCAGCCGATGTGCTTGTGGCCGAACTAGGTCTATACGGAGTTCGGCCGGACCTTGAAGGATTCGGAATTAGCCATTCCATCCGCGCAATGTACCCCGTGCTTCAAGAGCTTCGCATACCGTTCGCTTTCGGGACCGTCAGGCACGAGTTGAAAACTCACTTTTCCCGATTGTGCCGACATGGACTAGGAACAATCATCGAAGGAATTCGTGTGCGCTCAACTCTCTCGAACGTCCACTTGGATTTGCCGTCTACTCGGGTAGAGGATGTCCTCGTCGTGGTTATGCCAATTAACAGTTCGTTGCAAGAATGGCCAAGCGGCGAAACAATCGAACGCAACGGACCCGAGCTATGAAGACAGTTCTACTGGATTGATTGGTAGGCGATCTTCGAGCAGAAGGAAGCCTACGTTATGGTCCACTATTAGGAACCGAAAGATTTTCCCATGCTTTCAAACCTAGAATTGCTGCGTCGTGAACTAAGTACAGATGACCCCTGGCGCCTCGACACTAATCCTTACGAACAGGAACGTCACAGACATATGCTTCGATTGTCACTCGCGCAGGGCCGAGTCACTAATGCGCTCGAAGTGGGATGTGCTGCGGGGACATTCACGGAGAAACTTTTGGACCACTGCCAACGGCTCACAGTCATAGATGTTGTTCCGCAAGCGATAGCTCGTACTCGCGAACGACTGAAGGAGCCAGCGAACACTACGTGGATCGTTTCAGACGTCAAAGAGTTCTCGACACATGACAAGTTCGATCTAATCGTGGTCGCTGAAGTTCTCTATTATTTGGATAACCTTGAAGAAATGCGTTCTACGATTCTAAATCTCGCAGGAATGCTTGCGCCGGCCGGACAGTTGGTATTCGGATCGTCACATGACGACAGTTGCCGGAGATGGGGCCACATTGCTGGTGCAGAAACTGTGCTTGCTATGCTCAGAGAAGAGTTGACTGAAGTTGAGCACGTTGAATGCAAAGGACAATTGCTCACTGAGGGTTGCTCGCTAGCACGATTTCGCAAATCTCCGGACGAATCACAACACACACGTTTACCGAGTTAGAAAGAGGAAATAGCATGCGGATCTGCGGGATCAAGCTAACGCACGACGGGGCCATCGCCGTGGTAGAAGATGGGAAATTGATTTTTTGCATCGAGCAGGAGAAGCGAGAGAACAATAAGCGCTATCAGGAAATCGAGAACCTTGAGGAAATCGCTCTCATTTTGGCGGAACATGGGCTGAACGCTGTGGATATCGACCAGTTCGTCATTGATGGCTGGGACGGAGACGTGGAGTCTAGATTCCACGTCCGTAGTGGATCTGTTCCGATGAGTCTAAAGGGCGCACCGTATGCTGAGAGCGACGCCAATCACCTCCTTGCCTCCCTTGACGGCGACGGTTTGGTGGTCGGCGAAGGTTCATTTCCGTACAAGAGTTTTCCTCATGTGTCAGGGCACGTAGCGGCCGCATACTGCACCAGCCCGTTTGCACAAAAGGAGCAACCCGCCCTTTGTCTGGTTTGGGATGGCGGCATCGTCCCAAGGCTCTACCATGTGCAGCGTGATGGGGCACGCCGCGTTGACTGCCTTTTCCCCCTCGTTGGCCATATCTATGCGGCGGCGGGTCACTACTTTGGTCCCTATAAGAAACTAGGCGGAGCAGAATGGGATCTCGGCGTGGCAGGCAAGCTCATGGCTTATATTGGGCTCGGGTCCGTCGATGAAAGTATCGTATCTGTATTTCACAGCCTTTACGACGATCACTTCGCTGGTAACAGCGAGTTGGCGCGCAGCTATCGTGCGAATATTAGGGCACCTGAAGGCTCGTTGAAACCCGTCCGTGATTTTTTCGAAGCTAGCGTGCCTCGACTTGAAGGGAAGCTTCACCAAGATGTGCTTGCCTCCTTTCACGTCTTCCTCGAGCGCCTTCTCGTTCATGAAATCGGAATGGCGCTGCAGCGTCATTCAATACAAGTTCCGCAAAACCTGTGCATTGCTGGGGGATGTGCGCTAAACATCAAATGGAATAGCGCATTACGTGAAAGTGGCTTATTCGCTGCAATATGGGTCCCTCCGTTCCCCAACGACAGCGGCTCGGCAATTGGTGCGGCTTGCTGTGCGATGGCTGCGGACCAGGGATTCATACCGTTGGAATGGTCCGTGTATAGCGGGCCTTCCGCAAAACTTGGCGTCGTCCCTCCGGGATGGACTGCGTTTCCGTGCACGATTTCGGAACTCGCCCGCATACTTGCAGATAACAAGCCAGTCATTTTTCTTGCCGGTCGTGCCGAATTGGGCCCTCGGGCTTTGGGCGGAAGAAGCATTTTGGCAGCCCCAACTTCGGCTGCAATGAAACATCTTCTGAACGATGTCAAGCATCGAGAGCATTTTCGTCCGGTGGCGCCAATATGCCTTGAGGATAAGGCAATGTCCATCTTTGAGCCTGGTACTCCGGACCCCTACATGCTTTTCGACCATCTAACGCGTAAGGAATGGCGTGACAAGATCCCTGCGGTCGTGCATCTTGACGGTACTGCTCGTTTGCAAACCATCCATAGAAGTTCTAAACATCCCGTAGCAGAGCTTTTGGTCGAATATGAGAAGCTAACAGGTATTCCTTTGCTCTGCAACACAAGCGCGAATTTCCACGGCCGAGGATTTTTCCCCGACGCTGCTTCCGCTTGTGAATGGGGGCGCGTGGAACAAGTTTGGTTCGAGGGTATTCTTTGGAGAAAGACGGAAGGAAGCAGCACAACATTGAATGTGGACGAAGCAGTAGTGCGTTCCAAAGGAGCATAGACCCGATATTGGCGACATCGCTCCCGACGTAGCTACGCGTTTCAGAGGTAGACGTTCAACTAGCTTCGCCCAATTTGCACGTGGACTTCGCAGGACGCGTTTGCAAGCCGGGCGCCCGTGTTGTTTGCAAAGTCCAATTTCACACACGTATACGAAATATGATGAGCGATGCTCGCACTCCTCACCTTTACATCTACGACTTCGGAGTCGGTCCGGAATCGAGAGCGCAACTGCTTGGTCAGGCCCCGTCCATCCTCTGGTTCACAGGCCTCTCCGGCGCAGGGAAATCGGCAATTGCCGACCGGCTTGAGGCAGCCCTGCATGCGTGCGGGCGGCTCACTTATATTCTTGATGGCGACTCAGTCAGGCGTGGCCTTTGCAAAGATCTTGGCTTTGACAAGGAGGATCGACGCGAAAATGTTCGGCGCGTGGCTGAAGTTGCCAAACTTATGGCCGACGCCGGCATCGTAGTGCTTGTATGCCTTATCTCACCCTTCCATTCCGACCGAGAGCTTGCTAGGTTAATTGCGGGGAAACATGTCTTTGCTGAAGTTTACGTTCACGCACCATTGGCCGTAGCAGAGGCTCGCGACACTAAAGGACTATATCGACTTGCCAGACGGGGGGCGATCCAAAACTTCACCGGCATTGATTCGCCATATGAAAGACCAACAAGTCCCGATATCTTCATCGACACATGCACAATGTCTATCGATGAAGGGGCCAATATGGTATTGGACTGGGTGTCTCGTCATTAAATATGTTGAGAAGGTTGGAACTTGATAGTGTGATTCCGACCCTATATCAAGCCCCTCGGGGGTTAAAAGTGTCTCGCGTCGAAGACGCAAATGCACCTCACACCCCAAAAGGAGTTTTGCGTATACGCCACCCAAGACTACCTGTGATTAAGTTTTGGCAGTGGGCGACAGAAGCCGACCTTTAGCGCATTTGGTTACACACATCTCAGTCGTCAAGTTCACGGGCGTACCGAAGACCGGCGGCGAAATCCACCACTCGCTGCAGGCCTTGCCAGATAGTCTTGACTCCGGGTTCGCCGTCGCCTTTGCGCGCCAGGAAGCAGCCGAGCATAGCGACCAAGCGCACGACCTCATTCAGACGCGGTGACGTCTTCGGCGGCTTCTTCTTGTCGAGATTGAATGCCGCGCGCCATTCATCGCGCTCGAACAGCAGCCCTGCATCCAGGTCCGGGCAAGTTCGACCCAGTCGCATCAACCGAGCGATGCGCCATGCCACCACCATGAACAGCGCCAAGGCACGCTCAAGCCGTGCCATCGATGCAAGTTGCAACGCCTCGACTCGACAGCCGTTCTTGAGCACATGAAAGAACAATTCCACCTCCCAACGCGCGCGGTACCAGTCAATAAGCTGCGCGGCCGCGTCAAGGTCGTTCACCTCGCGATTACTCAGCAGTCGCCATTCAATCGGCTTGACGCCTGCCGGCGGGTCGACCTCCCGGGCGACAATACAAGTGGCACTCACCACGCCGCCTGCAGCGTCAGGCAACGCAACACGTTGCGCCCACACCTGCTGCCGTACCGCGCGCGCCGGCTGAGCCTGACGGGCTGCCAGCGTGAAGTGAATCCTGCCCACTGGCTCACCCGCAGTTACTTGCTCCCACAGCTTGCCGCCGCCAGGCAAGGTGCGATTGTGCTGCGAGCGCAGTAGCCAATCCGCCGGGTGGCCCAACTCCTTTGCCTTGATCATCAACGCCATGATGTCCGACTCTCTGTCAGTCACATAGACGAGTCGCGTGGCAGGCAGTGCGGTCGCCTGTTCGGCAACCCGCTCATATCCTTCGGTCCAATGGTACTTTCCTTGATGCCGGGGCGAACGCCATCCGCACCCTTGGGCTCGCGCGCCCCCATGTAGGCGTCAAGCACGCCCAGCGGTTCGCGCGCTGGCGTTACCGCGTAAGTCGGGTGCAGATATAGCTCACGTTGCGCCTCATACGACAGCGGTCCCAGGCCTGCGATGGCCTGGCCGTTAAAGTCCAGCTCCGTCGTGTCTTGGATGCATAGCACCACTTCGCAAGCTCGCATCCGCTCGGCTGAACTCTGCCAATGGGGCGCCAGAATATCGCGCCAGTCCAGTTCATCCTGAGCCAGGAAGCGGTACGCCGCAGCCGTTTCCTCCCAGCCGCCGCATGCGCTGGGTATGCTTGCCGTCGGCTTCTCTGCGAGCCGCTCCGCTAGCAGCACCGCCCGCTTGTTCAGGCGCTGGTCGCCCAAGTCAATGTCCTTGAATTCCGCCGCTGCCCAACTCGTTGCCTCTCGCTGCATGTGCCGCCCAAATTGCAAGAGTGAACGACATTCCGAAAGAGTTTACAACCCCACCCGCTATGTCATTGACCGTAAACGACTTTCTGCAGAGCACCAGCCGCCAGGAGTTGTGTGTAATGAGGTGCCTTTAGCGGGGGCCTGGTCGAAGATATACCACGGCGTTCCTGCTTGCAGTAGTGTGAAAAGCAGCACGGCAACCCATTCACAACAGTAGGGTTGAGAGCTCCTACACACAATTCCGCCTGTCGAAGCAGGCCGGAAATGGTTCTGCCTTTCGCAGTTGTCAAACACCGGCCTGCCGTTTGATTTACGACAAACAGTCGCATCTATGACATTCGATGTCTAATTACATTGCGCATTGCCAAAGCGCCATGCCATTGGCATATATATTGCGATTGGATGTTTCTTGAGAGCCTGCCTTGACGACGCCTATGGTATGAGCGCCCCCCCCGGTTGAAGCCTAGCTCAGAGCCGATATTTAATATCCCCGGTGAAACTCACAAACGATATCGAAATGGCAGACATCTGTACAACTCAATCACTCCGTTCATGGGAAACGAAGCCGATAGGCTGTGTGGCGGTGTACGGCCGGTCAACGATGAGATCACGGTCATGGGGCGCAGGAATAATGCACGAGGAGAACTTGACTGCTCTAGCGCTATCCCCTTGGCATGGACACGGGTTAAACATCACGCGGACTCTGTCTTACTCGCATTTTTGGTTTTTTTAAAGCCACTGGATGTTAGCCTTTGGTAAAAAATTAAAACTTTAACCTAAATTCCAATAACAACCCCATCCCTTGGGATGGCCAACGAAATGAACAATACCATTACTGATTGGCATAATGATCATTTGTACTTCGCTCATTTACTAGACCTACTCCAAAATCAAATCGGGGCTTTTTTTGAGGGACGACATCCTAATTATCGATTGATAGCTAAAATCGTCGAGTACATGTGTGATTATGGCGATCGCATTCATCACCCTCGAGAGGATGTTGCTTTTTCTTTACTGGTGAAGCGAGATCCCGATATACAGCTCGTGGTGAATCGACTTCTACAGGAACATCTAGTGATCGCGGAAACCAGCGCCCAACTACTTGACCACTTCAAGGGCGCCGAATGGGACGTTATAACGCCTAGAGACGTGTTAGTGGCGCAAGCGGCAGTATATCTTGCTTACTATCGCAATCATCTATCTTCCGAGGAAAAGCTAGTCATGCCACGAACAGGGGAGATGCTGACTGCAGAGGATTGGGCCAAAGTCGGTGCCGCCGTCGTTCCGGAGAGCGTTCATCCAGTATGTGGGATAAGTCTTCAGGAGCATTTCGCGACATTGCGCAAGCAAATACATGATGAGGAGCAGTTGGATCGGTGAACTGAATACCGGCGACCCTTTTTCCAAGTCACAAGCGGCATACAAGTTGACACCTTTGACCTCTAATGAGCGATACGTTGTGAAAGCGTTTCGATCAATTAGACTGCGTATTTCGGGGCGCTTGATCAGCGATTTCGGGGGAACGTGATCACCTGTTTCGGCGGGAAGCTGCTCGCTGGTTTCGGCGGAACGTGATCACTTCGACGACGCTGCCGAAATCGGTGATCACGATCCCGAAACGAGTGATCACGTTGCCGAAATAGGTGATCAAGCAGCCGAAACGGGTGATCACGCACCGTAATGGGGCCGGGCAAGGGCTGGGGTGGGACTGCGCATGGACTAGAACGCCGGCGATACGCTGCTTCCTTTTTGCAAGGAAGCAAGCTGATGCCGGCCAACCGGATGACCATGCGCAAGATCAAGGAAGTGCTTCGCCTGAAATGGGCGTGTGGCCTTTCGCACCGGCAGATCGCTAGGGCGACGGGTGTGAGTGTTGGTGCCGTTTCGCAGTACGCGCGATGGCGAAGGCAGCGGGGCTGGATTGGGCGCAGGCGGATAGCCTGAACGAGGATACGCTGGAGCAGCGGCTGTTCGGCGCACAGAAGCCGGCCAACAGCCCGGGCGGACGGGTGACGCCGGACTTCCCCTACCTGCACCGCGAGCTGCGCCGCAAGGGCGTGACACTGCAGTTGCTGTGGGAGGAATACCTGGACGCGAATCCCGGGGTCCCCATTTACCAATACACGCAGTTCTGCTGCCGTTACCGGGACTGGGCAGCGACACTCAAGCGGTCCATGCGCCAGCAGCACCGCGCCGGCGAGAAGCTGTTTGCGGACTTCGCAGGTCAGATGGTGCCGATTCTGGACCCGGAAGGCGGCCTTGCGTTTGAAGCCAGCATCTTCGTCGCTGTGCTTGGCGCGTCGAATTACACATACGCGTGCGCCACCCGGGGGCAGACCACCGCCGACTGGATCGGGGGAATGGTCTGTGCGATGGAATTCGCCGGCGGCGTGCCTGAGCTGCTTGTGCCGGACAACCCGCGCGCGCTGGTGGCTCGCCCTGACCGATACGAGCCAGTGCTGTCCCGAACTGCAGAAGACTTCGTTCATCACTACGGCACGGCCATGCTGCCGGCACGGCCGCGCAAACCGCAAGACAAGGCCAAGGTCGAGACCGGCGTGCTGATCGTCGAGCGGTGGATCCTGGCGCGGCTGCGCAACCATCGCTTTTACAGCTTGGGCGAGCTCAACAAGGCCATCAAGAAGCTCGTCGCCGACCTGAATGACCGACCGTTCAAGAAGCTGCCTGGCACGCGCCGGGAGTGGTTCGAGCGGTTGGACCGGCCAGTGTTGCGACCGCTGCCGCCGCGGCGCTACGAAGTTGCAACGTTCAAACAATGCCGCGTCAACGTCGACTACCACGTCGAGATCGACGGTCACTACTACAGCGTGCCGCATGCCCTGGTGCGAAAGGCGGTCGAGGCTCGCGTAACCCGCCACACCATCGAGATCCTGTACGGTGGCAAACGGGTGGCGCTGCACGCGCGCAATACCCGCAAGGGCAGCCACAGCACGGTCAAGGAACACATGCCGGTGGCCCACCGCGCGCACCTCGAATGGACGCCCGGCCGGCTGCTCAACTGGGCAGCCTCGATTGGGCCCAACGTCGCCGTCATCGTCGAATACCAGCTCACCCACAAGAGCCATCCCGAGATGGGCTATCGCGCCTGCCTGGGTCTGCTGAGTCTGGCCAAGAAGTACAGCAAGGAGCGGCTCGAAGCCGCTTGCGCTCGCGCCGTCGCCATTGGCTCGCTCACGCGTAAGTCTGTGGTCTCCATCCTTGAAAACCATCTGGACCGGCAAGCCACTCTGCCGGTATCGCAAACCGAGTGGCATTCCCCCATGCACGACAACGTGCGCGGACCCGACTACTACCATTAGGAAAACTATGCTGATGCAACACACCGTCGGCCAGCTCAAGGCCTCAAGCTCGACGGGATGGCGCGGGCCTTCGAGGAACAGTCTGCCCTGACCGCCAGTTCCAGCCTGCCGTTCGAAGAACGCTTCTCCATGCTGGTCGACCGGGAGATTGCTTGGCGCGACACCAGGCGCCTGGAGCGGCTGCTGCGCTCGGCCAAGCTCAAGCACACCCAGGCATGCCTCGAGGATGTGGTCTATGACGGCAGTCGCGGCCTTGATCAGCGGCTGGTCGCTACCCTGGCCAGTTGCGACTGGATCCGCAACGCTCAGAGCCTCATCCTGACCGGGGCGACCGGTGCCGGCAAGTCCTGGTTGGCCTGTGCGTTTGCTCAGCAGGCCTGTCGACAGGGATTCTCTGCTCTCTATCTGCGGGTGCCTCGACTGTTCGAGGAACTGCAGATCGCCCACGGCGACGGGAGCTTTACGCGCCGCCTGGCGCAACTCGCACGCATCGATGTTCTGGTGCTGGACGACTGGGGCCTACAGGAGCCTTCTGAAAGCGCTCGCGGCGATCTGCTGGAAGTTCTGGACGACCGCGTCGGTACCCGCTCGACCATCGTGACAAGCCAGCTCCCGATCGAGCATTGGCACCAGTGGTTGAATGATCCGACGCTGGCTGACGCCATCCTGGACCGGCTGGTCCACCAGGCGCACAAGGTGGCGCTCAAAGGCGAATCCATGCGCAAGCGCACGGCAACCGACGCCAAGAAACGGGCATCGTGATCACCTACGCTACAATCTCCTGACCGCGCAGTACCACCTTCCTTCCCTGATCACGTTCGCCGAAACCGCTGATCACCTTCACCGAAATCCGCACCCAGCTGATTATCGAGCCTTGCGGCTCACGTTCCCTATCGGGTCTTCCTCGTCCCGGTCCAACCTGTTAGCCATCATGCGATCATTGCTTGCGCTCCTTGAGAAGGGTTGATCAGTCCTGGTGTATCCGCTTGGGAGGCTATGATGCAGCTATGGGCAGGTGTGCCTCATATCTCCCTTGCCTGGCCAATACTGCCCAGATGGTCCTGGCGAGTTTGTTAGCTACCGCAGCGACCGCGACGTTGAAGGGACGTCGCTTGAGCAATTCGTCGAGCCAGGCGGTTCCCGCACCTCGAGTGACCACGGATCTGGCGCCGTGTATGAGCAAGGTGCGGAGATAGGTGTCACAGGTGGCGGCGGAAATTCGGACAGTCGGTTAAGTGGAAGAGCTGGGGCCTGAGCCGGCCATAATGGCGGGCATAAAGGATCCAGAAGATGACGAAACGAAGCAGACGGACCCACTCGGCAACCTTCAAGGCCAAGGTGGCCATGGCCGCGCTCAAGGGCGACAAGACGCTGGCGGAATTGGCCCAGCAGTATGACGTGCACCCGAGCCAGATCACGGAGTGGAAGCAACAGTTGGCGGAGCACGCCGCGGACGTGTTCGGCGGCGGCAAAACCAAGACTGCGGCCGAGCCGCCGGTGGACGTGAAGGCGCTGCATGCAAAGATAGGCCAATTGACACTGGAGAACGATTTTTTAGAGCACGCGCTCGGCAAGGCGGGATTGCTGAGCGGAAAGCGATGATTGACCGCGATCACCCGCTGCCGGTGAGCCGCCAGGTCAAGCTGGTCGACATTTCCCGATCGAGCGTCTACTACCAGCCGCGTCCAATCAGCGACGCGGATCTGAGGCTGATGCGCCGGATCGACGAACTGCATCTGGAGCATCCCTTCGCGGGCGCACGCATGCTGGCCCGCCTGTTGCGACGGGAGAGCATCCCGGTCGGCCGCCGGCACGTGCGCACGCTGATGAAGCGCATGGGCATCGAGGCGCTGTACCGTCGCCCCAACACGAGCCGCAAGCATGCGGCGCACAAGATCTGGCCATACCTACTGCGCGACCGGACGATCGATCGCGCCAACCAGGTGTGGGCGCTGGACACGAGCTACATTCCGATGGCGCGGGGCTTCGTGTATCTGATGGCGGTGGTGGACTGGGCGAGCCGCAAAGTACTGGCCCACCGGGTGGCGATCACTCTGGAGAGCTGCCATGCTGTCGAGGCGCTGGAGGAGGCCTTTGCGAAATACGGCACGCCGGAGATCGTCAACACCGACCAGGGCAGCCAGTTCACCGCGACGGGGTTCACAGACGCTGTGCTCGACCGCGGCATCCGACTGTCGATGGACGGCAAGGGCAGTTGGCGCGACAACGTGTTCGTCGAACGCCTTTGGCGCAGCGTCAAATACGAGGAGGTCTACCTGAAAGCCTACGACTCGGTCAGCCATGCGCGCCGCTCTATCGCTAACTGGCCTCGACGTGGAGCGCCTACGACATCTCGTGAACCCTGCTGTCTTCCACAAGGTGCAGGCGAACCGCATCGTGCCCCGTGATCCGGCGCTGACTCCACAGCGCCTGCGGCAGGTGCTCGTCCTGCCTTCGGCGCAGGCAACTTTGCCCGCGGATCTCCAGGAAGCCCTCCAGCGCGACGCTCGCACTGGAGGGCTTGAGCAGATGCGCGTGGTCGCCCAGGGGGTCGAAAGCGCGCGGGAGCACCCTCAGCGCACCGTGGTGATCGAAGGCATGCAACCTGGGCTTACCTATGGCGTGCGCGTCGTGCACGAGCGCGATGCCGAAACCATGACGGCGGCGGAGAACGTATGCCGAGTACCGGTCTGCCCTGCCGATTTCGTGCAGCCGAGGTAAGGGCGGCTTGTCGAAGACATAAAGGGGTTCGCGTCTGTCACCAGGCGCCCTGCGGTCAAGCAATCCGCGGTAAAAATCGCAACGTAAATGGGGGAGGCGATCATGCGTGAAGGTCAGTCTGCTGCCGCCTTGCAGGGGAGCGAACAACAAAGAAGACATGTGCGGTGTAGCCCATTCAGGCAGCGTGTGCGGAGGGCGATTGCCGCCTTCGGCGTTGCATTGATCGCAGGGCTCCCCTGTGGCCCAAGCGCAGGTCAATTGGCGGATCGACAACATCAGCCCACTCAATTCGGACCGCCACACGTCCGATGCAAACAGTGCTAGCGGGGGGGCGCGTCAACAAACTTGGCGCGCATCCCACCAACAACCAGATCTACTTTGCGGCCAGCGAATGGGGCGGCCTGTATCGAACGACCGACGGCGGGCGCAACTGGGTATATGTTCCCGGGCACCGCGCGCAGGCAGTCTGGGATGTGAAGTTCAGTCCGAATAATCCCACGATCCTCGTTGCTACCTCGCGGTTCGACGGCAAGACGACCCCGGACTCCGGGATCAGCGTCAGTCGGGACGGCGGCACCACGTGGACAGTTCCTCCCACCGCGCGCCCCAGTGCGAGTGATTGCCGATTCGCAGTGGACAGGACGGAGCCCGAGGCTTTCGGTATTGCGTTTGACCCCGCGAATGCGAACACGATTTACGTGGGCACAAGCTGCGGTCTGGCGACCAGCACCGATGCTGGCGTCACGTGGCGCTACATTGATCCCACGCCAGCCTATGGGGGCATGCGAGTGTGGAGCGTCATCGTCCACCACGGTGTTGTCGACATCTGCGGTGACGAGGGGCACCTGCGCTCCACCGACAATGCGGCCACCTTCATTGGTGGTGGTGCAGAGCCGGCAGGCTTATGTTCACTGGCAGCCTCTCCCGACGAAGGCAACGTGATTTTCCTCTCGGTCGGCACGCAAATCTTCGAGAGCCGGGACGGCGGCGCGACCTGGCTGGGCGGCGACAATCATTTTGTCCGGCGTAGCGACAAACATCTTGGCCGGTGGCGGGAACTCGGAGGCGGCGTAGCCGCCGGAGAGTTTCCGCCACCGGCGGCGCCGAGTTGGCCGGGTTCTACGATGGCTGATCGCATCAATAAGCGGTCAGTCCATGTCTGGAACCCGTATTACCGACCAACAGGTTAGCCTCTACATGTCCAAACGCAAACAGCATACCCAGGAGATTGCCGCTGCCAAGGCCGGCATCAGTGTGCGCAGTGCCCGGCGTATCGAACGTGATAGCCAACTGCCTTCGCAGAAGCCCCGCCGTTACTGGCGCTCGCGGCCCGATCCATTCGTCGAGGTCTGGGACACCGAGGTCGTGCCGATGCTTGCTAGCGAGCCGCGCCTGCAAGCCATCACCATTCTGCGCAAGCTCCAGGACGACCATCCCGACCAATACCCTGACAGCATGCGCCGCACGCTCGAACGGCGCATCAGCAAGTGGCGGGCTGTGTCTGGACCGGCCAAAGAAGTCTTCTTCCCACAGGAACACGCGCCGGGGATCCGGGCACTGTCGGACTTCACCGATATGCAGGCGCTGGGCATCACCATCTCCGGCGTTCCATTCCCTCACCGCCTGTATCACTTCGTGTTCGCGTTCTCGCGCTGGGAGTACGCCCAAGTGGTTGAAGGCGGAGAGAGCTTCGAGGCGCTGTCCTCGGGCTTGCAGAACGCGCTCTGGCAGGCCGGCGGCTGCCCGCGAGAACATCGCACCGACAGCCTCTCGGCGGCGTTCAAGAACCTGAAGGAGCAGGAGGACTTCACAACGCGCTACGAAGCCCTGCTGGACCACTATGGGATGACCGGCACCCGTAACAACCGCGGCCTGGGCCACGAGAACGGCAGTGTGGAATCATCCCACCGCTATCTGAAGGAGGCTGTCGACCAGGCACTGATGCTGCGCGGCCACCGGGACTTCGAGGATCGAGCCGCCTATGAGGCGCTCCTGCGCGAGGTCGTGATGCGTCGTAACCGGCGTCATGCAGCGGCGTTCCGTCTCGAGCGCGAGCAGTTGACGGACCTGCCTCCCCGGCGCACGACGGACTTTGCCGAAGAGGAAGCGCGTGTCACCCGTTGCAGCACATTCACCGTGCGCGGCATCCTCTACAGCGCGCCGTCCCGCCTGATTGGTCACCGTCTGAAGGTGCGTGTGTACGGCGACCGACTGGACTGCTACCTGTCCGGAGCCATGGTGTTCAGCACTCCTCGGGGCTCCCACGCCGCGCACAGCACCCGCCGCGCTATCGACTATCGGCACTTCATTGAGGGCTCAAACGTAAGCCGCAGGCCTTCAAGGGCCTGGCGTTCCGGGACGATCTGTTCCCTCGGGAGGCCTATCGGCGAACCTGGGAGCAGCTTGATGCCCGGCTGTCGCAACGCGACGCGTGCAAGACGATGGTTGGCCTGCTTGAGCTGGCGGCCATGGACGGTATCGAAGCCGTGCTGGCCGTGCGCCTGGAAGCCATGTTGGGCGATGGTGATCTGCCGGATCTGGAAGCGCTGCGCGAGGAGTTCTCGCCGCGGCAAGCCGATCACCCCGTCATCCATGTCCAGATGCCGGCGACCAGTTGCTACGACGCCCTGCTGGGCCAGGGGGTCGCAGCATGAACGCGCCGCTCCCAATTGATGCCGCCCGCCTGACGTTGATGCTCAACGAACTGCGCCTGCCCACCATTGGCCGGCTCTGGCCAGAGTTCGCACAGCGCGCCGACAAGGAAAGCTGGCAGGCAACCCGGCTGCTTGGCGCCTTGCTCGAACACGAACTGGCCGAACGGGCCAAGCGGCGTATCGAACGACACCGAACCGAATCCCGCCTGGATCCAACCAAGACGCTGGCTGCCTTCGACTTCAGTGCTGTGCCCATGGTCTCCAAGGCGCACGTGATGGCACTGGCGAGCGGTGATTCCTGGCTGGAGAAAGGTGCCAATGTGTTGATCTTCGGCCCGCCGGGCGGTGGGAAGAGCCACCTCGGATCGGCCATCGGGCATGCCCTGATCGACGCTGGGTACAGGGTACTGTTCACGCGTACCAGCGAGATCGTCCAGAAGCTGCAGGCAGCCAGGCAGAGCCTGCAGTTACCTGCAGCCCTGGCCAAGCTCGACCGCTTTGACCTGATCATCCTGGACGACCTGTCGTACGCCCGCAAGGACCAGGCCGAAACCAGTGTCCTATTCGAACTGATCGCCGAGCGCTATGAGCGGCGCAGTCTGCTGATCACGGCCAACCAGCCGTTCTCAGGCTGGGACAACGTGTTCCCTGACCCCGGCATGACCATCGCCGCGATTGACCGACTCGTCCACCATTCGACGATCTTTGAAATGAACGTCGAAAGCTACCGTCGGCGCACCGCAAGCGACAAGCAGTCTGCTCGCCGACGACAATCATCCAGCGACAACGACAATCACCGCGACATCGATAACGGAGCGACAACCATGACCTAACACTCACCGACAATCATCCCGGCCAACCGGCCAAAATGATTGTCGCTGGACCGGCCGTCCTGCTTGACGCTATCTAACCTGGCCCACACAATTCTCCAACCCCGGCCCCCAGGGGCGCATCCCGTTCGTGAAGGTGAACGATCGCGACGGGCGCGCTTTCGATCTGTGGTTCGGAGACACTCAACTCTATCGAGCGGCCTGCGCGACGCCAACGAACACAGCGTCGACGGCGGCTCGTTGTCCCGCCAGTTCGGCGTGGGCAGCCGCGCAGACCGGGGCGCACTGGGACGTTGGTGACATTGCCTTCAATACGGCCAGCGGCCTCAACGCGTGCCCCGCCCTGTTCTCCAACGACGGCGGCATCTACTTCAACCAGCGCACGGGGGCAGACTGCCACGACCCGCGCTGGCAGCAGCAAACGACGACCGTCACCGCGCTATGGCTCTGGTCGATGGCCGGCAATGAACGCGCAGCGCAGGGCGAGAAAGGCGTCTACATCGGCCAGCAGGACTCTGGTGGCTTTGGCACGCGCGACGGCGGAAAAGCGACGCGGGACTGGAACAGCCCGACATGTTGCGATGTCTTTGATGTAGAAGCCGAAGCCGGTCGGGTGGTCTACACCGTCTGTCGCTTCAACGTGGCGCCCGCCACGCGCATGTTCCTCGACGGCGACGCGATGAGCAGCGGCACTGAAATCCAAACCTATCCGGCCGGCAGCCTCACAGGATTCAAGGACAACCGATCCCTGGTGAACTACGCCAGCAACAGCTATGCGGTGGTCACCAGCAGCGGTGTTTTTTTCACCTCCAACATCTCGAGCAATACGGTGACCTGGCGCACGCTGGGCACGGGCGCGCCAGCCAACGCCTGCGGCATCAACGTGTCCAGGCGCAACGATGGCACCTCGGTGTTCTACCTGCGCGCGGGCATCGGAGCGTGCAACCTGGGCGGCACGGGGTCGCTCTGGCGACACGAAGGTGCGACTTCGATCGGCGCCTGGGTGCAGGTGGCCCGCAATGGCAATAGTCAGTTCGGTGCGTTCGGGGTCGACCGTTCCGACTTCAACCACATCATCGCCAACGACCTTTCGGGGGCCTCACCCTCGATGGTGCGCACGATCGACGGTGGCGCCAATTGGGCAGTCGTTCCCGGCATCGACACACTGCTGACGGGCAACGGCGCATTCCTGGCCCGCGTCCAGCAGGGGTTTGGTGCGTTCGGTACCGGTAATGGCTATCCGCAGGCCTCGCTGGTTGCGATCAACCCGCGCAACCGCAGCGTGATCCTCATTGGTGGGCAAGACTCGGGCCTGTACCTGAGCGCAAATGGGGGAACGAGTTGGACGCCACTTACCGATCCAGTCAGCAACTCGACGCTGCGCCCACACATTTCCCGGCCGCTGTTTGCGCACTTTGAATCGCTAGGTAATGAACGGATGAATGTCTATGTCGGCGCGCGCGGCCGCGGCGTCTGGCGGGTGGGCGTGGACATCGAGAGCCGTTGGGCGGGCGCAATCTGGCGCTCGACCGGAGCCCCCTGCGTCGGCGACAGCTGCCCCGGATGGCAGATGCTGGATAACAACATCCGCACCGTGCAGATCGCCGCTGGCGGCGAGCGTCTCTACCAGTTGCACCTCGATGGCCGCATCTGGCGCTCGAACGGAACACCTTGCAACGTCGACAGCTGCCCCGGCTGGCAGATGTTCGATAATAACCCGAAGACGGTGGCGATCGCGGCCGGTGGCGCGGATCTCTATCAACTGCACAACGATGGCCGGATCTGGCGATCTACTGGCGTCGCGTGCTCGGGAGAAAACTGTCCGGGCTGGCAGCGGCTGGACAACAACCCGGCCACTGTAGCCATCGCCGCCAACGGCAACAAGCTCTACCAGCTCCACCGGGACGGCCGCATCTGGGAATGGACCGGCAGTCCGTGCAGAGGTGACAGTTGCCCGCACTGGCGCATGCTCGACAACAACCCGGCCACCGTGGCCATCCGGACCGCGGACGGTATGCTGTATCAGATGCATTTCAACGGCCGGATCTGGCGTTCGACGGGCCAAGCCTGTGCTGGCCAGAGTTGTCCGGGCTGGGTGCAGCTTGACAACAACCCCGCCACGGTCGACTTCAGTGCCAACGCAGGTGGCCTGTTCCAGCGGCACCGCAACGGATGGATCTGGCGCTCGAACGGCGCCGCATGCTCCGGTCAAAATTGCCCGGGCTGGGTGAGGATGGACAACAACCTCCATTCCACCGCTATTGCAGGCGGTGTCTACCAGATGCACCATGACGGACGCGTCTGGAGGTTCACCGGCTCGCCTTGCGCCGGCGAAGCTTGTCGAGGCTGGGACATGCTGGACAACAACCCGCGTACAAAGCTGGTGGCGGCAGCAGATGGCGAGAACGCCCTGCTGTATCAACTCCATGCGCCCAAACTGTTCCAACTGCATAACGACGGCGCGATATGGCAGTCAATCGGCGGGGCTTGCACCGGTGAGTCTTGTCCGTCATGGCAACGGCTTGACAACAATCCGAACACGAAGGCACTTGCCGCGAGCGGTGGCAGGTTGTATCAGCTGCACCGCGACGACCGCATCTGGCGATCGATCGGCCGACCCTGCACTGATGACATTTGTCTTGGCTGGGAGTTGCTCGACAACAACCCGAGCACGACCAAGATCGTCTCGTCTGCGGGCCAGCTCTTCCAGTTGCACAGCAACGGACAGGTGTGGCGCTTCACTGGCCAGGCCTGCAGCGGCGAGAGCTGTCCCGGCTGGGTGCGTCTCGATCAGAATTCGGCTACGCGCGACATTGTGGCGGGTGGTGGGCAGCTGTACCAACTGCACGACAACGGTCGGATTTGGCGTTGGACCGGCGTCAACTGCACGGGCGAGTCTTGTCCCGGTTGGATCATGCTCGACAACAACCCGCAAACCAGAAAGCTCGTCGCGGCTGGCGGACTGCTGCATCAGCTGCACGACAATGGTCGGATCTGGACGCACACCGGCGTACGGTGTTCCGGGCCGTCGTGCCCAGGATGGCAAATGATGGACAATGACCCGCGCACGGTCGACATAGTTGTATCAGCGTCACGACGATGGGCGAATCTGAGAGTCCACCGGCCAGAAATGCGCAGTTCAATCGTGTCCTGGATGGCGGCTGATGGACAATAATGGACACGCGCAAACGATTGCAGGTGCAGCTGGTGTGCTGTACCAGTTGCATGACGATGGAGCCATCTGGCGCAGCGATGGCAAGCCATGCAACGGACAGAGCTGTCCTGGCTGGGCGCGGCTTGACAACAACCCTAGAACTGGGACGATCCTCTCGGCTGAGGACTGAGCTAACACACCGAGGGGAGAAGGTTGTCGCGATAAGGAGGTAGTGCCAGCCGGGAGTCGCGGGGGTGCTAGGATTATGCGGCCAGCGAGCAAAGTTGCTCGGCAGCGGTCCGGGGTCCGGTCGTCTGCCCCCGTTTTGGCGCGGTCTCCATCAACCACTGCGCAAATCCATTGAACTATTCGCTCTTGTTCGTTGCGGCATGAATGGTGCGACGGAGTTCCGGGTCGTCCAGGTACTTCAGCAAGAACACCGTGCGGATGACGCGGCCCAGCTCCCGGAACGCAAAGTATAGCTTATTCTTCGTACTCTCCGAACCCAGCCGGCGCAGGATGGTCGACGGCGGCATCTTGCCGGCCTTGATCGAGACGGCAACCCGCATCATGTCGGGGTAGTGTCGTTGGATCAGGTCCCAGTCGATGGACCGGCGGCACAGGCGCTCGATATGGTCGTATCGGCGTCGTCGGTCCGCCTTGTACAGCACAAGGTTCTTGATATTGCGCATGCGAGGTATCAGGTTGATGCCTCTAGCAGGCTGCTGAAGTACTCATCGCGCTAGCGATGAGTTTTTCCCCGCAAGGCGGGGAGCGCTGTTTTTCACAATCCGGAAGCCGGACGTCACTGCCTCGGCTTTTTCCGCGTTTTGGCGCCCATTCCGGCCTCATTAGCGCGATTACTGCAACTGCGGACGGATTTGTCCCAGCGAGCGCATGCGCACGAGGTGGTAGGCGGCCATGCTCAGCACAAACATCTGATCGACTTTCTTCAGACCGCGCACCATCACCTGACGCATGCGCCCCACGGTCTTGACCCACCCGAAGCCCTGTTCGATCAGCTTGCGCTTTTGTTGCGAGACGGCATAACCGGCGCTGGAAGCAATGGCATCAGGAACGGCCGAGCGACGACCCGATGTGTTCTGCGCCACGTGGGGCGTCACCTTCATTTCCAGGCAGGCCTCAATGAACTCGTGCGCGTCATAGCCCTTGTCCGCGCCCACGGTGACTTCCACATTCAGGTCTTCAATCACCTGCCTGGCATCGTTAAGCATGACCTTTGCGGCCTCCCGCTCGGCGTGTCCGTCCGCCTTGGTCACCATGGCGCTAACCACCAGGCCATGGCGGTTGTCGCTCAGGGTATGACCCATGTAGCGCAGCTCACTGGATGTCTTGCCCTTGCGGTAGAGCTTGGCATCGGGATCGGTCTTGGATTCGTGTGTCTCGTTGCTGCGCTTGCGACCTTTGAAGCTGCCGCCGGCGTCATCGTCTTGGTCGTCGCCATCCTTGCGCACGAAGCTCTTGTGGCCTGCCCACGCCTGTATCAGCGTGCCGTCCACGCTGAAGTGCTCACCCGACAGCCAGTTCTTCTTCTGCGCGATGGCCAGCACCTCGTTGAAAAACTGGATCACCGCATCATGCTTGATCAGTCGCTCGCGGTTCTTGGTGAAGACCGTGGGCACCCAAACTGAGTCGTCCATCGACAGCCCGATGAACCAGCGAAACAGCAGGTTGTATTGCGTCTGCTCCATGAGCTGGCGCTCAGAGCGAATGCTGTAGAGCACCTGCAGCAGCATGGCCCGCAGCAACTTCTCCGGCGCGATACTGGGGCGGCCACCCTTGATATCGGCCTCGTACATCTGCGCGAACAGCCGGTCCATCTTCACCAGCGCCTGGTTGGCCATAGTCCGGATCGAGCGCAGCGGATGGGACTGCGGCACGAAATCCTCCAGCCTCCGCATAGTGAACAAGCTTCCCGTGAAGGTATCTGCGCCGCGCATGAATGTGGGATTGGATGGGATCCTCAAAGCAACGCTTCAGCCAGTCGTCGCGCTGACGTCCGCTGGAGGTATTTCAGCGGCCTGTTAGGGCCGAAAAGCGTGTCGGGACGTCTCCGCATCCCGCCGCGGCGATTCTTTTTGCTTCTCGGTGCTTTGGTCGTGTGGCGATGGAGAAGCGAATTCGAGCAGCGCCAATGAACCCCTCGGAAGACGTTGACCCCTCGGGTTTCATGACACGGATGGTCGCTGATAGCGCATACCCTGATGACTTGGTCTAATTTGCGGATTTCGGTGAAGGTGATCAGCGGTTTCGGCGAACGTGATCAGGGAAGGAAGGTGGTACTGCGCGGTCAGGAGATTGTAGCGTAGGTGATCACGATGCCCGTTTCTTGGCGTCGGTTGCCGTGCGCTTGCGCATGGATTCGCCTTTGAGCGCCACCTTGTGCGCCTGGTGGACCAGCCGGTCCAGGATGGCGTCAGCCAGCGTCGGATCATTCAACCACTGGTGCCAATGCTCGATCGGGAGCTGGCTTGTCACGATGGTCGAGCGGGTACCGACGCGGTCGTCCAGAACTTCCAGCAGATCGCCGCGAGCGCTTTCAGAAGGCTCCTGTAGGCCCCAGTCGTCCAGCACCAGAACATCGATGCGTGCGAGTTGCGCCAGGCGGCGCGTAAAGCTCCCGTCGCCGTGGGCGATCTGCAGTTCCTCGAACAGTCGAGGCACCCGCAGATAGAGAGCAGAGAATCCCTGTCGACAGGCCTGCTGAGCAAACGCACAGGCCAACCAGGACTTGCCGGCACCGGTCGCCCCGGTCAGGATGAGGCTCTGAGCGTTGCGGATCCAGTCGCAACTGGCCAGGGTAGCGACCAGCCGCTGATCAAGGCCGCGACTGCCGTCATAGACCACATCCTCGAGGCATGCCTGGGTGTGCTTGAGCTTGGCCGAGCGCAGCAGCCGCTCCAGGCGCCTGGTGTCGCGCCAAGCAATCTCCCGGTCGACCAGCATGGAGAAGCGTTCTTCGAACGGCAGGCTGGAACTGGCGGTCAGGGCAGACTGTTCCTCGAAGGCCCGCGCCATCCCGTCGAGCTTGAGGGCCTTGAGCTGGCCGACGGTGTGTTGCATCAGCATAGTTTTCCTAATGGTAGTAGTCGGGTCCGCGCACGTTGTCGTGCATGGGGGAATGCCACTCGGTTTGCGATACCGGCAGAGTGGCTTGCCGGTCCAGATGGTTTTCAAGGATGGAGACCACAGACTTACGCGTGAGCGAGCCAATGGCGACGGCGCGAGCGCAAGCGGCTTCGAGCCGCTCCTTGCTGTACTTCTTGGCCAGACTCAGCAGACCCAGGCAGGCGCGATAGCCCATCTCGGGATGGCTCTTGTGGGTGAGCTGGTATTCGACGATGACGGCGACGTTGGGCCCAATCGAGGCTGCCCAGTTGAGCAGCCGGCCGGGCGTCCATTCGAGGTGCGCGCGGTGGGCCACCGGCATGTGTTCCTTGACCGTGCTGTGGCTGCCCTTGCGGGTATTGCGCGCGTGCAGCGCCACCCGTTTGCCACCGTACAGGATCTCGATGGTGTGGCGGGTTACGCGAGCCTCGACCGCCTTTCGCACCAGGGCATGCGGCACGCTGTAGTAGTGACCGTCGATCTCGACGTGGTAGTCGACGTTGACGCGGCATTGTTTGAACGTTGCAACTTCGTAGCGCCGCGGCGGCAGCGGTCGCAACACTGGCCGGTCCAACCGCTCGAACCACTCCCGGCGCGTGCCAGGCAGCTTCTTGAACGGTCGGTCATTCAGGTCGGCGACGAGCTTCTTGATGGCCTTGTTGAGCTCGCCCAAGCTGTAAAAGCGATGGTTGCGCAGCCGCGCCAGGATCCACCGCTCGACGATCAGCACGCCGGTCTCGACCTTGGCCTTGTCTTGCGGTTTGCGCGGCCGTGCCGGCAGCATGGCCGTGCCGTAGTGATGAACGAAGTCTTCTGCAGTTCGGGACAGCACTGGCTCGTATCGGTCAGGGCGAGCCACCAGCGCGCGCGGGTTGTCCGGCACAAGCAGCTCAGGCACGCCGCCGGCGAATTCCATCGCACAGACCATTGCCCCCGATCCAGTCGGCGGTGGTCTGCCCCCGGGTGGCGCACGCGTATGTGTAATTCGACGCGCCAAGCACAGCGACGAAGATGCTGGCTTCAAACGCAAGGCCGCCTTCCGGGTCCAGAATCGGCACCATCTGACCTGCGAAGTCCGCAAACAGCTTCTCGCCGGCGCGGTGCTGCTGGCGCATGGACCGCTTGAGTGTCGCTGCCCAGTCCCGGTAACGGCAGCAGAACTGCGTGTATTGGTAAATGGGGACCCCGGGATTCGCGTCCAGGTATTCCTCCCACAGCAACTGCAGTGTCACGCCCTTGCGGCGCAGCTCGCGGTGCAGGTAGGGGAAGTCCGGCGTCACCCGTCCGCCCGGGCTGTTGGCCGGCTTCTGTGCGCCGAACAGCCGCTGCTCCAGCGTATCCTCGTTCAGGCTATCCGCCTGCGCCCAATCCAGCCCCGCTGCCTTCGCCATCGCGCGTACTGCGAAACGGCACCAACACTCACACCCGTCGCCCTAGCGATCTGCCGGTGCGAAAGGCCACACGCCCATTTCAGGCGAAGCACTTCCTTGATCTTGCGCATGGTCATCCGGTTGGCCGGCATCAGCTTGCTTCCTTGCAAAAAGGAAGCAGCGTATCGCCGGCGTTCTAGTCCATGCGCAGTCCCACCCCAGCCCTTGCCCGGCCCCATTACGGTGCGTGATCACCCGTTTCGGCTGCTTGATCACCTATTTCGGCAACGTGATCACTCGTTTCGGGATCGTGATCACCGATTTCGGCAGCGTCGTCGAAGTGATCACGTTCCGCCGAAACCAGCGAGCAGCTTCCCGCCGAAACAGGTGATCACGTTCCCCCGAAATCGCTGATCAAGCGCCCCGAAATACGCAAGCTGGGGACCTCGTCAGCGAATTCCATATGGGCCAGCAGGCCTTAAGGCCTGCAACAAACGGGCCGGACATAAGCGTGCTGCCTCTACCTGTCGACCACCATGTCAAATCGACCTTGCTATCCGGGAGGCGTCCACATAAGCACTTCCCTAGAGTAGCCGGTTGAAAGGGCGCATGCTTCCACTGCGGCCCCATCGCAGCTCAAGCATAGCGCCGTGTGTGCACGCCTGCGATCTCCTTCGCTCGAGAACAAGACAGCCGTTCCTCGACGTGGTCAGTGGACTGACCACACCAATATGAAATCCTAATGCTGACGCTTGTCGGCAATGAGCGGAAGTGTCACATGGCGTTGGCAGCCAACGGGCGTAAAGAAGACTTTCCGAGGCTTCGGGTCAATGCGCCCAGAACCCGTGAAGTGCCCCATGGGGGTTCCGGCCGCTCAAGTCGCACGCTCCTCTGCTGAGCCGATCAAGGGATATCGAGGTCGCTGAAATGCCTTCCAGCATCTAGAACTCCAGATCGCTGACCACGCGGTCCAGCCTGCCAGCGCACCATTGAAGTGGAGAGTAGAGTACTTCGCCGGTGTATTCGCGGAGTATCGCGCCTACGGTAAAGATCGTGGTCACGGTTTTCGTACCTTCCCGCGACGGACCTTGCTCATGAGTGAATCCTTCTGAATGCGGCCTGTTTAGGAAACGGGGGGGTTGCCTCGAGCAAGTTCACCCCTGCAGCCGACATCCTTGTGAACTGCAACATGGACGGCGCCGAAAGCGGCCGTACTTGCGTGCTAGACGCGCATTCAACTATATTGATCGGGCGTTAAGGAGCGATTCCCGACACATATCCGAGCCGAGCGTTCGCTGCCGCAGCCGCTGTCAGCGGGAACTGCGGCGCAACGACAGGAAGCCTATGATTCCCAAAACTGGGCCCGGCAGAAGCACCCAGGACGTTTTCATGCCCAGGTCCCCTAGCAACGTGGACACGAGGGTAATGGAAGCCACCGTCAGCGCAAATCCAATCGAGTTCTGAATGGCGAGTGCACCGCCGACCAAGGGCAGAGGGCATGTCTTGGCAGCTAACGCTGAAAACTGCGGGGAATCTGCGACAACTGCCGCTCCCCAAATCAAGAAAAAAACCAACAGGCAACCCCGTGACAGCGCGTCTGCCGCGAACGGCAAGAGAAAGCAGCACACTCCTGAAATCGCGAGAGCGCTGAGCGCGACGCGGGCACTATCTACCCAGCGGGTTAGCACGCCGCCGAAGACGCACCCAATGGCGCCAACCCCAATGATGGCGAAGGCCAGCGCTGAGATGCCCTGTGTTTCGAAAAGCGAAGGCAGGGGCGAGCGTGCAACGAGCATGGGTAGTATGGTCCAGAAGGCATAAAGCTCCCACATGTGCCCGAAATAACCTACCGCAATCGCTCTGAACTGGGGATCGCGAAACGCGTGCAATGGATTACCCGGATTCGGGCCGCCCGGGCGGCGCATCGGCAAGTGCGGTCCGTTACCCAAGTAGATGACCATGACTGCCGCAATACCTGCCAGCACCGAAGAGCCAGCCATGACGTACTGCCACGGCCATTGTGCGGCCATAATTCGCAAGCCATGCGGCAGCGCGCTCCCTAAGGTCAGCATGCCTACCAGCAATGCAAGCGCTGCCCCTGCTCTATCGGGGGCCCAGCTAATAATCAGCTTCATCCCAATCGGATAGACGCCAGCGAGACATACGCCCACAGCAAACCGAAGTGCGATTGCTGCGGAGAAATCCCCTGACAGACACGCGAACCACGCGTTGAAAGCAGCACCAAGCAGTGCCGAAAGGCAAAAAATTCGGCTCGCCGAGAACCTGTCCGCGAGTCCGAATACGGCGAATACCAGGGTACCCAGTATGAAGCCGCTCTGAACCGCCGCCGTGAGCATGCCAATGTTTGCGGCCGTCAGCCCCCACGTCCGGGCAAGATCGTCGGCCGCGCTGTTGGCGCTGAACCAAAGCGAGGTTCCGAACAATTGCGCGGTGGCTATTGTCAATACAGGGTCGAGACGAAGCCATCCCGACTTCAGAGCAGCATTTGAAGATTGAGCCATACTCTGGGAATGCATTCTGTTGCTGGGAGCGGACTTCAATCCGCGGTATCAGCCAGCGCAGCACCTTTGATCGGCGAGGGGAAACGATGGAGCACACGTATGCGCTACTGCTTCCGCGCACCATCCGGGTCAGCACGATGGTCGATGTTGAGCTGCATGAAGACAAGGTCCAGCCACTTGCCGAACTTCGTGCCAACCTCCTTCATCAGGCCGACCTGCTCGAAGCCCAGTTTTTCATGTAGACGGATCGAGCTCGCGTTACCTGCTTCGATCGCGCTGACTATGATGTGTTTGCCGAGTTCGCCCGCACGCTCGATAAGAGCTTTCATTAGCGAGCCGGCAATACCTTTGCCACGCTGGTCAGTTCGCACGTACACCGAGTGCTCCACGGTATGGCGATAGCCATCAAACGCGCGCCAATCCCCAAATGACGCATAGCCGACCACAACGCCCGTTGCGTCCAGCGCCACGAGAACCGGTAAGCCGGCCTTGCGCCGTGCGGAAAGCCAGTCCAAGCGATTGGCCACATCGACAAGGACCTCATTCCAGATTGCCGTCGTGTTCTCCACAGCATCGTTGTAGATCGCACATACCGCTTCCATGTCTTCTGGCGTGGCATCGCGAATCGTTATTTCGGTCATCATGTACCCCTTCAATATGGTCAAAGGTCTCCGCGCTGCCTGCTGGCGGCGGCATTGGATCCCTATGCGGTGGTCGAAATCAGGCGCTCGCCTACTCGTCCAGGAGCCAGATGCCGTGCTGCCTCAGCAGACATGCATCCACCCGGGCGCTCGAGGCAGCCGACTGCCCTAACACACGCGTCTGCCACCTCATCGCCCTTCTCTATCAAGAGTTTGGCGAAGAATCCGCGCATGTGCTCTTCAGCTCGAAAATTGTGCGGCGTCAGCACCATTGAAAACACCGGTGTGTCCGTTTCGAGTTGCACGCGCATCAACCCCTCCACGACGGCTTGAGCGACGAACTCGTGCCGATAGATGCCTCCGTCAACAACGAGCGCACTTTCAATAATCGCCGCATAGTCTCCGCGTGTCGCGATCCGTTTGGCGAACAGCGGAATTTCGAATGCTCCAGGCACTTCGAAGAAGTCTACGGCATCGGTAGACACCCCGAGTTGGACCATGCGGCGCAGGAATCCCTCAAGCGCGTTCTCCAGCAGGTCTTTGTGCCACTCCGCCTGAATGAATGCAACACGCGCCGCGCGGGAAAAAATGCTTGTCTTCATAACAATCTCCTAGCGGAGGGATCGCCTCCGCCCACATCACCCAGGTGTTATTGGGAAACCGGAGCCGTCAGACCCGGGCGCTCGCTTCGCCGCGTCAGCAAGGTTACGATGATCAACGTCGCGATGTTCAGTACCAGTGCGACAACGCCGACATTCACGTCCTTCAAAGCATCCGGCAGGAATGGAAAGAGCGAAGCCACCGACTGCTTAGTCAAAGACACCCACGCAACCGTCGCCTCTCCCACGGCAATGCTAGTCATTGCCGCGACCGGCGTCACCGGATTATTCCGCAGCAAACTCATCACAAGGACCGGGAACAACTGGGTGACGAACGCGTAAGCCATCAGCAGAAGTGCGACGATCGTCTTCCCGCCCTGGAGCGCGAAGAAGAGCCCGACTGCCATGATGCACGGTGCCATCCACTTACTCAGCTTTACGATCTCGGCGCTGCTGGCAGACGGGCGCAACGGACGATAGACGTTATTGGCCAGCAAGGTTGCCGATGTCATCAGAATCATGGAACCCGGCACTAGCGCTGTCAGAACGCCTGCCGCCCCGATGACACCAACAAACCATGGGTCGAAGGTTTGCAGCGAAATCTTCAACAGTGCCAGATCGATGTCGCTTCCTTTGAGCCCAGGAATCTGCAGGACTGCAGTAAATCCGACGAAGAAGATAAACAAGAGCATCAACTGGTAGATCGGCAGAACGTAGGCATTCTTGCGCAACACCACGTCGGTCTTTGCCGTGTAGGTCGCCATGAACATGTGTGGCCACATGTAGAAGCCGAGCGCCGAAAGCAGAACGGTCGAAACCAGCCACACCGGGCTTTCACCGGACTCGCGCAGGGCAAGAAAACCTGGCTTTGCTGCCTCGATGTCCGCAAACATCTGCCCGACGCCACCGTGGTAGTGGAACGGCAGATAGAGGCCGAGGAACACGGCGACAAACATGACCAGGATGTCCTTGACCACCGACGTCCACGCGGACCCGTGTACGCCGGAGATGGCCACGTACAAGGCCACCACAATGGCACCGATCCACATGCCGTGGCTGGAGTCGATGGCGCCATACGATGCAACGCTCACGATAATGCCAAGCCCCTTGAGCTGCAACACCAGGTATGGCATCAGTGCCACGATGCCGACAACGGCGACCAGGATGCCCAGTGGCCGGCTGTCATACTTCGACGCGAAGAAGTCGGATTGAGAGATCAGGTTCTTCGCTTTGGCATAGCGCCAGATCAGCGGTAACAGCCAGTACGACAGGACAAAGCAAAGGCTTCCATAGCCCAGCATGTAGTAGGCCGGACCACCGTGGCCATATGCGTATCCACTCGCGCCAAGGAAGACGAACGTCGTGTAGATTTCACCGGCCATCAACAGGAACACGATTGCCGTGCCGAAGCCTCGGCCGCCCACCGCCCATTCCTCCAGGCTCATCTTTTTTCCTCGCCTGGCCAGCAAACCGAGCGCAAGTGCCAGGGCAATGGCACCAAAAATGAAGATCAGGGCGCTGTTCATACGTGCTCCTCAGCCGCGGTCCCGCGATCGTCGTGCGCCTTACTATCGCTGTGAAAGATGATCGCCATCACAACTGACGTGAGTACGAGATTGAGGGACAGCCAGCCCAGCAGAAAGGGCATACCGAGAATCTGGGGGGGTAACGCGGTTCAGAAAGAACGGGCCTATCAGCACGCCTGCGGCGGGTAGCAAGGCTAGTAAATGGATGGGGCGCATCTGCATCTCCTTTGGTGGCAATAAACTTCCTACCCCGCTCAAGTTGGTGACCGAAGGTACCAACGTGAACGGGCCGGATTGGGCGGAACGTTGTTGTGCTTTCTGGAGTTGTCCTGGTGTTCGTCGCTTCAGGCGTCGGCCATCACGTGTGAAATGCTTTTCACGTTCGTGTAGCACTCGAGCCCTTCGATGCCTCCTTCGCGTCCGTACCCGCTTTCCTTCACGCCACCGAATGGCGTTTCCGACACGGCGGAAGTCAGGTGATTGATTGCGAGGTTGCCCACCTCCAGCTCGTCGCCAAGGCGATAGGCGGCCGCTGCAGAGCGAGTGAATGCGTATCCGGCAAGGCCATAAGGCAGGCTGTTGGCACGTTCGATGGCTTCGTCGAGCGATTCGACAGGGGCAATCAGGCTCAGAGGCCCGAATGGCTCTTCTAGCATCGCGCGGGCGGTGGACGGGACATCGGCAAGTGCGGTGAACGGGAACATGTATCCTGCGCCCGGCAATGGCTCCCCACCGCAAAGCAGGCGAGCTCCTTGATGGATCGCGTCTTTCACCAACTCGTCAAGGCAGGCAAGTCGCCGCTCATTTGCGACAGGTCCGATATCACTGCTCGGCTCCAGCGCATGCCCCACCCGGATCCGGGCACCGTACCGAGCAAATGCTTCGACAAACCTGTCGTAGACCTTGCGATGAACGAAGAAGCGCGTAGGGGCAACGCATATCTGCCCGGCGTTGTTCAATTTCCCCTTTACGCAGGCGAGGGCTGCCGCGTCGGGATCGGCATCATCGCAAACGATGACCGGCGCGTGACCGCCCAACTCCAGAATCGCCGGCTTCATGTGTTGGGCTGTCAGGCCGGCCAGGTGCTTCCCCACGAGCGTGGAGCCAGTAAACGTGACGGCACGGACGACCGGGCTGGCGACCAGGACGACGAGATCATCCCCGGCTCTCCAAATACCAGGTTCAGCACACCAGCAGGAAGTCCGGCATCGCGGTAGGCCTGGGCCAACATCACGGCTCCCGCAGGCGTTTCCTCAGCGGCCTTGAGAATGATCGAACATCCGGCAGCGAGGGCACCACCCACCTTGCGCGCGGGAGAACTCATCGGGAAGTTCCATGGCGTGAATGCGCCAATCACGCCAATGGGTTCGCGGATCACCGTATGCCGCATGGGCGGCTCTGCCGGGATCACACGTCCGTACAACCGCTTGCCTTCGTTCGCATCCCATGTCATCAAGTCACAACCACGCAGCACCTCAGCGCGCGCCTGCGCCAGGGTCTTGCCTTGCTCCAGGGCAATGGCGGTCGCAATGGCCTCGACTCGTTCGAGAATCAAGTCAATCGCCTTCAGCATGATCTCGGCGCGCCGTGCGGGCGACGTGCGACGCCAGATCTTCAGACCATCGGCCGCGGCCGACAAGGCATCGTCGAGGTCTGCAGTCGTTGCGATTGGCACAGTGCCGATGGTTGTTTCGTCCGATGGGTTGATAACGGGCCGACCGGGCGCGCTGCGCCACTTGTCGGCGATCAGCATTCGAATTTCCGGATAGGAAGTCATGTGCATTGCCTGCTGGAGATAAGGAGAGATCGAAGCCATTCAGTCGCCTGCGATGGGGACGCCCGTGACACCTGGCGCGCACACGGCGCATCGGGAAGGACGAGCGTGTCCGACATGGGCGCGTAGCGCCCATGTGCGACCTGACGTCTCGGGGGTTTTGGAGCTGGACCTAGGCGGCTACGGCGCCTTTCACAGCCGGCGCTTCGACACTATGGAAGTTGCGCCCAAAGTAGATCAAGGCGTCGCGATCATTGCGCGTCCGCACGGCTTTGATCTCACAGAGAAACATGGTGTGCGTGCCAACGTCCATCATGGATGCGACTTCGCAGTCCAAAGCGCTGACGGTGCCGGCAATCACGGGGGCACCGGTCACCAGCCGATCCCATTCCACATCGGCAAAACGCTCCTCGACCGAGACGCTCTTGCTCGAGAACCGGATAGCCGCGTCTTGCTGATCCGCTGCGAGAACATTGACGCAAAGGCAGCCGTTCTCACGCACAACCTCGTTGTTCTTGCTGCCACGATTGATACAGACAAGCAGAGTTGGCGGCTCGTCCGTGATGCCGCACACTGCCGATACTGTGCAGCCGGCCAGTCCACCTTCGCCGTTACTAGTGATGATGTTGACCGCGGCCCCTAGCCCGGCCATGGCTTCTCGGAACGATGTTTTGTCTACCATAGTGCTCCCCTTAGCTTGGGGCCTCATAGTTTGTGAAGGACGTGCTGCGCGGATTACCGCACAGCGGCGCGTGCCTTGGCTGCGGCATGGGTGACCGGCAGGCGTGCATGACCGAACAGCTTTTCGCGATACGTACCTTCGCGATAGGCGGTCTTGTACACGCCGCGCTCCTGCAGGAGCGGTACCAGCAGATCGATGACGTCGTCGAGACATTCCGGAGCCACCGTACGCGACAGGTTGAACCCTGCTACACCGGTCTCGTTGGTCCACTCGATCATCAGGTCAGCGATCTGTTCGGCAGAGCCGACCCACGGTGCCTGGCGGCTACCCAGCGGCATCTGTTCGAGCAGCTTGCGCAAGGTCCATTGGGCCCCTGCGCTGCGAGTCATGGCTTCCACGTTGGAAACGATCGCCTGGCTCTTGCTCACATCGATCGGCTCGTCGAGGTCGTAGCGCGAAAAATCGATGCCAAGCGAACTGGCTGCGTGTGCGAGTGCGCCTTCCGAACTCACATATCGCTTGTATTCCTCGTACTTCTCCTGCGCTTCCTTTTCGGTGCCACCAATGATCAGCGTCGCTCCCAGGAATGCCTTGACATCGTCCGCGATGCGGCCAAAGGCCACAGCCTTCGCGCGGATGTCGTCGACGATGGTCTTGACGCCGTCCTTCTTCTGGCCATTCACGAAGACGCATTCAGCGTGCGTCGCGGCAAACTGCCTGCCACGCGTCGAGGAGCCTGCCTGGTAGAGCACCGGTGTCCGCTGCGGCGACGGAGCGCATAGGTGCATCGCATTTACCTTGTATTGACGACCGCGATGGTGGATCACGCGAACCTTCGACGGGTCTGCGTAGATGCCTCTGGCCTTGTCGTTGATGACCGCGTCGTCATCCCAGCTTCCTTCCCAGAGCTTGTACACCAACTCCAGGTACTCGTCGGCCAGATCGTAACGGTCATCGTGCGCAACCTGCCCGTCGAGGCCGATGGCTCGCGCCGCGCTGTCCAGATAGCCAGTCACGATGTTCCAGCCGATGCGCCCACCTGTCAGATGGTCGAGCGTCGACATGCGGCGGGCAAACAGGAACGGCTGCTCGTAGGTGAGGTTGGCCGTAACGCCGAACCCCAGATTGCGTGTGACCGCGGCCATGGCCGGAATCACTAACATTGGGTCGTTCACCGGCACCTGCACGGCGTTTTGAACAGCCGCGTTGGCGTTACCACCGAAGACGTCATAGACCCCAACGACATCGGCAAAGAAGATGCCATCGAACAGCCCACGCTCAAGTTTCTTGGCGTAGTCCACCCAGTATTGAACCTCGCTGTACCGGCTCGATTCATCACGGGGATGGGTCCACAGTCCCTGCTGGATATGACCCACGCAGTTCATCTCAAATGCGTTCAGGTGGATTTCACGACTCATTTCTACTCCTAGTTGTCGAGAGAGACTTGGAAGGAAGGTATCCCCCCATGCCGTTTACTATAGTAAACAATCGAGCATGAAAAAAGACATTTCGGCCGGAGGTAAACCCCTAGATGGGATCTGAGTTTATGCAGCCTTCGGTTCTAGCTTCAAGCGCAACCGCTTCGATCCGCCTGGCCGCGTCTGGTGGCAGTTGCTCGAAGAAGGCGCGCCGTCTCGCGCGAGCAGCCCTGACAGATCCAGAGCACTTGCTGCCGCTCGGATCGACTACCACCGTGGCAAAGCGATGGCCTTTGTGCAGCGCGAATTCGTCCATGGCTAGGGAACGAATGCCGGCATGTGGCAATTCAGCCCCCCAAATTCTTCGAAAACTAAAGAAAAAACGCCCGACGAAACGTCGGGCGCTATAAGGGACGCATTGTCGGGGGATACATACAACCGACTTGGGTGCACCTAACTGGCGCACCCCGATGAACATACTAATCGCAGCCCACAAAAAGTATTATCAGATCTTCTCGAATTTCCACCAAGGATTTTCTGATATGGCACTAGCCCGCAAGCCCACAACATGAGTGCGAACCTATCTAGCCCCTCCAGCTCTGCTTGTCACAGGTGGAAACACATACCAGCCACCGTCGCAGTGCCGGAAGAACATGATCGACAGCGTACCAGTAGCGCGGTTGCACTCCACACAAACAAAGCGGCTGCGGCAGTCTCGCAGGCGGCCCGTACCGATAACGCGGGGCGGCTTCCCTACCGACGGTGTAAGCCATTTTTCAACCATTGAACGTAACGACTTCTCTGCTGCCATGCTTCCTCCATTGACGGATAGTTGATGGCAATATCGAATGCATTCTGTGCTTTCGTAATGCCACTACAGGCGAAGCGCACGATCCAACGCCGTCCTTTGCGGGCGATAAATGGCATCGGGTTCGCCCGATTACATTTAATTAACGCCCCTAATATCCCCGACGACATAGTCGGACCGACATTTCCCGCATGAATTAGGCAGTACACTGAGATCCATCGTGACAAACGGCTAAATTCCGAGCCAACCCATTGATGCATCCCATGGACTGAGCGCATGACCTCAAGAGGCAAACGGGCACACTACCGTTTCTTAGTTCGACGTCTGCAAGGAAATCATTCCGCGAAATCCATTCCACTGCGCTGAATGCCTTATCCTCGACAGAAGGTCGCGCGTCAGCCGCGCCGCGCTTTGCCATGATTTCTGTATAACGCGGGTAGCTACCCGTCGGGCTATTCATTTTCGAACTGCCTGGCTCAATAGAGACACATCAAGCCGATCAATAAGAGAACATCTCCGCCGGCCATGGGCGAGAATCGCGGACAGGAAAAACGCCGGACGTGAACTCCAGCCGCACCAAGCGAAGCGTTGGTGGGTAAAAAAAGGGTTCTTCGCAGAAAACCGTGGCCCGAAAGAGCACATTTTGTATGCTGATGTCTGTTTCTTCAGGTATCAGGGGGATGTGTGCTGGATCGCAAGACGCTGCAA